>NZ_JBHSQS010000004.1:0-456359 GCF_042658605.1 Micromonospora vulcania | reverse complement strand
ACGCGGAGGTCGCGGAGGTCGCGGAGGTCGCGGAGGTCGCGGAGGTCGCGGAGGTCGCGGAGGTCGCGGAGGTCGCGGAGGTCGCGGAGGTCGCGGAGGTCGCGGCGACTACCCCATCCGATCACTCCTTGATCACTTTGTGCTGAGTAGTTGTGGGGAGGCTCGTGGAACTACTCAGCACAAAGTGCTCATGAGAAGCGGGGTCAGACCAGGCCGGCGTCGCGGAGGAGTTGCCACAGGCCGGCGCCGTCGGGTGCGGAGAGCCACTTCTGCCCCACCGGCCCCGAGGACGGGCGGCCGGCCGGGGCGGGCAGGGTGCCGGCCAGCACCGACTGGGTCGGGGAGAGCCGGCGGATCGCCACCCCGGCCACGTTCTCCGGGTGGGCGGCGGCGAACTCCCGGTAGATCTCCTGGTCGTGCTGACCGTCGTCGCCGACCAGTAGCCAGCGCACCTCGGGGAACTCCCGGGCCAGCCGGGCCAGCGTGGACCGCTTGTGCTCCATGCCGCTGCGGAACCAGCGGTCGGCGGTCGGGCCCCAGTCGGTGAGCAGCAGCGGCCCGGCCGGGTACAGGTGCCGGGACAGGAACCGGGTCAGCGTCGGCGCCACGTTCCACGCACCGGTGGAGAGGTAGAAGACCGGTGCGCCGGGATGGGCGGTGACCAACCGCTCGTAGAGCACCGCCATGCCGGGCACGGCGTTGCGGGCGTGTTCGTCGAGCACGAAGGTGTTCCACGCGGCGAGCAGTGGCCGGGGCAGCGCCGTCACCATCACCGTGTCGTCGATGTCGGACAGGATGCCGAACCGGACCTCCGGGTCCAGGATCCGCACCGGCGCGTCGACCGGCTCGGCGTCCGGGACGCTGAGCTGGACCGAGCCCCACCCGGGCGGCAGGTCGGCCTCGACCAGCGTGTCGACGAAGCCGCTGCGGTCGGCCTGTGTCTCGTGTCGTACGCCGCCGGCCTCGATGGTCACCGTGACGTGCTTGGCCGGCAGGGTGGTGAAGCTGCGCCAGCCGCGAACCTTGTCCAGCCGGCCCCGCTGGCGGGTGTCCGGTCGTCCCAGCAGCACCCGGCACATCACGCGTACCCAGCCCGGGGCCCCATAGCCGGTGTACGCGACGATGTTGATCCGCCAGCCGGTACGCCGCAGCCGACGCTCCACGAGCTGGTGCACGGCGTCCTCGATCCGCGCGGCCCGGTGCAGGTTCGGAACGGCCAGTTGGCCGGCGGGTGTGGGTGGCACCCGCCAACCCTGCCACACCTCGACAGCCACGGCCACGCGAGCCGACCCCTCCTGGCCCGAACGAACCCGACCGACGCGCCGTCCGTGAAACACTCCGGTCGGGACGACGACGGGGGCGTGGTCGTGTCGCATCCAGAGCAACACCGTGGGCGATGGCGTCCGCGACTCGACCGGCCGGCGCTCGTCGCGCTGCTGTTCGGGTTGGTCGGCGTCGGGTACCGGCTGGTCCTGACCTTGTCCACGGTGCCGGTGTCGAACAGCGACGAGGCCACCTTCGGGCTCGCCGCGCTGCACATCGGGCAGGGCCGGGAACGCCCGGTCTTCCTCTACGGCCAGCACTACATGGGGATGCTGGAGTCGTACCTGGCCGCGCCGCTGCTCGCGGTGACCGGCCCGAGCTGGCCGGTACTGCGGCTGCCGATGCTCGCGCTCTACGCGGTCTTTCTCTACCTGATCCACCGGCTGACCCGACGGCTCTGCACGCCCTGGTTCGCCGCCTTCGTCGTCGGACTGCTGGCACTCGGGCCGGAGCGGGTGGTCCGGGACCAGCTCACCGTCGTGGGCGGGCGGCCGGAGGTGAAGCCGGCGGTACTGCTGATGCTGCTGATCGTCGTGGGGCTGGCCGCTGGCACGGTCCGTCGCCGGTGGCTCGCCGTCGCGGCGTTCGGCCTGCTCGTCGGGCTCGCCGCCTGGTCGGACTGGCTGATCCTGCCGTACCTGGCGGTGGCCGTTCTGGCCCTGGTGTGGGCGGTACGTCGGGAACTTCTCGGCTGGTCCGGCCTGCTGCTGGTGGCGGGCTTCCTGGTCGGGGTGGCGCCGATGCTCTGGGACAACCTGCGGGCGGCACCGGGCGACGACTCGATGTCGGTGTTCCGGGAGATCAGCACCAAGGCCGGCCCGCTGCCGCCGTGGTCCGACCGGATCCGGGGCGGCCTGCTGCAGGGCGTACCGCTGGCGCACGGGCTCTGCCGGGTGGACGGCTGCGGCCGCTGGCAGCAGTGGTTCGGGCTGCTCTACCCGCTGCTGCTGGTGGCCGCCGCGGTGCTCGCGGTGCTCGCGTATCGCCGGGCCGCCCAGGGGCCGCGCGGGGAGCGGGTCCGGCCGGTCGTGCAGCTCGCGCTGGTCGTCGGCGCCGCGTTGACCCTGCTGTCGTACGTCCGCAGCCCGCTCGCCGCCACCAGCCCGCTGGACAACGCCCGCTACCTGTCGGTGCTGCAACTGTCGCTGCCGGCGGTCCTCTGGCCGCTCTGGCTGGCCGCGGTCGCCTGCTGGCGGGGCACCGTCGGCGCGCTCGGTCGGCTCACCGGAGCGCTGGCCACCGCCGTACTGGCGGCGCTGGCCGCGACCACGCTGGTGATCACCGTGCTCTTCGCGACCACCGGCACCGCGCCGTCGCGGATCGAGGAGCGCCAGGCCCGGGAGCTGGCCGCCGCGCTGCGCACCAGCGGCCCCCACCAGGTGTACGGGGACTACTGGACCTGCAACCGGCTGACCTTCAACACCGACGAGACGGTGGTCTGCGCGGTGCTCGACGGCGACCTCTCCCCGGGGCAGAACCGCTACCAGCCGTACTGGCGACAGGTCGGGCGGGCCGAGCGACCGGGTTACGTGCTGGAGGTCGACTCGCCGATGGATCGACGGCTGCGCCGGCTGCTCGCCGACCGACCGGACGCCGCACCGGTACGCGAGGTCGGCGGGTATCGCGTGTACCACCCCGACACCCCGGTGCGGCCCTGGCGGTAACGACGGGTCGTACGCTGGCCGGGCCGCGCCGCCGTCCCGCCCGTCGAGGAGACCCGATGCTCATCCTGCTGCCGCCCTCGGAGGGCAAGGCCGACGCCGGCACCGGCCGACGGTGGGACCCGGACAAGCTCGCGCTGCCCGAGCTGAACCCGGCCCGGGAGCGGGTGCTCGACGCGCTGGTGGCCCTGAGCGCGGGGCCGGACGAGGCGTCGGCTCTGGCCGCGCTCGGACTCAGCGCGGGCCAGCGCGGCGAGCTGCGCCGCAACGCCCGACTCCGGGTGGCCGCCACCGCACCGGCCGCACAGGTCTACACCGGGGTGCTCTACGAAGCGTTGGAGCTGGCCACGTTGCCGGCAGCCGCGCAGCGGACGGCCCGCCGATCGGTCCTGATCAGCTCCGGGCTGTGGGGGGCGGTCCGGCTCGCCGACCGGATCCCGCCGTACCGCTGCCCGATCGGTGCGCGGATGCCCGGCCTGGGTGCGCTGTCCGCGTACTGGCGTAGGGAGCTGGCGCCGACGCTGGACGCCGCGGCCGGCGCGGGCCCGGTGCTGGACCTGCGCTCCGGCGCGTACGCGGCCACCTGGACGCCGCGCGGGGAGTTGGCCGCCCGCACGGTGACCGTGCGCGTGCTGCACGAGCGGGAGGTGGACGGCGTGCCGGTCCGCTCGGTGGTGAGCCACTTCAACAAGGCCACCAAGGGCCGGCTGGTCCGTGACCTGCTGCTCGCCGGGGCCCGCCCGCGTGGCGCGGCGGAGCTGGTCGGAGTGCTGCGCGAGCTGAAGTACACCGTGCAGGAGCAGGACGCCCCGGCCGGGCGGCCCCGCCAGGTCGACGTGGTGGTCACCGAGCTGTAGCCGCCGCAAGATTTGCTCAAGGCTGCGCGGCACCTGTTCCGCGCGCGGGATGTACCGGTCACGGTAGAGGGACCCGACGCCGACAAGGGAGCGCCTCCGTTGGCCCGTGAACCCGCCCTGCTCGACCGGGCCCGCCGCCCGGCGACGCCACCCCCGCTGGACTGGCTGACCCTGGGCGACGCGTTCGAGGCCGCCTGCCTGCTGCGGTGCACGCCGCCGCCGACCGCCGCGCGGCCGAGCGCGGTGCTCCCGTCGCACTCCTCGGGAGTCGAGTTCAACCGGGAGGACGCCGCGCAGCGGATGCGGCAACTGCTCGCCCGGCTGGGCATCCCGGTCACCCAGGAGGTGGCCGTCGGTGGGCTGCGCCGCCGCTACGAGCTGCACCGGCTCTGGGTGCCCCGGGAGCACCGCGGCGCGTACGCCCGGATGGTGGACGCCGGCTGGCGGCAGGGGCGTCGGGAGCTGCTGGGCGGCCCGGTGCCCGGTGCCTCGCCGGCCCGCCGGCAGTGGATGTCCCGGCTGGCGGCGGCGGCCTGGCGGTCGGCGTTGCTGGCCGGCGGACGGCACGTCCGGCGGCACATCCTCGGCGTACGGCTCACCGACCGGGAGCTGGCCGCGGTGCTGATCCGCAGCGCCGCGGTGCTCGACGTACCGGCCCTGCTCCGCCCGGGCACCGGCTGTTTCCTGGTCAGCGTCGCCGACGGGCCGGACCGGCAGCGGATCCTGCACAGCGCGGCGATGGAGCCGGCACGGCGCCCGGCCTGCTGACCCGGACCCGGCCGCCGCGCCCGGTCCGAACGGGCTTGCGCGCGCCGGCCCGACGGCGCACAGTGCACCGCGTGAGTCGTAGCTCGTCCGGCCGGCCCGGCCACCGCCCGGTGGGGACGTCGGCGCTGCTGGTACTGCTGTTGGCCGCGACGGTGGGCGGCACCGCCGGCTGCCGGGACACCCCCGCCGAGCCGGTACGGATCCGGATCGCCACCGGCAGCCCCACTGCCGTCTACTACGCCTTCGGGCGGTCCCTGGCGGCCATCCTCAACCGGGAACTGCCCAACGTGCACGCCACCGTGGTGGTCACCGCGGCCTCGGCGGAGAACGTCCGGCTGGTCGGCTCGGGGGCGGCCGAGCTGGGCTTCACCCAGGCCGACGTGCTGCCCACCGCCGCGCCGGGAAACGTCGCCGTGGACGCGGTCGCCCGGGTGTACGACGACCAACTGCACCTGGTCACCACGGGCGGCGGGGCGGTCCGCGCGATCTCCGACCTGCGCGGCCGGCGGGTCTCCGTCGGCGCACCCGGATCGGGCACCGAGATCACCGCGACCCGCCTGCTGGACGTGGCCCGGCTCGGCGGCGACGGGGTACACCGGGAGCGGCTCGGTCTGGACGACTCGGTGACCGCGCTGCGGGCCGGGCGGATCGACGCGTTCTTCTTCTCCGGCGGCCTGCCGGTGCGCGGCATCCAGGAGCTGGCCGGGCAGAGCGCCACCCGGATCGTGGATCTCGGCGAGTGGACCGAGCCGCTGCGCGAGCGCTACAGCGAGGTCTACGTCTCCCGGGACATCCCCCGCTCGGTGTACGGCGTGGACCCGGTGACCACGGTGGCCGATCCGAACTACCTGATCGTCCGGGCCGACCTGCCGGAGCAGTTGGTCCGGGAGGTGACCCGGCTGCTCATGGAGCGCCGGGCCGAGCTGGGCGCCGCGCACCCGGCGGCGGGGCGGATGAGCCCCCGCTCGGCGATCGCCACCGCACCGCTGCCGCTGCACCCCGGAGCGGCATCCTGGTACCGGGCCACCAAACCCTGACGCCCGGCCCGTTACCGGACGGAGGCCGGGCCGGCGGGGGCGGGCAGCGGATCGCTGGCCGGATCACCGGCCGCCGGCCCCGTCGCCGGGACGGGTGGGGGCGACGGGAACCACAGCCCGGCGACCAGCCCGCGCTGCTCCCCCGGGCGCATGGTGAGCCGTCCGTCGGAGGCGTCCACCAGCACCGCCGCGATGGTCAGGCCGAGCCCGGCACCGTCGACGTTCTGCGCGTCCGGCGCCCGCCAGAACCGCTCGGTGGCCTGGCCGAGCTGACTCTCGGTCATGCCGGGACCGGTGTCGCGGACCTCCAGGGCCACCCCGTCGTCGCGGCGGGCCACGACGACCGTCACCGCCCCGCCGGCACCACTGAACTTCACCGCGTTGTCGATCAGCGCGTCCAGCGCCTGGTCGACGGCGGTCGGCACGGTCCGGGCGTACGCCGGGGCGTCGGTCGTGCTGAGCCGCAGCGCGACCGACCGGTGCCGGGCCAGCGGTGCCCAGGCGGCCACCCGGGACGCGGCCACCGCCGCCGCGTCCACGGTGATCCGCTCGTTCTCCTCGCGTTCGGCCCGCGCCAGGGTGAGCAGCGCGTCGAGCACCAGCGCCAGCCGGTCGGTCTCCTCCAGCGCCAGCCGGTGTTCGGAGCGCCCGTCCGGGTCGGTGAGGCTGGGGCCCAGCTCCTCCACCCGCAGCCGCAGCGCGGTGAGCGGGTTGCGTAACTGGTGGCTGGCGTGCGCGACGAACGCCCGCTGCCGGTCCATCACGTCGGAGACCACGTCGGCCATGTGGTTGAAGCTGGCCGCGAGCCGGCGCAGCTCCGGCGGCCCGAGCCGGTGCAGCACCCGGGCGCCCCGGTCACCCTCGGCGATCTCGTGGGTGACCGCGTCCAGCTCGGTGACCGGGCGGAGCACCCAGCCGGCCAGCCCGAACGCGGTGAGCACGCAGGCCAGTACGGCGAGCAGACCGGCCAGGGCGAGCAGCACCCACCAGGCGGTGACGGAGCTGCGGATCGGGCCGACCGGCGTCACGATCACCACCGCGCCGAGCACCTCGCCGCCGTCGTTGATCGGCACCGCGACCACCACCGCGCCGGCCGTCCACGGCCACACCGACTCGGGGCCGCTGCTCTGCTGGCCGGACAGCGCGACGTCCAGCGCCGTGCCGGTGCCCACGGCGGCCCGCCAGCCCGGCGAGGCGACCACGGTGTGCCGGTCCCGGTCGACGACCGCCGCGCCGATCGCGTACAGCTCGTCGTAGCTACGGAGCTCCCCCTCGAGCGGCCCCGCCCCGCCGCCGCGCAGGGCCGGACCGGCCAGCGAGGCGAACCGGGTGGCGTCGGCGAGCCGGTCGGCGCGGACCCGCTCGGTCTCGCGACTGGCCAGGGTCGCGGCCAGCGGGGTCTCCAACGCGATGAGGACGAGCACCATCAGCAGCAGGTAACTGATCACCAGTCGACGGCGCACGGCAGCCCCTCACGCCTCGCGCAGGCGGTAGCCGACTCCGCGTACGGTCTCCACCAGGCGGGCATCGCCCAGCTTGCCGCGCAGTGACCCGACGTGCACCTCGACGGTGTGCCGGTCGGCCCAGGTGGTGCCCCAGGCGTCCAGCAGGATGCGGTCGCGGGGCACCGCCACCCCGGGCTGACGGGCCAGCGAGAGCAGCACGTCGAATTCCTTACGGGTCAGCGTGACCTCGCGGCCGTCCACCGTCACCGTCCGGGCCGCCACGTCGATACGTACCGTGCCGGCCTCGATGAGATGCCGCTCCGGCGCCGCGTTCGCGGCCCGGCGCAGCACCGCCTCGATCCGGGCCTGGAGCTCCACCATCGAGAACGGCTTGACCACGTAGTCGTCCGCGCCGAGCCGCAGGCCGAGCACCCGGTCGCGTTCCTCGCCCCGCGCGGTCACCGCGATGATGCCGAGCTGGCTGCTGCGTCGCCGCAGTTCCCGGCACAGGTCGGTGCCGTCCCCATCGGGCAGGGTCAGGTCGAGCAGGACCAGGTCGCACGGGGCAGCGGAGAGCGCTGCGGCGACGGTGGCCGCGTGCTCGACCTCGTATCCGCGTCGGGTGAGCGCGGACGACAGCGCGGCGGCCACCCGACGGTCGTCCTCCACCAGCAGGATCCGCACCCATGCCCCCGTCCATCGCACCGCCGTCCTGCGAATGGTGGCAGAAGCGTGGCGCGAACGGGGGACCCGCCTGGGGTCCGGTTCGGCTAGAGGCCGAAGACGTCGTCGGCGGTGGCGTCCCGGACACCGTCGGTGAAGCCCCGGAAACCCGGGTCCTCGTGGCTGGCCGGCACGCTGGTGACGTTGACGCCGCTGGCCTGGGTGACCGCGTCCACCAGGGGCGGGTAGTCGATCTCGGCGTCGTTGAAGGCGTCGTCGTCCGCCTCGGCCAGGTTGATCACGTGCTGGACGTCATCGGACGGGGTGTCCGGGTCCTGCGCCCACTCGCCGCCGGCTCGGTAGCACTCGTCGTACAGTGCGCGCTGGCTGTCGGTCCAGTCGTCGTCGTAGCTCTCCATCGTCACCCTCCCGCGACCCTGCTCCACCTGAGCATGCCGGGCCGCGACCGACGTCGGCGGCGGTACGGCCGAAACGCCGACCGGCCCACGTAGGCTGCCAGGGTGATCTACAAGCTGCTGCCGACCGTCGAGTGGGACGACGCCCGGGCGACCGGCGAACTGGCCGGCTCGGCGGTGGACCGACAGGACGGCTTCATCCACCTCTCCGCCGCCGACCAGGTGGTGGAGACCGCCCGGCGGCACTTCGCCGGCGCGACCGGGCTGACCCTGCTGACCGTCGTCCCGGAGCGGCTGGGCGACGCGCTGCGCTGGGAGCCGTCGCGGGGTGGGCAACTCTTTCCGCACCTGTACGGCCCGCTGCCGGTGACGGCGGTGGTGGCGGCGCAGCCACTGTCGGCGGACCTCCCGGTCCCCGACGCGGTCGCCGCCCTGCTGGGCTGACACGACCGCGCCCGGCCCGACAGGTGTCGGACCGGGCGCGGATCGGCGAACACGGTCAGCGGCAGAGGCGGCCGATCTCCTCCTGGAACCGGTCCATCGGGTTGGCCTCGGCGGGGCCGAGCAGGTAGGTCTTCAATTCGCGGCGAGCCTCGGTCATCGGGTCGTCGCCGGCCCGGGTCACCGCCACGATCTTCTCCAACTCGCCGCAGTCCCCGGAGAGCAGGTACGCGGCCCGCGCCGTCGGGTAGTCCCGGCGGAACTCGTCCTCGGACAGGCCGGCCGGGTTGGCCACCACGTACGGCCGCTGGCTCTGCACGAAGTCGGAGACCACACTGGACACGTCGCTGACCAGCAGGTCGGTCTGGTTGAAGCAGTCGAACAGCGCGGGCGTACGGCCGGTGACCACCAGGTGGGCGGTCCCGTCCAGGGAGGCCGCGTCCGGGTTGCCGCCGGCGGCCCGGATGAGACCCACCACCCGCTCGTGCACCGCCAGTGCCGCCTTGGACCTCGACCCGGTGAGCGGGTGCGGCTTGTAGATCAGGCGCACCCCGGGGTTGGCGGTCAGCAGCCCCTTGACGATCCGCTCCCCCATCAGCACCAGCGAGGTGTGGTACGGGTCGTCGTCGAGCCAGCCCTCCCAGGTGGGGGCGTAGAGCACGGTGAACGGCCGGTCCACCGACTCGGCGCCGAAGGTGTGCACGCCGGCCAGCTGCGGCCGGCCGATCTCGACGATGTCCGAGTCGAGAACCCCCACCCCGGCTCGGGCGTACCGTTCACGGCCGGCCAGGCCGGCGACCCAGACCTCGTCGTACACCTTGCTGTACGGGTTGACGCTGGCCTGCTTGTCGCTGTCGCCGTGCCCGACGAAGACGTGCTTGGTGCCGGGCTCGCGGAGCATGTGGATGTTGGCGCCGACGTTCGCGGCGTAGAGCGCCGCGCGGATCCCGCCGAGTTCGAGGTTCATGAAGTCCACCCCGGCCGGTACGCAGATCACCGGCAGCCGGGTGTCGGCCAGGTCGATGAACGCCTCCCGGCTGCGCATCAGCACCACCGCGCGCTGTTGCAGGGCCTCGGTCGGCGCGAGCCACATGTTGGCCTGGTAGACGTCCTTGGCCGGGCCGGCGAAATAGAGCGCCACCTCGGGCCGGTAGGTGTCCAGCCAACGCTGCACGGCCGGCAGCAGCGGGCTCTGCCCGGCGCCCCGGCCACGCAGCCAGGTCAACGCGATGATCGCGCCCACCACACCGGTCGCGACCACCGCCACGGCGGCGGCCACGACGAACGGCGTCTCGTCGTGCTGGACCGCGGCGGCCACGGCGGCCGGCACCAGCAACAGGTTGAGCAGCGGCATCCGGTCACCGGCGACGGCGGCCGCCCAGCCCGGCGGCCGAGGGGCCGAGCGCAGCGGGCCCAACTCGATGTTGCGCACCAGGACGGAGAGCGGGTTACGACGATCGATCATGGTGGACAGCGCGCCGGCGAAGACCGAGACGACCCACACCGCGGCCGGCAGGACCAGCAGCAGGGTCAGCGACGCCCCGTCGAGCGCGACCTCCGCGGCGACCAGCAGTACGGCCGCCAGGTCCCGGGTCAGCTGCCGGTACGACAGGTGCAGGCCGACCTTCTCCAACAGCAGCTGCGACTGCGGCGACCAGCGGGCGAGGGCGAACTCGCCGATCACGGCGGCCAGCCCGGCGACGGCGAACAGACCGACCCAGCCGAAACCCCCGGCGACGAGCATGACCAGGTAGGACAGCACCAGCAGCGCGCTGCGGGCGGCAACTCCGATGCGTCCTGTCAACGTGCCGAACAAACGAGTTCGCTCCCTACGAGTTTCCTGACGGGGTGGGCCCGGTCCTGGCGCATGCGACACACCAAGTTTGCGCCCGTGGCGTGCACGCACCACAACACCGCGGCCGGCGGCCAACGTGTGTGACTGCGACCTTAACGCGAGAGGACGTGGAGGCATCGTCCGGGTATCCGAGCACCATTCCGGTCAAAACCCCTCCCCCGACCACGGTCAGAAGCCGCTCGCCAAGGGACCGGGCGGGCCGACGCGGTAGCAGATCATGCCGCCGGGCGACTTGCGGGAGGCGAACTCCACGAGCCCGAGAGCGGGTGCGGCATCGTTGGCGGCCTTGTTGGTCCTCCACAGGCACACCGTTCCCACCTGCACCCGGTGCATGGCGTTGGCGACCTCGGGAAGGTAGACCGACTCCCCGTCCGCGAACCTGGCGAGCAGCAGCCGGTCCAGCGAGAACTGCGTCTGCGGGCCGTAGTCGGTCAGGTAGAGGTCGCGGGGCAGCACCACCCGAACCTTTGTGGTGACCTGCGGGAGCGCCCGCATGACCGTCGACGGGGCGAGCAGCAGACCCTCCGGACGGTCCTGCCTCTCGATCCAGAAAGAGACGTTCTTGCGGGTCTCCAGCATCCGCCAGCTCGGCTTCATCGACTGGACCGAGTCGTCGCCCCACATCGGCTTGCCGAGGGTGAAGAAGGCGAACACCAGGACGGCGGGCAGCGCGACGGCGAGGACCCGGTTGACCCGGGCCAGACCGGGCAGGCGGATGACCGCCAGGAAGCCGACCAGCGCCGGCACCGGCAGGATCCACGGCACCCGCCAGAGCACCGCCGTCAGACCGCTCAGGTCGCCGCCGAACTTCAACAGACCCGGAACCATCAGGGCCGTCACCGCCAGCGCCGCGCCGGCGGCGAGTTGCTGCGGCACACCACGGCGGAGCACCAGGGGCGACCACCAGACGGCGAGCCCACCGATGACACCGAGGATACCGAGCCAGAGGGTGAGTTCGTAGATGGTCCGCAGGGGCAGCAGCGGGGCGTACGTCGCGGCGGCCTCCTCCACGCCGCCACGCAGGACCTGGACGAGTACGCCGGACAGCAGCGGATAGAGCGAGGCTGCCGCGAAGCACAGCACGGCGTCCCGCACCCGCCGGGTGGCGAGCAGCACCACACCGGCCGCCGCGGCGAGCAGGGGCAGGAGGATGACCGCGGTGGTGGTGTAGCCGACGCTGGCGACGGAGAGCAGCGTGAGCAGGACCAGGGCACGCCGCGAGCGGTTCTCCAGGTAGTCCGTGAGGTAGACCCAGGCCAGTGGGATCAGGGCGTGCACGAAGACGCTCTTGCCCTGGGTGAGCCGGGGCAGGTGGTAAGTGTTCAGGGCGTCGGCGTAGTAGGCCACGAGCAGGATGTACGCCACCGCCACGCCGAACGCGACCAGCGGACGCCGCGGCGCCCACCGCTGCACGAGACGCCACAGGGCGAGGATCGCGAAGACGGCCAGCACCGGCAGGACGAGGTACCAGGTCGCCGACGCGGCATGGACGTGCACGACGCGGGCCAGCGCCCCGATGAACACCTCGAAGGAGGGCAGCGGCGGGTTCGCCGAGCCGCCCGGCAGGACGCCCTCGGTGAACAGGAAGTCCCGGAACGGGATGTTGTCGCGCTCGGCCACCCAGACCGACTTGCCCACGTAGAAGACGTCGTCGAGCGACACCCGGCGGATCAGCGTGGCGAAGTACGCGGCGGCCAGGGCGACCGCGATCACGACGTACGCCTGCGCCGGCGTGGTCTTCTCCCGCACGACCGGTGCCGTGGCCGCGCCGGTCGCCGCGCCCCGGCTGGGCAGGGTCAGCCAGACGGAGATCACCGAGACCAGACCGAGCGCGGCCGCCAACCACCAGCTCAGCGAGCCGGTGCCGAAGGCCGCGAACATCGCCGCACCGACCGCGGCACCGACCGGCAGGGCATACCGACGCAGCAGCGTCGCCCGGTCGACCACGGCGGCGGGCGCCTCGGCCGGCGTGGTCGACGCATCGTCGCCGGCGCGCGGCACGGCCGTCTCCCGCCCCCGGAACCTCCAGGCCACGTACGCCGCGACCGGCAGCAGGGCGACCCAGATGAGAAAGACGACGGAGGGACGCAGGTCGAGACCGAGGTTGAGGTGGTACAGCAACGTCCAGATGGCGAAGCCGACCACCGCGGCGTCGGTGAACACGACGGGGACGGCCGCCACCGCGGCGTTGATCCGCCGGGTCAGCCCGGGGCCCCGGTCGGACCGGTCGCCATCGCCTGCCCGAGCACCCGGGCTCGCGGCGCTCCTCTGGTCGGCTGGCGCTGGCGCCACAACAGCGTCTTGGACTCTCGTCACGGGGCGTCCTTGTCGTCCGGCAGCGGATTATGGGAGAAAACTGGGTGTCTGCTCAGTGACAGCCGGGTGTCAAGGGGGCAGCTTAGCGGAGGCGGACGGCACGACCGGTCACCCGGCGGTGCGGTGTCGCCGGCCTGTCAACTGGCGACCGGCGCGGCCCGTGGGTGCGGCACGGCGTCGTCCACGCCGAGCCCAACGGCCACCGATTCGACCATTTTGTCCAGGTAGCTGTCGGTGAGTGGGAGACGGGCGATCGCGAGCCGCCAGTAGAGCGGACCGACGATGAGGTCGACCGCGGCGTCCGGGTCGGTGTCGGCCGGCAGCTCGCCGCGCTGCACGGCACGGGCCACCAGCCGACCGGCGATCTCCTGCTGCCGGGCCTGCAGCACCTGCCGCAGGCTCGCGTCGATGGTGGGATTGCGGGCGGCCTCGGCCAGCAGGTCCGGGATGATCTGCGAGGCCAGCGGGTGGCGCAGCGCGTGCGCCACGGCCTGGAACAGCAGCGCGAGGTCGCCGCGCAGGGTGCCGGTGTCCAGCACCGGCAGCTTGCCGTGCGCCGCGGCGGCGACGAGCTCCAGCACCAGGTCGAGCTTCGAGTTCCAGCGCCGGTAGATCGCCGTCTTGCTGACGCCGGCCCGGCGGGCCACCGCCTCGATGGAGAGCCGGCCGTAGCCGACCGCGGCGAGCTCCTGCATCAGCGCGCGGCGAATGGCCGTGGTGATCTCACCACGGAGCACCGCCGCGCCGGCCGGGGCCCGCCTCTTCTCGATCGTCACCAGGGACTCTTCTCGGGGTTCACGGGGACCAGAGTAGCGCAACGACGATACGGTTGCGTCCCGACGTGTTTCGGACTACTGTCCACGCAGCGACGAGGCGGCGCAGCGCGCACAGATCCCTCTAGGATTCCATCGTCTCGAGCAACCCGTCTGCACGAAAGATCGGAGCGCCATTTCCATGGCCACCACCGCGCTGGTCGACCCCGAAACGGGCCTGACCCAGGCGCAGCTGGCCGCTCGGCACGGACTACGGGTCGCCGGTGAGCGACCCAGTCTCGCCGAGTACAGCCGCCGACTGTGGGCCTACCGGCACTTCATCGCCGCGTACGCCAACGCCAAGCTCGTCGCCTCGTACAGCAATGCCAAGCTGGGTCAGCTCTGGCAGGTGCTCACACCCCTGACCAACGCCGCGGTCTACTACCTGATCTTCGGGGTGGTGCTGTCGCAGAACGACATCCCGAACTACATCGCGTACCTGACCACCGGGCTGTTCATCTTCAACTTCACCCAGAGCGCGGTGCTGGCCGGCACCCAGTCGATCAGCGGCAACCTCGGGCTGATCCGGGCACTGCACTTCCCCCGGGCCAGCCTGCCGCTGTCCACGACGATGACGCAGTTCCAGCAACTGCTGGCGTCGATGGTGGTGCTGATCGGCATCGTGCTCGTCACCGGCGAGCCGATCACCCTGAAGTGGCTGATGCTGGTGCCGGCCCTGCTGCTGCAGGCGGTGTTCAACGCCGGCGTGGTGCTGCTGGTGGCCCGGATGGGCGCCAAGGCCAGCGACCTGAAGCAGGTCATGCCGTTCGTCCTGCGCACCTGGATGTACGGCTCCGGCGTCCTCTACAACGTCAGCCTCTTCGAGAAGCTGCCCGGCTGGGCGACGACGCTGGTCCAGTACAACCCGATGCTGGTCTACATCGAGCTGGCCCGGTACGCCCTGCTGGAGCAGGCACCGCTGCTCAACGAGTCGTTGACCCGACTCTGGCTGGTGGCCGTGGGCTGGGCGCTGGTCGCCGGGATCGGTGGTTACATCTACTTCTGGCGCGGCGAACAGGAGTACGGCCGTGGTTGATTATCTGCAGGCCGCCGACGAGGCGACCGTTCCCCTGCCGGTGGCACCGGAACGGATCCCGACCGTGGTGGTGGACGACGCGCACATCATCTACCGGGTGCACCAGGGCGCCGGCGGCGGCACCACTCCGGTGGCCGCGCTACGTCGGCTGGTCAAGCGCACCTCCGCGCCGAACGTACGGGAGGTGCACGCGATCAAGGGCGTCTCGTTCACCGCGTACCGGGGCGAGGCGATCGGGCTGATCGGCACGAACGGCTCAGGGAAGTCCACCATCCTGCGGGCCATCGCCGGCCTGTTGCCGGTCAACCGGGGCGCGATCCACACCCAGGGGCAGCCCTCGCTGCTGGGCGTGAACGCGGCGCTGCTCAACGATCTCTCGGGCGAGCGCAACGTCACCCTCGGCTGCCTGGCGATGGGGATGCATCCCGACGAGGTGGCCCAGCAGGCCGCCGGGATCATCGACTTCTCCGGGATCAACGAGCGGGGTGACTTCGCCAGCCTGCCGATGCGGACCTACTCCTCCGGGATGGCCGCCCGGCTGCGCTTCTCGATCGCCGCGGCGAAGAAGCACGACGTGCTGCTGATCGACGAGGCGTTGGCGACCGGCGACAAGGGCTTCCGCAAGCGCAGCGAGCAGCGGGTGCGGGAGCTGCGCGAGGGGGCCGGGACGGTGTTCCTGGTCAGCCACCAGCTCTCCTCGGTACGGGACACCTGCGAGCGGACGATCTGGTTGGAATCCGGCGTTCTGCGGATGGACGGCCCCACGGATGAGGTCATCCGGGCATATGAGGCCTACGCGAACAGCAAGTAGAGTGCCGGCGAACCTCCGGCATCGACACGGCGCCATGGACCGCGTCGCCCGCGTTGGGGCGGCGCGGTTCGCGCGTTAAGGTTCATTCCGTCGCCGCTCGGGCGGAACCTTCCGTTCACGTATCCCTGAGAGTGAGGATCCGGCACATGACGCAGGACCAGACCACTGGCCCGGACGCCGCACCGGAGACCCCGGCACCGTGGCGTCCCTCGCGGACGGTGGCCGTGGTGCTGGCCGGCGGCACAGGGACCCGGCTGGGCCTCGGCATCCCGAAGCAGCTGCTGAAGATCGCCGGCAAGCCGATCATCGAGCACACCCTGGCGGTCTTCGAGGCAGCGCCGGAGATCGACGAGATCATCGTGCTGATGGCGACCGGGCACGTCGAGGACGCCCGGCAGATCGTCGAGAAGGCCGGCCTGCGCAAGGTCACCAAGGTGATCGAGGGCGGCGACACGCGTAACGCGACCACCCGGATCGCGCTGGACGCCGTCGGCCCGGCGGACTGCAACATCCTCTTCCACGACGCGGTACGCCCGCTGCTCAGCGGCCGGATCGTGCGCGAGTGCGTGAACGCGCTCTGGACCTACGCCGCGGTGGACGTGGCCATCCCGTCCGCCGACACGATCATCCAGTTGGACGAGAACGACTGCATCACCGACATCCCGGTCCGCTCCCGGCTGCGCCGCGGGCAGACCCCGCAGGCGTTCCGCTCCCCCACGATTCGAGAGGCGTACCGGATCGCCGAGGGTGACCCGGCGTTCGCCGCCACCGACGACTGCGGTGTGGTGCTGCGCTACCTGCCCGGCACCCCGATCAAGGTGATCGACGGCTCGGACGAGAACATCAAGGTCACCCACCCGGTCGACGTGCACCTGGCGGACAAGCTCTTCCAGCTCGCCGCTGCGCAGGCGCCCCGGCTGACCGACCACCGCAGCTACTCCGAGGAGCTGACCGGCCGCACCATCGTGGTGTTCGGCGGCAGCTACGGCATCGGCCACGAGCTGACCGAGCTGGCCCGGCGCTACGGCGCCCAGGTCTTCCCGGTCAGTCGCTCCACCACCGGCACCCACGTCGAGCGCGCCGAGGACGTCGAGGCCGCGCTGAAGGCCGCCTTCGAGGCCACCGGCCGGATCGACCACGTGGTGGTCACCGCCGGGATCCTGGAGAAGGGCGCCCTCGCCGAGATGGACGAGGCGACGATGGACCGGCTGCTCCAGGTCAACTTCGTCGGCCCGGTGACCATCGCCCGGCAGTCCCTGCCGTACCTGCAGCAGACCAAGGGCCAGCTGCTGCTCTACACCTCCAGCTCGTACACCCGGGGGCGGGCCCGCTACGCGCTCTACTCGGCCACCAAGGCCGCCCTGGTCAACCTCACCCAGGCGCTGGCCGACGAGTGGGCCGAGGTCGGCGTACGGGTCAACTGCATCAACCCGGAGCGGACCGCGACCCCGATGCGCACCCGGGCATTCGGCGAGGAGCCGGAGCACACGCTGCTCGCCGCCGAAGCCGTGGCCCAGTCGTCGCTGGACGTGCTGATCTCCGACCTGACCGGCCAGGTGATCGACGTACGCCGGGCACCCGGCGACGGGCCCACGCCGACCGTGCCGACCCAGGCCAGCCCGGGTCTGCTCGAGGCGCCGGCCGGCGCGACCTCCGCGAACTGACGCCAACGGCGGCGAACGGAGCGACATGCGTGGTGACCTGGTCCGAAAGCTGGCCGCCCGGGGCCTGAGCGCCGGCCTGGCCGTGCTGACCTTCGTCGTACTGGCGCTGACCGGTGCCACCGGTTGGGGGCTGGCGCTGGCCATCGCCGCGCTGGCCGCCGCGGCGGCGGAACGCCGGGTCCGGGCCGGCGCGGACACCGTCGCCGAGACCGCGCTGATCGGCGCGGCGATCCTGGTCGGGTACGAACGGCGGCTCGACGCCGGGTTCTCCCTGGCGTTGGCCGGCACCGCGTTGGTCCTGCTCGGGCTGGTGCTGCTGGTGGGGCCGCTGCGCACCGCCGGCAACCTGGAGATGCGGGCCGCCAACCTGCCGGTACGGTCCTGGACTCCGCTGATCGCCGACCAGCTCGGCGCGGCCCTGCTCGGGCTGCTCGCCGTGGTGACCCTGGCCGCGGCGCTGGCCCTGCCGGCCGCGGTGGCACTGGTCGCCAGTCTGCTGGTCGCCGCCGGCGCCGGGGTGGTCGCGGTGGACCTGGCCCGGCGGCGATTCCGGCCGGCCACCGAGGGTTCGGCGGTGGCCCGTGCGCTGCGACGGCAGCAGCCGGAGTTCCTGCTCTACTTCTCCGCGCCGCCCGGCTCTGAATACCAGGTCACCATGTGGCTGCCGTACCTGCGGCGGATCGGCCGGCCGTTCCTGGTCGTGGTGCGCGAGCCGGAGTTCCTGGCGCCGATCGCCGCCGCCACCGACGCCCCGGTGGTCTACTGCCCCACCCTCCGTGCCCTGGACGAGGTGCTGGTGCCGAGCCTGCGGGTGGCGTTCTACGTCAACCACGGGGCGAAGAACAGCCACTGCATCCGGTTCACCCAGCTCACCCACGTGCAGCTGCACCACGGCGACAGCGACAAGGCGCCGAGCGCCAACCCGGTGTCGGGGATCTTCGACCGGATCTTCGTGGCCGGTCCGGCGGCGATCGACCGGTACACCCGAGCCGGGGTGCGGATCCCGGCCGAGAAGTTCGTCGTGGTGGGCCGCCCGCAGGTCGAGTCGATCAAGGTGCGTCCGGAACCGGAGCACGGGTTGGCGCACCCGACGGTGCTCTACACCCCGACCTGGACCGGGCACCACGCCGACGCCGACTACTGCTCGCTGCCGGTGGCCGAGGAGCTGCTGCGGCGGCTGCTGGAGCGCGATGCCACGGTGATCCTGCGGGCGCACCCGTACACCGCGCAGAACCCGGCCTCGGCCCGGCAGCTGGGGCGACTCACCGAGCTGCTGGTCGCCGATCACGCCCGCACCGGCCGGCTGCACGTGTGCGGCACGGCGGCCCGGGAGCTGACGTTGACCGAGTGCGTCAACCGCTCCGACGCGCTGGTCTCCGACGTGTCCGGAGTGATCTCGGATTACCTCTACTCCGGCAAGCCGTACGCGGTCACCGACATGGGCGACGATGGTGCCGAGTTCACGGGGCACTTCCCGCTGGCCGCGTCGGGCTACGTGCTGCGCCGCGACATGTCGAACGTGGACGAGGTGCTGACCGCGCTCCTGGACACCGACCCGCTGGCCGCGGAGCGCTGGGCCACCCGCCGACGTTACCTGGGTGACTTCCCGGCCGACGCGTACGCCGAGGCGTTCCTGACCGCCGCCCGGCGGGAGCTGGAGCCCGCGAAGACGATGGCCGCGTCCGCGTCGGTGTAAGGGCTCAGCGGTACGCGTCCAGCAGTGCCAGCACCGCCGCCGGGTCCTCGACGTGTGCGTTGTGCCCGAGCCCCGGCAGCGTCGCGACCGGTACGCCGAACTCCTTGAGCTGCGCGTCGGTCACCATCGGGTCGTGCTCGCCGCGGGCCAGCACCACCGGCACGTCGGTCGCCGCCAGCAGTGCGGCCAGGTCGGGCTCACCGACGGCGAACGCGTTCGCGTCCATCGCCAGTCGCCACCGGCCGTCGACCTCCCGCAGCCCGGCGTCCACCACCGGATGGTCCGCCGGGATCAGGCCGGTGAGCCCGGCGACCCGCAGGTAGCGGCGGGCGGCCTCGGTACGGCTGGCGAACCAGCTCACCGGGCGGTCGGCGAGCTCGGCGGCACGAGCCAGCTCGGCGGGCGTCCAGACCGCCTTGATTCCCAGCCCGACGACCGCGTCCACCGGTGTCCCGACGGCGCGGGCGGCCAACGCCAGGCCGACCACCCCGCCCAGCGAGTGCCCGAGCACGACGATCCGGTCGTCGGCGGCCAGACCGCTCGCGATCCGCTCGGCGAACCCGCCGAAGGAGTACGACGGCAGCGGGGCCGACCAGCCGTGCCCGGCGAGGTCCGGCGCCAGCCACCGCCCGGGCCAGTGCTGCTCCAACAGTGGCGCCCAGGGCAACCAGATGTCCCCGGTCGCCCCCATCCCGTGCAGCAGCAGCAGGACGGGCCGACGGCCGGTACGGGCATCCGATTCATCCACCACGGCCGCAGTCTCCCACGGTTCGCGGGCCGGTACGAGGATCACCGACGGGGACGACGTACCGACAAAGATCCACTGTAGAGTTCGCCGCCTGGCGGGCCGATCCGGCCCGTCGGTCCCGGAGCGGAGAGGAGCCCGACATGCTCACAAGGCATCGATCAGTACTGGTGGCGGCCCTGGCGGCCGTCGCGGTCGGCACAGCGCCCGGCGCTCCGGCGCTCGCAACGGCGTCGAACGTGCCCACGCCGACCCTCGGCACCGACGCGGTCGTGGCGGCCGACCGGGTCCTGCGGGTCTACAACAACAACATCGAGAACCTGGTGCTGAACAACGCCGACGGGACGTGCACCCGGGTCTCCGGGCCGGACCACCTGACCTCGATGCTGGTGGACGACAACGGCAGCAAGGGCACTGCCGGCGTGGTGGCGCCCGACATCCTGATCGTGCAGCAGGTGCGCGGGACCGGCCAGGCCGAGGCGTACGCCGACCAACTGTCGGCCAAGTTCGGCTACCCGGCGGGCACGTACGGGGCGATCGTGGCGTGGAGTGACCCGGAGCCGTGGGGCGGCACGCACAAGTGCAGCTCCCAGTCGCTCGGTGACCTGAAAAAGAAGCAGACCAACGGGATCATCTGGAACACCAGGACGCTCAACCTCGCCGCTGGCGACGTCTCGAAGTACTGGAGCGCGGGCTGGCTCAAGCCGGGCACGGCGTACGCCAACGGAGCCGGGTGCACGCTCTACAAGCCGCCGAACAGCGACCCGGACAGCACCGACTACTACAAGTGGAAGCGGACCAGCGCCATCGCGGCCCGGTTCACCATCAAGGCGACCGGCACCAGCGTGTTCGCCGCGACCATGCACCTGCCCCAGGAGAACCGGCAGAACGCGTGTGCCGGCGACGGCGACACCGGGATCGCCAACTCCGGCATCCACCTCGGCGCGGACGCCACCAGCCTGCTGAACGCGTCCACGATCCGCATCGTGGGGATCGACGCGAACCGTACGGGCATCGCGCCGAGCACCCTGAGCGGCTACGGCATGACCGGCTACGGTTCCGCCGCCACCAGCGGCTCCAGCAAGATCGATTATCTCTTCGTGAAGGGCGGCGTGCAGCCGTCCAGCATCGGCCACACGATCAGCGGGACGAAGTCGAACCACCTCGCCCTGTACGGCTTCATCAGCTACTGACCGTACCGACACGGACGCCGCGGGCGCCGGCCCCTCGTGGGGGACGGCGCCCGCGGCGGCTACGCCCGGATCAGGCGGAGTATCCCCGAGTGGCGATCCAGTTGGCCAGATCGATCGTGGTGATCCAGTACGCCGGGTCGGCCGGGTTCGCCGAGTCGGCGATCCGCACGGTCCGCCCGTTGTCCTTGTAACCCACCACGGCGATGTAGTGCCCGCCGCCGTACGAGTGCCAGCCGCCGTCGGTGTCGGTGGCGTCGCCGACGACGTTGGCCACCACTCCGCGACCGTCGGTGATCGCCTTGACCACGTCAGCCTGGAGCCGGTCCATCTGGGCCGGGCTCGGCGAACCGGCGAACATCCGGGTCTGGTACGGGTTGCCCTTGACCTCGGCGTTGAGAACCCGGGTGGTGTCCTCGGCCGAGTTGGTGCCCATCTCGGTGGTGCCCAGCTCGGCGCCCAACTCCTCCTGGGTGCGGTCGATGCCGGTGGCGCTCAGCGCGTTGCGGGTGGCCGCCGGGCCGCAGTTGTAGTACGTGTTCTGCGCCTGGTAGTCGTAGTCGAGCACCTTGGTCGCGGGGGGCTTCGGCGGTGCCGGCTTGCGGGTCAGGTCCGGGTTGCTGGTGGCCTTGGCGGCGGGCGACGCGGCGCTGGTGGCCGGAGCGGCGGTGGTCGGCGCGGCGCTGGCCGAGGGGGACGCCACGCGTGCCTCGCTGCGGGACGCGGCGGTGTCGCTGCGCATCTCGGCGACCGTGGTCGCGGTGCGCTGGGCGGCGGGGGCGTCGTCGGTGCCGGCGAGCAGGGCGCCGGTGGTGGTCGCGATCGCGAGGGCCGCGGCGGAGGCGGCGACGATCTGGTACGGGCGCTCGGTGGCGAGGCGGCGGAGCTGACGCTGCAGGGTGTGCTTCACGGGGTCCTCCACGGATCGGGGGGAGAGCGGCGCACCGGGCGGATTCGGTATCCGGGCAGGCGCCAGCGCGCAGACCGTGGTCCGCGCGGGGTGAACCGCTCAGGGGAACGCCCGGCTCGGCCGGGCGGGAAGGGCGGCGACCCGGAGGTCAGCTCACCGTCACCGGGCGAATAAGCGGGGGCACCGCGGTGCCGTGAAGGCGGGGGAACAACCAAGGGGTGGAGAGGTGCTGCACGAGGATGGAACTCCTTCCGACACCGCCTACCGGGTTAGCTGACGGATTCGGGCGGGAAGATCGCCCTACCGCGGGCCGGTGGCTCGCGGATTCACCCCGGACTTAACTGTTGGGTCCCCGGTTCGTGGATCACGATTGAGCGGGTCGGCGCGGCGTCGCCTCTTGCGATCGGTTACCGCACCGGACGCGCCGACACTACTGGCCACTTCGAGCCCTGCCAAGCCCGCTCCACCTGCGTAAACCTGAATTGGTACGACAATTTCTGCGCGTATTGCCGCTGACGCGACTCGATGGGACAACCGGTTACGGCAGCGCCTACGGGCGATAACCGGACAGGCCGTCGACAACACCGACGTATTCGCGGGAACAATCGCGCCGATCGTGCCGCCCGCCCGATTTCCGCCGCGTGTGACCGGGCTCACCCACTGATCGGAGGATCAGCCCACCCGGGCCGGTCGCCAACGCGCCACGGCGGCCGGCCGGAACGCCGCGGTCACCACCCGGCGCACCAGCAGCGGGCTCGGCCGCGACCGCGCCACAGCCGCGTACGCCTCCTCGGCGAGGGTGCGGGCCGACTCGGCGGCCAGTTCCGCGTCCCGCCATGCCATCTGTTCCCGCTCGGCGGCGGCCAGGTAGGCGGCACGCCGGCCGTCCCGGATCGCCCGGCTCAGCAGCGCCTCCTGCTCGACCGGGTGCCGGCGGGCGTCCCAGCCGTGCCGGTGGCCGAACACGTCGCCGAGTTGCCGCATGGACAGCTCGCCGCGCCAGTGCGCCGCCATCGCGGCCTGGTGCAGGTAGCGCTCCCGGGCGGCGTACTCGGCGGGGGTACGCGGGGTACGCGGGGTGGGCAACGCGGCGGCGCCGGCGAACCGGCGGGCGGCGGTGTCCGCCTCGTCGTACTCGGCCCACGCCCGTTCCGCCTGCTCCTGGGCGGTCAGCCACTCGGTACGCCGGCGGTGGGCGGTCTGCACCGCGCCGCCCGCGGCCACGGCCACCTCCTCGGCGTACCGGCGCAGGTCGGCGGCCTCGGCGGCGGCGGACTCGGCCAGGTCCCGGGCGGTTGGCACGGCCGGGGCCGGGTCGGGAGCAGGCCGGTCCCGTTCCGGGCGGGCGACCAGCACGGCGAGCACGGTCAGCGCCAGCAGGAACAGGGCCGACCAGATGGCGGCGGCCTGCGGTACCTCGGTCAGGAACTGGTAGAAGACGACGGTCTCCATGGTCGGCACCTCGGGGAGAGAGCGATGCGATGGGGAGCCGCACCGGCCGCACGAGCCGTGGCGGGCCACGGATGGGCGGGCGGTGGGGTGCGGAGCTGTTGGGTCGACAGGCGCGGCGGCGGGAGACTCGTCCCGGGTGTTCAGCGCCGCCCTGGTGGGGCCCTGGGCGCGCGGCTGGCCGGACCGTCGACGCGGGGTAGTCGGTCGGCCCCGGCCGTACCCATCGGGGTCACGCCGGCCGGGTGGACGGGGACCGCGCTCTCGCCGCCGGGCGACGCCGGCTGCGGGTCGGTCGACCACGCGGGGCCGACCCCCTCGGCGACGCTGTCAACGGCGACCCGGACGGTGTACGTGGCAGCGTCCGCCCAGACGGTCTGCGCGGCGGCGTCAACCCGGACGGCGTGCGCGGCGGCGTCCGCCCGGACGGACCAGGACGACGGCGCGAGCTGCTCGGCGGCGAACGCCGGTGGGACCGCGGCTGGAACCGACGACGCGGTGGCGGTGGCGGGCGACGCGCCGGCACCGAGGGCGAGGGCCGCGACGACGGCGAGGCTGGTCAGCATCCGCGTCGCCCAACGCGCTACCCACCACAGCGGACAGGTGAGCGCGACCGGGAGCATCTCCACACGCTACCGCCGACACCCACCGGACGCATCGGCGCCGGGCGTGTCGGTTCGCGGCACGCCGACCGTGCTGACCAGGGTGGACGGTTCAGCGCGAGTCGGCGTACGTCGATCGCTCGCCGGCCTGGCCGACCCGGGACCCGGCCCCGGCGGCCTCGGGCACGGCGGCCTCGGGCACGGCGGCCTCGGGCACAGCGGCCTCGGGTGCGGTGCGTTGGCGGGGGACGGCCGGGCGGCGTGGGGCGAGTCGGCGCATCAGCGGGGTCTCGACGTAGCGGTGCAGCAGCCCGGCCAGGACCAGGTTCACCACCAGGAAGCCGAGCACCACGACCGGGCCGCGCCAGCCACCGAAGCCGGTACCCCAGTCCCCGGTCCAGCGCAGCACCGAGATCATCACCAGCACGTGCACGAGGTAGAAGGCGAACGAGACCTCGCCGAGCCAGATCAGTGGGCGGGACCGCCACGGCGAGCGCAGCCCCCGCACGTCAGCGTTCGCCGCGGCGGTGATCACCAGGAGGTACGCCACCGCGAGCAGGGTGGTCCACAGCTCGGCGCGAATCCACTGCACGGAGGCCACCCAGGTGGCCACGAAGATGATGCCGGCGCCGGCCAGCCCGGGGCCGCGCCACCGGCCTCGGAGCATCAGCTCGGCCGCCACCGCGCCCAGCCAGAATTCCAGTGACCGCGCCGGTGGGAAGATCTGGGTGAACCACCAGCGGCTGACCTCCGGCACCAGTTGCTGGGCCGGCCAGAGCGCGAGGATCAGCAGCGGCATCGCGACGAGCAGCGCCCAGAGCAGCGCCGGCCGGGCCCGACGGAGCAACGGCAGCACCAGCGGCAGGCAGAGGTAGAAGAAGAACTCGCAGGACAACGACCAGCTCACCGTGTTGATGCTGTAGAACCACCCGGGCCGGGGGTCCCAGGCCTGCAGCAGGAGCAGGTTCTCCAGTGCGGCGGCCGGCAGGACCGGATCGGCGAACCACCAGGCGACCAGCAGCGCCGCCGCCCACAGCACCAGGTGGTTCGGATAGATCTTGGCGACCCGCCGCCGCCAGAAGGTCCGTCGGGAGTCGCCGGGGCGGGCCGACCAGACCAGCACGAAGCCGCTGAGCACGAAGAAGAACTGCACCCCGGACAGGCCGAGGGCGAACATCTGGTCGATCACGGCCTTGTAGTCCGGCTCGGCGATGATCCGCATGGTGGCGGCGTGGAAGCCGAAGACCAGCAACGCGGCGATCCAGCGCAGCCCGGTCAACGAGGGCAGTCGGGGGGCGGCGGGCGCGGGCCGGACGGTCGAAGGGGCGCTGGTCATGCCGGGGTCCCGACGCTCCGCAGGGTCACCAGCACGTGCGTATCCTCCTCGGCGCGGCTGCGGGCTGCGCGGCGGCGAAGCCCACGACGGCCCCGAAGGGCCGCACCGGGGCACCCTACCGGGTCACTAACGGGTGAACCGGACGTGTCCGACGACCGTCGTTAACCTTCCGCTGGGCGGGAGTTCAGAGACTCCACCTTCCTCGGCCACGTCAGGTTCCGGGGCCGGCCACCCGGATCGTTGAAGGTGGCGACGTGGTCAATGAGCCGACGCACGCACCGCTGCTGAGCATCGTCGTGCCCGTGTACGGCGTCGAGGCGTACCTGTACCAGTGCCTCGAGTCGATCCGGGCCGACATTCCGGCCGGCGAGGCGGACGCGGTCGAGCTGATCGCGGTCGACGACGCCTCCCCCGACGGCTGCGGTGCCATGCTGCGCTCGTACGCCGCCGGTCGGGACGGGGTCCGCGTCGTGCACCTGAGCTCGAACGTGGGCCTGGGCCTGGCCCGCAACGCCGGCCTCGACGTGGCCACCGGCCGGTACGTCTGGTTCGTCGACAGCGACGACTGGCTGCCGCCGGGCACCATCGCGGCGGTGCTCGACCGACTGCGTCAGCACCAGCCCGACCTGCTGATGCTGGACCACCTGCGAGTGCACGAGGACGGCCGCCGCGAGATCGACGCGAGCAGCCACCTGCTGCGCGGGATCTCCGGGGTGGCCCGGTTGGCCGACCAGCCACAGCTCCTGCGCGTGCAGCACACCGCGTGGAACAAGGTGGTCCGCCGGGCCTTCCTGGACGAGCTGGAGCTGCGGTTCTACCCGGGCTGGTACGAGGACATCCCGTTCAGCCACCCCCTGTTGATCGGCGCGGAGAAGATCTCGGTGCTGGACCGGGTCTGCTACCTCTACCGGCAGGGCCGGCAGGGCGCGATCACCTCCACCCGCAGCGGCCGGCACTTCGACGCGTTCGACCAGTACGAGCGGCTGATGGACTGGGTCCGCCGGCGGCACCCGGACGAGCGGTTGCAGGCCGAGCTGTTCGAGCTGATGATCAGCCACTACCTGGTGGTGGTCGGCAACGACGACCGGTTGCACCCGCACCTGCGCCGGGCGTTCTTCCACCGGGTCGCCGAGCACTACCGCCGCTACCTGCCCACCGGTGGCTATCCCCTACCGCCGGGCGTGGGCGGGCTCAAGCACCGGCTGGTCGGGCGCGGTGACTACCTGGCGTACTCCGCGCTGCGGCAGGCGCACCGGGTCGCGGGTCGGCTGCGCCGCCCGGGTGCCGGGGGGCCGGCCGACGACGGCGCCCGGTCGGATTCGGCCGACGGGGAAGCCGATCGAGAGGCGGACACCGCCACCGCGGCGTGGAGCGGCATCGGGCCCGCCGTCGACGACGCATCATTGACGGTCTCGGCGGCTCGGCCCGACGCGCTGGCGGGGCGCCGCCTGCCGTGATCTTCCCCATCGCACACCACGCCGGGAGCCGGGTCGGTTCCCGGCGCCCTGGTTTTCCAGGTCGTCCGCCCACCGGGTGGACGACGACAGCACCACCGCACTCCGGTGCGGGCGTACCTGAGCAGAGGTCGGAATGACGGCGACAATCAAGATCGGACCGCACGCGGTCGGTGCCGGGGAGCGACCCTTCGTGGTCGCCGAGATGTCCGGCAACCACAACGGCGACCTGGACCGGGCGCTCGCCATCGTCGACGCGGTGGCCGAGAGCGGGGCGCACGCGCTCAAGCTCCAGACGTACCGGCCGGACACGATCACGATCGACGTCGACACCCCGGCGTTCCGCATCTCCAGTGGGCACGAGCTGTGGGGCGGGGAGAACCTGTACCGGCTCTACGAGCGGGCACACACCCCGTACGAGTGGCACGCCCCGATCTTCGCGCGGGCCCGTGAGCGCGGTCTGACCGTGTTCTCGTCACCGTTCGACGCGACCGCCGTGGAGCTGCTGGAGTCGCTGGACGCGCCGGCGTACAAGATCGCTTCCTCGGAGCTGGTCGACCTGCCGTTGATCCGGTTGGTGGCCAACACCGGCAAGCCCATGGTGATCTCCACCGGGATGGCGACGGCGGCCGAGATCGACGCGGCCGTGCGGACCGCCCGCGACGGTGGTGCGGCGGGCATCGTGCTGCTGGCGTGTACCGCGTCCTACCCGGCGCCGCCGGCCGACAGCAACCTGCGCCGGATCCCGGTGCTGGCCGGGGCGTTCGACGTGCCGGTCGGGCTCTCCGACCACACGCCCGGGATCGGGGTGGCGGTCGCCTCGGTGGCGTTGGGCGCCTGCTTCATCGAGAAGCACGTGACGCTGGACCGGGCCGACGGCGGCGTGGACTCGGACTTCTCACTGAACCCCGCAGAACTGGCCGCGCTGGTGGCCGAGTCGGGCCGGGCGTACGCGGCGCTGGGCGGTACCGCGATCGGCCCGACCCCGGCCGAGCGGGAGGGACTGCGGTTCCGCCGTTCGCTCTTCGTGGTCGAGGACGTGCGGGCCGGCGACCCGGTCACCGCGCAGAACGTCCGGTCCATCCGGCCGGCCGGTGGGCTGGCCCCGGTGGAGATCCACCGGGTGCTCGGCCGGACCTTCGCCACCGACGTCCCCCGTGGCACCCCACTGAGCTGGGACCTGATCTGACGACCCGCGGCCGGGGTGCACAACCGCACCCCGGCCTCCCGGCCCGCCCCGCCGCCGCTGGGGCTGACGGGACCGCGTGATCAAGGGGCGGGCGCTGGGGCGAAGCCGACGGTGACCACCAGGTCGGCCGTACGCAGGGTGCGCCAGAGAGCGGTTCCGTCGGCCGGGGTACCCAGCCCGTGCCAGCGCCACCAGGTCGCGATCGGCACGTCGGCGAGCTTGCAGCAGCACTCGGCCCGGGTCCAGCGAGCCCAGAAGTCACCCGCGCCGAAGCGCCGGGCCAACGCTGGCGGCACCGGGGCCTCGGCGCGCTCCCCGTCGATGGCCACCCGCCAACCGGGCGCCGGCGGCCCGTACCAGCCGACGCAGCGCCCGTCGTCGAGGTGGCTGCGGGTCACCGCGTCGGCCAGCTCGGCGGGCGTACCGATTCGCAGGTGCCGTTCGGCGGCGGCGAGCAGTCCCGGCACCAGACGCGGCCCGCTGGCGCCGCCCCGCGGTGTGGCAACGGCCGGGCCGGCGCCGGTGACCGGCACCGGCGCGATCGGCCGCAGATCAGATGGAGGCTGCACCGTCCACCACGATGACCTGGCCGTTGATGTTGGTCTGTTCCCGCAGCAGCATCCGGACCACCGGCACGACCTCCACCGGCTCGGTCAGGTGGCCGGTCGGGGTGCGGCGGACGATCTGGTCGAGCTGGGTCGGGCCGAGCACCGCGGACATCTCCGAGGCGAAGAAGCCGGGTGCGACCGCGTTGACCAGCATCCGGCCGCCCAGTTCACGGGCGAGCGAACGGGTCGCGGCGTCCATCCCACCCTTGGTCGCCGAGTACGCGACAAGCCCCGGGAAACCGCGCTGCGCGCAGATCGAGGTGATGTTGACGATCCGGCCGCGCAGGCCCTTGCCGAGCATCCGCCGAACCACCAGCCGGGTCAGCTGCAACGGCGCGGTCAGGTTGGTCTCGATGATCCGGGCGATGTCGTCGGTGGCGGTGTGCACGTGCAGGGAATCTTGCCCGACGGCGGCGTTGTTGACGATCCCGTCGATCGGGCCGAGGCGCTGCTCGACCTCGCGGACGAAGGCCTGGGCGGCGCTCAGGTCGGTGACGTCCACCGACCCGACGTGCACCCGGTCGGGGTGCTCGGCGGCGAGCTTCTCCAGCTCCGGGGTGACGGTACGGGCGAACGCGGCCACCCGTACGCCCTGGTCGAGCAGGTCGGTGACGATGGCCAGGCCCAAGCCCCGGGAGCCGCCGGAGACGAGGACCACGGAGCTGGGCGGGACGAGCTGGGTGTCGGCGAGGTCAGACATCGCTCTTCAGGGTCTCCTTGACGGGAATCTCGGACAGCAGGCGGATCCGGCGTGGCACCGCGTGCTCGGGCAGTCGGTCGGCGCACCAGCGGACCAGCGCGGCCTCGTCCGGAAGGCCGCCTTCGGGGCCGTCGGACGAGTCGGCGGGGGCGAGGACCACCTCGGCCACCACCATCCGGCCGAGCACCGGGGCCCGGCGGCCGGTGACCCGGGCCCAGGCGACCGCCGGGTGCCCGGTCAGCACGCCGCGAACCAGGCCGGCGGAGACCTTGCTGCCACCGACGTTGATCTCGTCGGAGTCCAGCCGGCCGGTGATCAGCACCCGGTCGTCGACGACCTGCACCCGGTCTCCGGTGCGGACCGGGCCCGCGAGCCCGGCGCCGTGGTACGGGGAGGTGACGATCAGCTCGTCGTCGCGTACGGAGAGCGTCGGCCGGCCGTCGGTCTGCCGGTCCAGCCAGTCGACCGGGAACCCGGCCCGCCCGTCGTGCACCACAATGGACGCCCCCACCTCGGAGGACGCGTAGATCCAGGAGATCCGGGCGGCGGGGAAGAGCTCCCGGAGCTGGTCCAGGATCGCCTGGTCCACCGGCTCACCGCCGAGGGTGATCTGACGCAGCGGCACCCGGGCCAGCGCGTCGGCGTCCCGGTAGAGGGTGCGACGCCAGAACGTCGGCGTACCGGACGCGGCGTCGACCCCGTGCGCGGCGGCGACCGCCGGCCAGTCGTCCAGCTCGTCCGGCTCGACGACCACCAGGTGCTGACCGGGCTGGGTCAGCGACAGGGTCACCACCTGCCACCAGGCGTACGTGCCGGGGGCGTAGGGGCAGAGCCAGGTCCGGTCGGGCTGGTCGGCCCGCACGGTGGTCAGCGTGTCGAGCGTGTGCCCGACCCGCTTGGGACGACCGGTGGAGCCGGAGGTCAGCAGCCACAGCCGGCCGGGCTCGGCGGCGCGGGGCCGGGACGACGCCTCCGGGTGCACCCCGGCCTCGTCGAGGACGGTCACGGTGAACCCGGCGTCCAGCAGCTCCCCGCGCATCGCCGCGTCGACCCGGCTCGCGCTGCTGAGCAGCAGCTCGGTGCCGTGCACGGCGTGCTGCCGTGCGGCGGCGAGCGCGTCCCCGGCGGAGTGCGCGAGCACCGCGGCGGGGTCGGGCAGAGCCGGCTGGGGCAGCGTCCGCCAGGTCAGCTCGGCACCGCCGACGACGAGCCGGTTGTCGACGCCGGCCGGCTCGGACTGCCCGGCGGCCGGGTGCCGCGGTGTCGCGACGGTCACTGGTGCTGGAGCTCGACGAGGAAGTCGAGGACGTCCCCGACGGTGGCGATGCGGCGCAGGCCGGGGGCGTCGAAGTTGAGCTCCTCCCCCGTCTCGTCCTCCACCCGCAGGGCCAGCTCGGAGAAGTCCAGGGAGCGGAAGCCGATGTCCCGCAGCTGCGCCGCGTCGTCGGCGGGCAGCTCCTTGTCCTGGTTCTTGAGCACCTGAGCCATGAGGTCGCGGATCTGCGCGCGACTCAATTCGTTCATGCGCCGGAGTCTACAACCCAGCGAATGGATATCTGATTTCCCGGTAGGCCCGGGTAAGGTGCCGGGACCGGACGTGAACACATCGGAAAGCGAGAGGCACGTGCTGCGCGAAGCGACGGCGGACGACGTTCACCTGATGTTGTCCTGGCGTAATCAGGAAACCAACCGTCAGGTCAGCAAGACCAGTCACGAAATCACCGCCGACGAGCACGCCCGGTGGTGGTCGGCGGTGCGGAACGACCCGTCCCGGCGGGTGCTGGTGTACGTCCGCGACGACCGGGCCTGCGGTGTGGTCACCTTCTTCGACCTGCGGCTGGACGGTCCCCGTACCGGCGCCTGGGGCTTCTATCTGGACGCCGACGGGCTGGCCGAGCGGGACGAGACGCTGCCCGCCTGGCTGGGGGTCATGCGGGACGCCGTCGAGTACGCCTTCGACGGTCTGCACCTGAACCGACTCGACGGGGAGGTGCTCGCCCACAACACCGTGGTGCGGCAGATGAACCGGCGTTTCCGATTCGTCGAGGGCACGCCGCGACAGGAACTGTCCGACGGTCGGGAAATCACCGTCATCCCGATTTCCCTGGACCGGGCCAACCGCCGCCAGCGCTGATTTTCGCGGCGCATTCGGCAATGGCCAAAATCCATTAACCGCCCGTGCCCCCGGTGGACATCCCCCGTTCATGAAATGTGGATGTCCACCGGGGGCACGGGACGAATCGGCACCCGGCCGGTCAGGCCCGCCGCCAGGCCGCCCAGTGCTGGCGCGCGTTGCCGCCCAGCCGGACGAAGCCGTACCTCGTGCCGTCCCAGTCGTCGGGTTGCCCGGGTGCCCAGCGGGTGAACACGACCTGCGCCGCGGCCGGCGGCTGCTCGCGGAACCACCGCACGTCCGTCCAGGTCACCTGATGGCTGAGGTTGAACCGCAGGATGTAGTGCACGCCGGTGGAAGCCCACACCCGCTCGCCGGGGCGTACCCCGAGGTCGGCCACCCGGGGAGTCGGCGCGGTGCTCGCCGCCATCGGGAGCACCAACCGCTGGTCGATGACCTGCATGGTGAACATGTTGACCACGACCAACGCGCCGAGTATCGGCAGCCGCAGCCGGGGCACCTGGACCACGGCGACGAGCAGCAGAACTGCGCCGATACCGATCAGCGACCCGACCACCGGCCGCATCTCCCGCCAACCGCCGGTGAGCGCCATCAGGTCCGGGGCACCGAAGCCGCCGTAGCGCAGTGTGTGGCCCCGACTGGCCACGTACGCGAGTCGGACGGCGATCAGCGCGCCGCCGGCGACCAGCAGGGCGACCGCGACGGCAGCCCGGCGCAGCAGAACCCGGCGCTCGGCGGTGAGCAGCACCCCGAGCCCGACCAGCAGCCAGAACGGGGCGAGCATCTGCACGTAGCGGCCGTAGATCGCGTCCAGCGGCTTCTCGGTGATGCCGGCCAGGATCACCGACGCCCCGCTGGCCACCCCGACGCTGACCACCAGCGCCACGCCCATCGTCCAGCGGGTGGCGTCGCCGCGCCGGGGGCGCCACAGCTCCTTGACCGCGGCGGCCCAGGCCACCCCGGCCATCCCGAACGTGATCACCACGAGGTACCAGAGCTGGGTGGCGACCGCCGCGCCGACCCGGACCACGCCGGGGCCGGACGCGACCGCGGCGACCGTGCCGCCGCCGGGGGTGCTGCCGAGCAGATAGACCTTGTCGCCGAGGTAGTGGATTCCGGCCTCGTTGACCAATGCCATGGCGAGCACCGGCAGCAGCGCGGCGAGCACCGCGACCGGGGTGATCCGACGGCGGAACAGCAGCAGCAGGACCAGCCCGGCATGCACCGCGACGATCACCAGGCCGCGGGAGTGCAGCAGGTGGAACGCGCCGACCAGCAGACCGGTGGTCGCGGCGGCGAGCGGACCGGGCCGTTCGATCCAGCGGTGCACGGCGAGCAGCCAGGCGACCACCAGCGGCGCCATCACCGTGTCGATCATCGCGACGCTGGAGTAGAAGGCGGTGGCCGGCAGGGTCGCCGCCACCACGGCACCGAGCAGGGCGTACGACCGGCGCAGTCCCAGCAGCCGCCGGCCGAGCAGGTACGCCAGCGGGAGCAGCGCCGAGTTCACCATCGCGTTGATCAGCTGGACCAGCCGGTAGCTGTCGGTGAAATCCCGGTCCCCGAGGAACGCCGGCGAGATCAGCATCGGGTAGCCGACCCGACGCAGCAGGTCGTTCTCGCTGCTGAACCCGCCCGGCCCGCCGGTCAGCGCGCGGGCCGTGTTCAGGTAGCTGTCCTCGTCGGTGTGCGCGATCGGCAGCACGATGTGCCGCGCCAGCCACATTCGCCAGACGACGCTGAGCACCCACCCGACGACCAGCAGCGCCGGCACCAGCCAGCGCCGGGCGGGTGCCGCCGGTGGAGTCTCGGCCGGTACGGCCGGCCGTTCCAGCACGTCACTGCCGGATGCCATCACTGCCTCCTGAACTGCCGGCCGGACCGGGCGTCCGGGGCCGGTGGGCACGCCAGACCGGCCGGTGACGCTCGGGGACGACCCGCTCGCACCGAGGTGGTGCGGCTGTCGGGTGAACGCGGGGACCGGCGGCACGCGAGACGCGGCCGGGTCGCTCGCGCGGCCACTGTAACGGCCCGATCGGGCCTGGTCAGCCCACTGCGCGGGTGAACGGAACTGTTCGCCTGCGCGGTGCCCGCCATTCACGGGAGCACAGCGCGCGGTTAACCCGGGAGCGCCGGCCCGTTAACCCGCCATGGTTAGCGTCTCACCCCGGTCGGCCGGCCGAGGGCCGCCGGTTCATCCACGAACACGGGAGCACCAAATTGAGTGAGTTGAATGGATCGTCCATTCTGATCACCGGGGGAACGGGTTCCTTCGGCAGGACCTTCCTCAAGCACATCCTCACCGAGGCCGACCCCGCCCGGGTGGTGGTGTTCTCCCGCGACGAGCTCAAGCAGTACGAGCTGCGCCAGCAGCTCGGCGACGACCCGCGGCTGCGCTGGTTCATCGGTGACATCCGGGACCGGCACCGCCTCACCCGCGCGATGCACGGCGTGGACCACGTGGTGCACGCCGCCGCGCTCAAGCAGGTGGACACGGCGGAGTACAACCCCTCCGAGTTCATCGCCACCAACATCACCGGCTCGCAGCACGTGGTCGACGCCGCGATCGAGGCCGGCGTCAAGAAGGTCATCGCGCTCTCCACCGACAAGGCGTCGAGCCCGATCAACCTGTACGGCGCGACCAAGCTGGTCGGCGACAAGCTGTTCGTCTCTGCCAACCACTACGCGGCCCACCACCCCACCCGGTTCGCCGTGGTCCGCTACGGCAACGTGGTGGGCAGCCGCGGCTCGGTGGTCCCGCTGTTCCACCGGCTGGCCGCCGAGGGCAAGAGCCTGCCGATCACCGACAAGCGGATGACCCGGTTCTGGATCACGCTGGAGCAGGCCGTCCAGTTCGTCATGGACTCGTTCGACCAGATGCAGGGTGGCGAGCTGTTCGTGCCGCGTATCCCGAGCATGCGCATCCTCGACCTGGTCGAGGCGGTGGCCCCGGCCGCCACCACGCACGAGATCGGGATCCGTCCGGGCGAGAAGCTGCACGAGGAGATGATCGCTCCGGACGACAGCCGGCGGACGCTGCGCGCCAAGGACCGTTTCATCGTCCAGCCGACCATCGCCGGCTGGGGCTACCAGCCGCCGGTCGACTGCGACCCGGTGCCGGACGGCTTCGCCTACCAGTCGGACACCAACGACGAGTGGCTCAGCGTGGAGCAGCTGCGCGAGATGCTCGGCATCACCGGCAAGTGACCGCGATGCTCCCGTACGGGCGGCAGTCCGTCACCGACGAGGACGTCGCCGCGGTGGCCGAGGCGCTGCGCAGCGACTGGCTCACCACCGGTCCGCAGGTGGACGCCTTCGAGGCCGAACTCGCCGAGTGGACCGGCGGGGCCGGCGTCACCACCGTCTCCAACGGCACCGCTGCGCTGCACGTGGCGTACGCGGCGGCCGGGGTGGGCCCGGGTGACGAGGTGGTCGTACCGCCGATGACGTTCGTGGCGACCGCCAGCAGCGCGGTCGCCCTGGGCGCGAAGGTCGTGTTCGCGGATGTCGAGGACGAGACGTTCTGCCTCGACCCGGCCGCGGCCGCCGCCGCGGTCACCTCGCGTACGAAGGTCGTGGCCGCGGTCGACTATGCCGGTCACCCGGCCGACTACGACGCGCTGCGCAAGTCGGTCGAGGGCAGCGACGCGCTGCTGCTGGCCGACGCCGCGCACTCGATCGGCGGCACGTACCACGGCCGGCCGGTCGGCTCGCTGGCCGACCTGACCACCCTCTCGTTCTTTCCCACCAAGAACCTGACCACCGCCGAGGGCGGTGCCGTCGCCGCGCTCGACCCTGCGGTGCTGAAGCGGGCCCGCCGGTTCCGTACCGTCGGCCTGGTCCGCGAGCGCGACGAACTGCGTTTCCCGGACGAGGGTGGCTGGCACCAGGAGGTGCACGAGTTCGGGCTGAACTACCGCCTCCCGGACGTGCTCTGCGCCCTGGGCCGTAGCCAGCTGCGCCGGCTCGGCGAGTTCGTCGCCCGCCGGGCCGCCCTGGTGGCCCGGTACGACGAGGCCCTCGCCGACCTGGACGGTGTGCTGACGCCGAACCGCAAGTCGTGGGCCGACCCGGCCTGGCACCTCTACCCGATCCGGGTGCTCGACGGACGTCGCCGCGAGGTGTACGACCGGATGCGCGCCGCCGGCATCGGCGTCCAGGTCAACTACATCCCGGTGCACTGGCACCCGGCCTTCGCCGACCTGGGTTACCGCCGCGGGTCCTGCCCGGTGGCCGAGTCGTTCTATGCTCAGCAGCTGTCGCTGCCGCTCTACCCGGGTCTCAGCGACACCGACCAGGACCGCGTCATCGACGCGCTGGCCGCGGCCCTGCGGGCCGGCTCGGTGCGTACCGCCGCCTGATGGGAAGCTGATGCACCACGCCAACCACTTCTATGGCCACGCGCACGTCCTGGCCCGCTACGCCGGCCTCGGCGACCGGCACCCACCGCGGATCAACGGGTACGTGCAGCACGGCTGGAACATCGGCGACGGCTTGGCCCCCGGCCACCCGTACGCCGATCGCACCCCGAGCCTGCTCTGGTCCGAGCAGACCCGCCGCCGGGCCTGGTCGGTCGGGCGGCGCAACGTGGTCGTGATCGGCGCCCCGTTCGTCTACCTGCTGGCCATGCGGCCCGAGGAGCCGCCCGTCGAGGAGCGCGAGGGCACCATCTGGTACCCGTTCCACGGCTGGGAGGGCCAGCACGTCAAGGGCGACCACCGGGAGCTGATCGCCCGTATCCGGGACACCGAGCCCGGCCCGGTCACGGTCTGCCTCTACTGGCACGAGTACGGGATGCGCCACGTCCGCCGGCTCTACGAGCGCGCCGGGTTCCGGGTGATCTGCCACGGCTACCGGGGGCACTGGTGGAAGGACACCGACCCGCAGTTCCTCGACAAGCAGCTCACCGAGCTGCGCCGGCACAAGCGGGTAGCATCCAACCGGTTGACCAGCGCGATCTTCTACGGCATCGCCGCCGGCTGTGAGCCCGCGGTCTACGGCGATCCGATGATCCTGTCCAACGAGGACCCGACGTTCGGCGGTACCGCCCGCATCCGGCGGCAGTGGCCGGAACTGCACGGTGCCGCGGTCGACCTGCCCACCGCGGTCGGGATCGCCCGCGCCGAGTTGGGCACCGACCACCGCTGCACGCCGGCCGAGCTCCGGGAGCTGCTCGGTTGGGCGAACCTCCCGGAAGAAGAAGAGGAAGCCAGTGACGACTGAGACGGCACCCGCCGGCCGGATCACCCTGCCGGGCGGCGAGATGCTGGCCTGGTCCGACCTGCCGCAGGAGCGGTTGGCCGACGGCGGCCCTCTCGCCGCGCTGGCCGCCCGGATCGTGCCGGCCGGGGCTCGGGTCCTGCTGGCCGGCCCGCACGACCCCGCGCTGCTCGACCGGCTCGCCCACGCCGAGGTGACCTGCCTGCTGCGCAGCCACCTGGACGCGGTGGCGCTGGCCCAGCGGGCCGCCCGCGTGGTGGTGGGTGGCCCCGCCGGCCTGCCCGACGACGAGACGTACGACGTGGTGATCGCTGGCGCCGGGCTGGACCCGGTGGAGTCGGTGGAGGGCACCCGGCTCGGCTGGGACGGGGTGCTGGCGCGACTGGCCGGCGCCGTACGGCCGGGTGGCGCGCTGCTGCTGCACCTGGGCAACCCCCTCGGGCTGCACCGACTGGTCTCCACCACCCCCTGGTACGCCGGCCGGGACAACTCCGCCTGGGTGATCGGCGGGGTGCTCGACCAGGCTCACCCGGCGAACCGGGACCAGTTGCGCACGCGCCTCGCCGACGCCGGGTTGCGGCCCACCACCTGCTGGGCCGAGTACCCCGCCACCGGAACCGCCACGGCGCTGCTCGACGCCGACCAGCTCGACCGGGGCGCCGGCTCCGGGCTCTTCGACGCGGTGCTGCACGGCGCCTGCGCCGGAGGCTTCACCACCGGCACGGTGCTCCAGGACCCGGCCCGGCTGGCGGTGGACGCGCTGCACGCCGGGCGGGCCGCCGACCTCGCGCCGGGCTGGCTGATGCTCGCCCACCGGCCCGACGGCGGCGAGGCCACGCCGGTCGCCGACGCGGACCTGCCGGTCGCGCTGGTGCAGACCGGGCGTACCGGGATCGGCGTACTGGAGGTGCTCGACGGTCCGTCGGGCTGGCGGTGGGGCCTCGCCGCGCCGACCGGCGCGAACGTGCCGGCCGCCGCGCCGTTCGCCAGCCGGGAGGCGGCGTACCGGGACCCCGGCGCGTTGACCGGGCCGGTGCCGTCCGGCCGGCTGCTGCGCACCCTGCTGCTCGACGCGGCGCTGCGCCGCGACCTGACGACGCTGCGCACGCTGCTGCACGGGTACGCGGGCTGGCTCGCCGACCAGGCCGACGACGACGGCCGGATCGGCGGCGCGGCAGCGCTGGCCAGCACCGACAACGTGGTGGTCGCCGACGGCCGCTACGCGGTGCTGGACCCGAGCTGGCGGGCCACCGCCGCCCTGCCCGGCGACGTGGTGCTGGCCCGCGGGCTGTGGCGCTTCGCCGCGAGCCTGCTCACCGGCGGCTACGCCCACCCCTGGTCGTCCACTCTCGACGTGGCCGGCCTGACCGTGGTGCTCGGCGGCCTCGCGGGGCACGACCTGGCTCGCGAGACCGTCGCCCAGGCGGTCGAGGCCGAGGCCGCGATCGCCGCCGCGCTGCACGGGCTGGACCCCGACGGTCGGCTCAGCCTCGCCACCGAGCTGCACGCCGTCGAACCGACCGACCCGCCGGCGGGTACGCACAGCTACCAGCAACTGCGCGAGGCATGGCTGCGCCAGCGCGAGGAGATCACCCGACTCGCCGCACTGACCAAGTGGACCGACGAGCTGCTCACCTCGCGGGAACGGGCGCTGCGCCGGGCCGAATCGAAGATCAACCTGCTCAGCGGGTCGATCAGCTACCGGGTCGGCCGGCTCGCCATCACCCCAGCCCGACTGGCCAAGCGGGGCGCCCGCGCCGCCAAGCGGCGGGCCCGCTCGGCACTCGCCCCCAAGCAGCAGGAGCAGCAGTGACCAGCCTCGACAGCCCGCCGACCCCGCCACGGATCGTCGGGATCGTGCAGGCCCGGATGGGGTCGTCCCGGCTGCCCGGCAAGGTGCTCCGCCCGCTCGCCGGACGCTCCGTCCTGGGCCGGGTGGTACGCGCGGCCCAGGACAGCGGCGTCCTCGCCGATCTGGTCGTCGCGACCAGCACGGATGCGGTCGACGACGCCGTGGTCGCCGAGTGCGAGCGGCTGGGTGTGCCGTGGCACCGGGGGCCCGTCGACGACGTGCTGGGCCGGTTCACCGGTGCCCTGGAAGCGCACCCGGGTGACGCGATCATGCGATTCACCGCCGACTGCCCGCTGCTCGACCCGGAGATCATCACGCTGGTCGCAGCGGTGTACCGGGCGGTGCCCGGGCTGGACTACGCGAGCACGTCGATCGCCCGTACCCTGCCCCGAGGGCTGGACGTGGAGATCATTCGTGCCGACGCGTTGCGCACCCTGGACCGGCTCGCCACCGGTCACCACCGGGTGCACGTGACCTCGTACGCGTACACCCACCCGGAGCTGTTCCGGGTGCTCGGGGTGACGCTCACCCCGGACCGCTCGGACCTGCGCCTGACCCTCGACACCGACCAGGACTGGGCACTGGTCCGCGCGGTGACCGACCACTTCGGCGACGTCAGCGTGCCGCTGGCCAAGCTCGCCGACTGGCTCGACGGGCAGCCCCAGCTGCGTGCGCTCAACGCCGACGTACGCCAGAAGCGCCTGGAGGAATCCTGAGCACGCTACGGGTGGGACTGCGCTGCGACGCCGGGCCCCGTCGCGGCGTCGGCCACCTGGTCCGCTGCCTCGCGCTGGCCGAGGAGTTCCTGGCCCGCGGCGCCCACGTCGCGGTGTTCGGCACGGTCGAACGGCTCGGCTGGGCCACCGCCGAGCTGGCCGCGCGGGGCATCCCCCTGCACCCGGGGCCGGAGTCACCCGCCGACCTCGTCGACGCGGCCCACCGCCACGAGCTGGACGTGCTGGTCCTGGACTCGTACGAGCTGGACCCGGCCGGCGCGGGCGCGCTGCGCGCGGCCGGGGTGCTCACCCTCGCCGTGATCGACGGGGACAGCCGGGGACAGGACGCCGACCTCTACCTCGACCAGAACTTCGGGGCGCAGACCCCGGCGCTGCCCGGACGACTGCTCGCCGGCAGCACGTACGCCCTGCTGCGGGACTCGGTGGTGACGGCCCGACCGGCGACGCCCCGGCCCGCCACGGCGGTCAGCCGGCCCCGGGTGCTGGCCTTCTTCGGCGGTACCGACGCGGTCGGCGCGGCACCGGTGCTGACCCGGGTGCTGCTCGCCACCGGCCATCCGATGGACCTCACGGTCGTCGTCGGCCGACCGGAGATCGAGGCCGAGCTGGACGAGATCACCCCCGGCCGGGGGCAGCTCGTCCGACCGGTCCCGCCCACCGGCGAGCTGCCGAAGCTGATCACCGAGGCCGACCTGGTGGTCAGCGCCGCCGGCACGTCCACCTGGGAACTCTGCTGCCTCGGCGCACCCGCCGCGCTGGTCTGCGTGGTGGACAACCAGCGCGAGTCGTACGCCCGGGTGGTGCGCCACGGGCTGGCCGTCGGCCTCGGCGAACTGCCCGAACTGACCGGCACCGGCGTCGCCGGGCGGGCCGCCCGCGCGACGGCCGCACGTACCCTGCACGGGCTGCTCAGCTCGCCGGAGCGCCGCGCGGCGCTGTCCGCGCGGGCCTGGTCGACGGTCGACGGGCAGGGCCGGGCGCGGGTCGTCGACGCGGTGCTCGACGCCGCGCGCGCCAGCGCCGTCGCCGGCTGACCCGCCTATTGGTACGGGTGTACGAAGGCGCTGCTAGGGTGGGGGCATGACGCAGGTCGCCTATCAGCCGTCGATGCTCGACCTGGCCGACGCCGGGCCGACCGTGGGGCCCCTGCCCGGCCACGTCCAGCGGCACCAGCTCACCCGTGGCGCCTGGGTCGACCACCTTCCCGGCTGGGTGCACGGCTCCGACACGGTCCTCGAAACCCTGCTCAGCGACGTTCCCTGGCGGGCCGAGCGCCGCACCATGTACGACGCCGAGGTCGACGTGCCCCGCCTGCTCTGCTGGTACGACGGCGACCGGCAACTGCCGCATCCGGTGCTCACCGCGGCACGGGCGGCGCTGACCCGGCACTACGCGCCCGAGCTGGGCGAGCCGTTCGTCACCGCGGGGATGTGCCTCTACCGCTCCGGGCGCGACAGCGTCGCCTGGCACGGCGACACCATCGGCCGCTCCGCACACAGCGACACCATCGTCGCGATCGTCTCCTTCGGCGCACCCCGGCCGCTGCTGCTGCGCCCCCGTGGCGGCGGCGACAGCCTCCGCTTCCCGGTCGGCCACGGCGACCTGATCGTCATGGGCGGCTCCTGCCAGCGCACCTGGGAACACGCCATCCCGAAGACCACCCGCCCGGTGGGACCCCGCGTGAGCGTCCAGTTCCGCCCCATCAACGTTGCCTAACCCCCGGGGACGGCCCGGTCGATCATGAAGCGACCGCTGCTCGATCCGGGATGTAGTGGCATCACGGACGCGGCGACACCACTACATCCACGATCGAGCACGATTCGGCCAGGTGGCCAGGCGGCCACCAGGGCGGGACGGGTCAGTCGCGTTCGATGAGGTGGCCTACCACGGTCGGGCCCAGCATCACGGCGAAGCCGGAGCCGTCGCGGCGTGGGTCGGCCGCCGGCAACTCGACCGGCTCACCGGTGCCGGTCGCGCCGACCGGCCGCGGCCCGACCCAGGCGACCGCCACGTCCGTCTCACCCTTGAGGAAGCGGTGCGCCCGCACGCCCGCGGTCGCCCGCCCCTTCGCCGGGTACGCCTTGAACGGGGTCACCTTGACCGTCGCCCCGGTGGAGGTGACCACCATCGGCTCACCGTGCCCCGGGTCGTCGGTGCGTACCGCGCCGAAGAAGACCACCCGCGCCCCCGCCGGCAGGTTGATGCCGGCCATGCCGCCACCCTTGAGACCCTGCGGACGGACCAGCCCACCGGCGAAGCGCAGCAGCGACGCCTCCGAGGTGACGAAGGTCAGCGTCTCGTCGCCGTCGGTCAGCCAGGTCGCCCCGACCACCTCGTCGCCGTCGCGCAGGCCGATCACCTCGAACTCGTCCGACCGTACCGGCCACTCCGGCGCACAGATCTTCACCACGCCCTGCCGGGTGCCCAGCGCCAAGCCCGGCGACCCCTCGGCCGGCCCGCCGAGCGGCGCGAGACCGACCACGGTCTCCCCCGGCTCCAACGGCACCAGCTCGGCTGCGGACATGCCGCCGCGCAGCGACACCGTGCCGGCCTGCTCGGGCAGCACCGGCAGCGGCAGTACGTCGACCTTGAAGGCCCGACCGGCACTGGTCACCAGCAACACCCGACCACGGGCCGTGGAGTGCACGATCGCGCGTACCGTGTCGTGCTTGACCCGGCCGTTGCGTCGGCGCCCCTCGGCGCTCTCCTCCGACTCGGCCGCGGTCCGGGCGACCAGGCCGGTGGCCGAGAGGATCACCTGGCACGGGTCGTCGGCGACCTCCAGCGGGCCGGCCGGCGCGGACGCGGCCAGCACCTCCTTGAGATCGCCGTCGACCAACGTGGTGCGCCGTTCGGTGGCGAACTGCTTGACCACGGCCGCCAGCTCGTCGGAGACCAGCTTTCGGAGCACCCGCTCGTCGTCGAGGATGGCGGAGAGCTCAGCGATCTCGGTACGCAGCCGGGCCTGCTCGGTCTCCAGCTCGATCCGGTCGAACTTGGTCAACCGGCGCAGTGGCGTGTCCAGGATGTAGGTGGCCTGGATGTCGGAGAGGCCGAACCGGCTCATCAGCCCGGCCTTGGCGACCTGCGCGTCGTCGCTGCCCCGGATCAGCCGGACGACCTCGTCGATGTCCAGCAGTGCGATCAGCAGACCGTCGACCAGGTGCAGCCGCTCCTCGCGCTTACGACGGCGGTACGAGGTCCGCCGGGTGACCACCTCGTACCGGTGGGCGAGGAACACCTCCAGCAGCGCCTTCAGCCCGAGGGTACGCGGCTGGCCGTCGACCAGGACCAGGTTGTTGACGCCGAAGGACTGCTCCAGAGGGGTCAACCGGTAGAGGTCGGCGAGCAGGGCCTGCGGGTTGACCCCGACCTTGCACTCGATGACCAGCCGGGTGCCGCTCTCCCGGTCGGTGAGGTCCTTGACGTCGGCGATGCCGGTCAGGCGCTTGGTCTTGTTGACCTCGTTGGTGATCGCCGCGATGACCTTCTCCGCACCGACGCCGTACGGCAGCTCGACCACGGTGATCGCCTGGCGGCCCCGGCTGCCCTCGATCGGGCCGATCTCGACCTTGCCGCGCATGCGCACCACGCCGCGCCCGGTCTCGTACGCCCGGCGCACCTCGTCCAGGCCCAGCAGCACGCCGCCGGTCGGCAGGTCGGGGCCCGGGACGAACTCCATGAGCTTGTCCAGTGTGGCGTCCGGGTGGTTGATCAGCCAGCGGGCGGCCTGGACGACCTCGCCGAGGTTGTGCGGGATCATGTTGGTGGCCATCCCGACCGCGATCCCGGACGCGCCGTTGACCAGCAGGTTGGGGAAGGCGGCCGGCAGCACGGTCGGCTGGGTCAGCGACCCGTCGTAGTTGGGCTCGACGTCGACGGTCTCCTCGCCCAGCTCACCGACCAGCAGCATGGCCTCGCGGGACATCCGCGCCTCGGTGTAGCGGGCGGCCGCCGGCCCGTCGTCCGGCGAGCCGAAGTTGCCGTGGCCGTCGATCAGCGGGACGTTGAGGGAGAAGTCCTGCGCGAGGCGGACCATCGCGTCGTAGATCGCCGTGTCGCCGTGCGGGTGGTATTTACCCATCACGTCGCCGACGACCCGGGCGGACTTCACGTGCCCGCGGTCGGGCCGGTAGCCCTGCTCGTGCATCGACCAGAGGATGCGCCGGTGCACGGGCTTGAGGCCGTCGCGGGCGTCGGGCAGGGCGCGGGAGTGGATGACCGAGAAGGCGTACTCCAGATAGGAGTCGGAGACCTCGGTGACCAGCGGATTGTCGAAGACCCGCGCGCCGGCCTGGTCGAACGAGGAGAGATCGACCTTGTTTTCCTTGCGGCGTGCCATGACTCAGCTTTCCCCTCGAACGGAACCGGTGCCCATGCCGTCGCTCATGCGTCGATCGCCTCCCGGTCGACCCGGTCGGCGGAGTCGATCAGCCAGTTGCGGCGCGGCTCGACCTTCTCGCCCATCAGCAGTTCGAGGATCCGCTCGGCGGCGTCCACGTCGTCAAGGGTGATGCGGCGGACCGCGCGGGTGGCCGGGTTCATCGTGGTGTCCCACAGCTCGTCGGCGTCCATCTCACCGAGGCCCTTGAAGCGCGGGATGGGCGTGACGATCTGCTTGCCGGCCTTCTCCAGCTTGCGGACCGTCGACTCCATCTCGGCCTGGGTGTAGGTGTAGGTGGTCTGCGGGTTGCGCCCCTTGGTGGTGATCTTGTGGAGGGGCGGCATCGCGGCGTAGAGCCGGCCGGCCTCGATCAGCGGGCGCATGTACCGGGCGAAGAGGGTGATCAGCAGCGTACGGATGTGCGCGCCGTCCACGTCGGCGTCGGCCATGATCAGTACGCGACCGTAGCGCAGCGCGGAGAGGTCGAACGTGCGCCCCGAGCCGGCGCCGAGCACCTGGACGATGGCCGCGCACTCGACATTGTCCAGAACCTGCTGGAGGTTGGCCTTCTGGACGTTGAGGATCTTGCCACGGATCGGCAGCAGCGCCTGATATTCGGAGGAGCGGGCCATTCGGCTCGTGCCGAGAGCGCTGTCACCCTCGACGATGAACAGCTCGCTGCGGTCGATGCCGGTGGCCCGACAGTCGACCAGCTTCGGCGGCATCGACGCGCCCTCCAGGGCGGTCTTGCGCCGGGCCGCGTCCTTCTGCTGCTTCTGGGTGAGCCGCACCCGGGCCGCGTCGACGATCTTCTGCAGGACCGTTCGGGCCTCGGCCTTGGTGCGCTTGTCCTCCAGCCACGCCTTGATGTGCGCCTCGACCAGGGTGTGCAGCACCTTGGTGATGCCGGTGGTGGAGAGCTCGTCCTTGGTCTGCGAGGTGAACTGCGGCTCCGGGATGCGTACGTGCACCACCGCGGTCATCCCCTCCAGGACGTCGTCCAGGGTGGGCGGCTCCTCCTTGGCCTTGAGCAGCCCACGGGTGTTGCGGACCGCGTCGGCGAGGGTGCGGACCAGTGCCCGCTCGAAGCCCTTGCGGTGGGTGCCGCCGTGCGCGTTGCGGATGGTGTTGGTGAAGCACTCGACGGTGCGCTCGTAGCCGGTGCCCCAGCGGAACGCCACCTCGACCTCGGCCCGGCGCTGCACGTTGGACTGCATGACGCCGTTGGCGTCGGCGGCGTTCTCCCGGTAGGTCCCCTCACCGGTGACCAGCAGGGTGCCGGAGACCGGCCGGTCGCCGCCCGGGGCGAGGAACTCCACCATGTCGCTGAGCCCGTTGGGGTAGTGGAACCGCTCCTCGGCGGGTGCCTCGCCGGTCAGGTCACGCAGCAGGTAGGTCACACCGGGGACCAGGAAGGCGGTGTTGCGCAGCTTCATCCGGACCGCGTCGACGTCGAGCGCCGCGCCGGTCTCGAAGTAGCGGGCGTCGTGCCACCAGCGGATCGACGTGCCGGTGCGCTGGTTGCGCTTCATCGCGCCGACCACCTGGAGCCCGGGGCCGGCGGTGAACGACGCGGTGGGCCCGTCACCGTCGAAGATCCCTGGCACGCCGTGCCGGAAGGACATCGAGTGGACCTTGCCGGCTCGGCGGACGGTCACGTCGAACCGACGGGACAGCGCGTTGACCGCGGACGCGCCGACGCCGTGCAGGCCGCCGGAGGTCTTGTAGCCGGAGCCACCGAACTTGCCGCCCGCGTGCAGCCGGGTGAGCACCAGCTCGACGCCGGAGATGCCGGACTTGGCGTGCACGTCGGTCGGGATGCCCCGGCCGTCGTCGTCGACCTGCACCGAGCCGTCGGCGTGCAGGATCACCTCGACGTGTGTGGCGTGACCGGCGACACCCTCGTCGGTGGAGTTGTCGAGGATCTCGTTGACGAGGTGACCCACGCCACGGCTGTCGGTGGAACCGATGTACATGCCGGGCCGCTTGCGGACAGCGTCCAGCCCCTCAAGGTGGGTGAGGTCATCGGCCCCGTACAGGGTGTCAGGCTCTGCGGTCAACTGGTCGTACTCCCCGGTCTCGGCGGTGTGCTGCCGCTCACCGGCGAGATCAGCCGGCGTGGCGCGCCGCAGCGAGCCTAGCCCGAGGCTAGGACAACTCCCGGAGGCCCCACGTGAACCGCCGCGCGTCGAAACCCGGACGTGAGCCAACGAACAGTTCGTCGCGGTCTCCGGGCCGGCGTCCGTCAGTGATCACGGGGTCACGCGCGGCCCGCTTCGCCGGTACGCTGACCGGCGATCGCGCCGGGCGTGGAGCCCGGTCCCGGGGCGGCAGGACCGACCGTGGGGAGGCCATCGTGCTGGGCGGTACGACTCGCGGCGCACGGGGCCTCGGCACGCCGGCTCGGCGGTGGCTGCTCGCGGGCACCCTGCTGGCCGGGCTGCTCGCCGCCGTTGCGCTGACCGCGGCGGCGGCCCCCGACGACCGGACTTTCGCCGCACTCTCGGACACGGTCCAGAGCCTGATGTCGGTCCTGACGCCGCTGTTCGGCGTCCTGCTGGTGCGCGACCTGCGCCGGGCGCCCGACGCCGTCCCGGTCCTTTCCACCGTGCTCGCGGTGGTGCTGCCGGCCGTCGTGATCGGCGTCGTCGGGGTGCTGATCTGCGCGGCGACGCTGGCGCTCACTCCGGCCGACATCGCCGACGAGCCCTGGCGGTACGCCGGGACGGTCGCGGTGGGCAGCGTGCTGGTGCAGATCGTCGCCGGTCTGGTGGGCACCGGGCTGGGCCTGCTGCTGCGCTCGCCGGTGGTCGCGTTCCTCGCCACGATCGTCCTGCCGCTGGCCCTGTTCGCGCTGCTCGGCGGCATGGACGCGCTCCGGGCCGCGCAGCCGTGGCTCACCCCGTACGGCAGTGTGCGCAACCTGCTGTCCGGCGAGATGAGCCTGCTGCGGTGGGTGCAGTGGCTCTGCGTACTGCTGATCTGGGGTGTCGGTCTGAACGCCGCCGGCGCGGCGCTGCGCGAGCGGCGCGACCAGCCCGTCCGCTAGGTTCTCGGCCGCCGCTCCGCCCGCCCGGTCGCCACCAGCGCGGGTGTGTCACTCATTGAACGATTCTGTTACGGGCCATTGACGCCCGTCGCACGTGGGTGATCTGATCGCGCTCTCAGAGAATCTTTCATCTTTCGATGGATGGATGGGGGCCAAATGCCCAGGATCCGGCGTACCGCGCTCGCCGCGGCACTCACGATCGTCACCGCCGCGTTGTCGACAGCCGTCGCGCTGCCCGCACCCGCGACGGCCGCGCTGCCCACCGCCGCGGTGGCGCTCGGCGACAGCTTCATCAGCGGCGAGGGTGCCGGGGCGTACACCCCGGTGGTCGACGTCAACGGCGTCACCCAGGGCTTCCCCGGCTGGACGGCGGCGAACAACAACGCGTACTTCTGCCACCGCTCGGCGAACGCCTCGCTGAACCAGGCCAACCTGCCGGGCATCCAGGCCCGGTTCAACCTGGCCTGCTCCGGCGGTCAGCCACACGACATCGCGACCGCCTCCGTGCAGCGGCCGAACGGCCGTACCGTGGCCTCGCAGATCGACCAGCTGCGCGCGGTCGCGCAGACCAACGACATCGACCTGGTGCTGCTCGGGCTCGGTTCCAACAACAGCTCGTTCACCTTCGGCAGTGTCGCGGAGAAGTGCGCCAACCGGTTCATCGCCGACGCCTGGACGGGCTGGTGGGAGTTCTGGGCGTACCTGAACGGGCCGGTGGAGCAGAAGCCGTGCACCGACGCCGACCTGGCCACCTCGGCGCAGCTCAGCGCCGCGACCGCGGAGACCACCGCGGCGGTACGCCAACTGCTGACCACGTTGGACCAGGTGGACGCGGACGGGCAGCACCGAATCGTGTTCCAGGACTACACCAACCCGCTGCCGCTGGACGTCAACCCGACGTACTACGAGGAGGACGGCCGCGACGACACCCGGGACAAGTTCCGTGACCTGGGCGCCGAGCGGTACGCGGCCGGCTGCCCGATCCACCGGGCCAGCCTCGCGCCGGGACACCGCTTCTCCCAGGGCCTGGGCACGCTGGTCAAGTCCACCCGGGACGCCCTGGCCGCCGAGTTCCCCGCCGCCGACCTGGTCTACCTGAACGTGCAGCAGGCGTTCAACGGCGCCCGGCTCTGCGAGTCGGCCGGCAGCCCGACCGGCGCGTTGGCCACCCCGATCCGGCTCCAGGACGGCGCGACCGGCACCTTCGTCACCAGCCTCGCCGGCAAGGACAAGATCGCCATCCAGCGGATCGCCAACACCTGCGTGAGCTACTTCCAGACCTGCCAGGAGTCGTGGCACCCGAACGCCGTCGGGCACCAGGTGCTCGGTCAGTGCCTGAGTGGCGCGGCGGCGACCGCCGCCCGTGCCGTCTCCTGCGTCCGTGCCGGAAACGGGACGATCACCGTCTCCTGAACGGCATCGTCACCGGAGGCCCCGCCACCTCGGCGGGGCCTCCGCCGTGTCCGGCCACGACGGCGCGCGGCACCGACGGCTACCCGTCGGTAACGTCGGCCCGTAAGCTGAGCCGGTGAACGGGGACCCGGAGTACGCACAGGAGTTCGTCGACGTCGACGGCGGTCGGCTCGGCATGCAGGTGTATCCGGAGCCGGCCGGGCCGGCCGGCGCCCCGGTGGTGGTGATCTGGCCGGCGATGGGGGTACGCGCCCGCTACTACCGGCCGTTCGCCGCCGCGCTGCGATCCGCCGGGCTGGCCGTGGTCGTCGCCGACCTGCGGGGCACCGGGGCGAGCACCCCCGCGCCGAGCCGCGCCGACCGGTATGGCTACTCCGAGCTGGCCAGCGACGTGGGCGACGTGCTGAGCGCGCTCAAGCCGCGGCTGGACGGGCGTACCCGGCTGCTGCTCGGGCACTCACTCGGCGGGCAGGCCGCGCTGCTGCACCTCGCCCTGCACGGCAGCGCCGCGGTGGACGGGTTGGCGCTGATCGCGGTCGGTGTCCCGCACTGGCGAAGCTACCCGGGCGCTCGCGGCCTGGGGGTGCTGCCGTACACCCAGGGGATCGCCGCCACCGCCGCGCTGCTCGGCGTCTGGCCCGGCTGGGGCTTCGGCGGCCGGCAGGCGCGCGGGGTCATCCGGGACTGGGCGTACACCGCGCGGACCGGCCGTTTCCCCCGGCTCGACGGTACGGACACCGAGGCGGCGGTACGCGCGGTGCGGACGCCGGTGCTGGCGGTCAGCGTGGACGACGACCAGTACACGCCGCACCCCACGATGGACCACCTCTGCGGAAAGCTCACCGGAGCGCAGGTGACCCGGCAGCGGTACACGGTGGCGCAGGCGGGTGCCCCGCTGGACCACTTCAGCTGGGTCCGTGCGAGCGCTCCTCTGGCGCGGCGGGTCGCCGGCTTCGCCAGCGACCTGCCGCCCCGCTGAGCCGTACCGACCGGGCGCCGAGTGGCCCGGCCGGGTCAGTCGTCCTGGTCCAGCGGCACCAACTCGTCGTCACGCTCCACCCGGATCTCGCCGTGCTTCTTGCGTGGCGCGACCTCCGCCGTGTTCTTGTGCGGGTCGTTGTCCGGGTGCATGAGCACCGGATCGGTGGTGCCGGTCTTCTCGCGGCTCTCCTCGGGCTGTGACATCCCGTTCCCCCATTCGTCAGCGTCGGTCGGGATCTACCCGCCACCGACCGGACGACTCCTGCCGTCGGCGGTCCGCCGCCATACCGGGCCTGATGTCCGCGTTGTGCCAGGTCAGCCACCGATCGGTCGGCCCGGGGCGGGTTAGCCGCCCGGGCGGCGGGTAAGCCGCAGCGCCCGACACGGCGGAAGGGGATCAGATGTCCGAACGGCATACCGCACTGCGCTCGATGCACGATCTGGGTCTGGCGGCCTGGTTCGGCGGCTCCCTCATGGGAGCGCTCGGCGTCAACAGCGCAGCGGCGAAGATCAGCGATTCGACCCAGCGGCTCCCGGTCGCCTCGGCAGGGTGGTCCCGGTGGACCCCCGTCAACGCGGCCGCGATCGGTGCACACCTGGCCGGGGCGGTCGGCGAACTCGTGACGGAGAGCCCACGGGTGGCCACCCAGTCCGGCGTCGCCAGGGTCAGCACCGTCAAGACGGCGCTGACGATCGGCGCCCTCGCGGTGACCGCCTACAGCCGATTGATCGGCATGCGGTTGCAGAAGGCGGGTGGCCCGTCGGTGAACGGGACCACCGAACCCAACCTGCAGACGCCGGCCAACGTGGCGTCCTCACAGCGGCAGATGAAGCTGCTCCAGTGGGCGATTCCGGCGCTGACCGGGACGCTGGTCGTGGTCACCGCGTACATGGGTGAGCAGCAGAAGCCGGGCCAGGTCTTCCGGGGCATCCTCGGGCGTACCGGTGGGCTCGCCAGCGCACCCAAGGCGATCGTCAAGATGGCCGGCATGAGCAACGGCAAGCGGCCGATGGCGATGGCCGGGCGCTGAGCGCTGAGCCGGCCGGAATCCCGCCGACCCTTTGACGGCGGGGTGCCGGCCGGCCCCGCGCGCCCCGGACGCACGACGGGGGTACGGCACGCGCGGCCCGGGCAGATCCGGCCCGGGGACGGCAACCGTCCGCCAGTAGCGGCGGACCGACGAGCGAGGTGGCCATGACGGCGTACGACGGACGCACTGGTGACGGCGACCGGCTGGAGCCGGAAGCGATCCAGCCGTGGGGCACCGGCGACGGCTTCGACGCCGACGCGCCCTGGGGCGCGGACGACGACTCCCCGATGGACGAGGGCAGCGAGGAGACAGCGGTGCCCGAGGGCCGGCGCGGGGAGCGCCGCGCGGGCGCACCGGCCGGACGGTCCGGCCCGGCCGGTCGACACGGCTTCGGCTCGGTGGAGCCGACCCGTACGACGATGGCCGGCCCGGGCGCACCGCCGGACCCAGCGCCCAGCGGGCGGTCGTTTCCGGACGACGCGGACGTCGGCGAATCCTCGCAGGACGCGCTGCGCACTCGGGGTCGGCGCTCCTAGCAGCACCGCTGTCTGCGCGCCAGGCGAACGGCGGCGACCGGTGCGGGAGCCGTCAGCCGGTCGATCCGGCTCGGGCCGGGACGGCTGGCCGATCGACCTCGGCCCCGATCATGGTCTCGGTGAGCACCTGCGCGAGCCGGGTGGCGTCGCGCTGCGCCTGACCGGCGCAGCAGTTGTTGAACAGCACGTGCAGGTCGTCGGTTGGGCCGGCAAGCTCGGCGAGCCGTCCCGCCCAGTGCCGTAGCTCCTGCTCGGCGTACGCGTAGCGGAACTTGTCCTGCTTGTCGCCCGCACGCCAGGCGGTGCTGTGCCCGTGGAACCGGACGATCGCCGGCTCCGCCGTGGCGGTCAGCAGCGGAGGCACCGACGAGGTGTGCCCCTGCGGCATGTCGACGCAGACCAGTGAGAGGTCGTGCGCGCGCAGCAGGGCGAGGGTGTCGGGCGTGGCCCGGCTGTCGAACCAGGAGCCGTGCCGCAGCTCCACACCGACCCGCCACGGACGGCACCGCTGTGCCAACTCGGTGATCCGGCGCTCGGCGGCGGCAGTGCGCGCCAGCCAGGGCGGGAACTGCAGCAGCACCACACCCAGTTTGCCGGCGGCCGCGATCGGGTCCAGCGCCGCCCGGAACCGGGACCACAGCTCGTCGTACGTCCGCTCCGGCAGGTCCCGGCGACGGACCCGGCTCGGGCCGCCGGCCGGGCGCAGGTCGCGGGGCAGCACCGCGACCGAGGTCGGGTGACCGGTGAAGAGGCTGAACGCCTTGACGTCGAACGTGAAGTCGGCCGGCGTCGCGTCGACCCAACCCGCGGTGACCTCCGGGGCCGGGATGGCGTAGTAGGACGTGTTCACCTCGACCAGTGGGAACCGGCCGGCGTAGAACCCGAGCCGGCCGGCCGGCGTGTTGGCCGAGCGCGGGTACCACCCGGAGCGCAGCAGCGACTGGTCGGCCCACGAGGACGTGCCCACCTTGATCACACCCATGTCGTTCAGTGGACCCCTCAAGACGAGGATCGGCAACCGCTGGCGACGTAAGGAAGGGACCCTTCCTATACCGCAGGCGTTAATAAGGTGCCCTTCCTTGGCTCGTGTCGAGCCGGGAAAGTGTCGGTGCCGCGTCCTACGCTGGCGCCGAGACCTCGACCGAAGGACGGCACCATGACCAGCACCGAGCAGCTCACCGGCGAGCGAGCCGACCTGTTGCAGACCCTGCGCAGGCACCGCGGGTTCCTGCTGCACACCGTCGACGGGCTCACCGACGAGCAGGCGGCCACCCGCACCACCGTCAGCGAGCTCTGCCTCGGCGGCCTGATCAAGCACGTGGCCGGCACCGAGCAGCGGTGGATGCTTTTCGCCGTCGGCGGCGCTGAAGCGATGGAGCGGGAGCCGATCGACTGGGTCGGTCAGTTCCGGATGGCGCCGGGCGAGACCCTGGCCGGGCTGGTCGAGCGGTTCCAGTCGGTGGCCGACGAGACCGACGAGCTGATCGCCGCTCTCGACCTGGACAGCGCGCACCCGCTGCCGGAGGCGCCCTGGTTCGAGCCGGGAGCGAGCTGGACGGTTCGCCGGGTCGTGCTGCACCTGATTGCCGAGACGTCCCAGCACGCCGGGCACGCCGACATCCTGCGCGAGGCGATCGACGGCGCCAAGACCATGGGCTGAGCCCTTCCGCGCCGGCCCGGCGAGCCGCCCGAGTCAGCGCAGACGGCTCCGGTGGCCACGGCCGGCCGATCGGTCCCGGCCGTACGCGTCGGAGTGGCCCCAGCGGCCCGGGATGTCGAGCAGTTCGATCCGCCCGAAGCCCTCGGGCAGGGCCGGGTTCACCAGCAGGTTGTCGCCGGTGGGCCGCAACCCGAGCAGGGTGCCCAGCAGCATCAGCAACGCGCCCGACGACCACGACTGCGGTCGGCCGGCCGAGGGCAGTTGGACGGGATACTTCGTCAGGCTGCGGTCGTAGCCGGCGATCAGCTCGGGCACCGCCCCGCCGAGCGTCTGCGCCATGTCGAAGATGCCGTCCGCGATCCGGGCCGCCTGCGCGTCGAAGCGGTAGTGCCGCAGGCCGGCGGCGATCAGCGCGTTGTCCGACGGCCACACCGCCCCCAGGTGCGAGCCGACCGGGTTGTACGGGCGCTGCCCGGCCGCGAAGGTGCGTACCCCCCACCCGCTGAACAGCCGCGGCCCCACCAGGTGCTCGGCGACCGCCTCGGCGTGGTCGTCGGCGACGATCCCGCTCCACAGCAGGTGCCCGATGCTGGAAGACAACGCGTCGACCGGCTCGCCGTGCGGCCCGAGCGCCACCGCGTAGTACTCCCGGTGCGGCAACCAGAAGTCCCGGTTGAACCGTTCCTTCAGCTCGGCCGCCTCGCGCTCCAGTCGGTCGGCGTACGCGGGGTCGCCCCAGAACTCCCGGGCCAGCCGGGCTCCACGCCGCTTCGCGTCGTACGCGTAGCCCTGCAACTCACAGGTGGCCCGGGGAAACTCGGGCTGCCACCCGTCGACGTCGGTGATCGCGTCCCCGGAATCCCTCCAGCTCTGGTTCACCGCGCCGCGGCGCTCGTTGCGGCGCTGGTAGCGCACGTATCCGTCGCCGGTGAGGTCGCCGAACTCGTCGATCCAGTCCAGCGCCATCCGGGCCGGGTGGCGTAGCTCGTGGACCAGGTCCGCGTCACCGGACCAGCGCTCGTACTCGTCGAGCAGCACGACGAACAGCGGGGTGGTGTCCGCCGCCCCGTAGTATAATGCGCTCGGCCGCTCACCGAACGCGGCCGACTCGCCGTAGCGGAGCTGGGCCAGGATCTTGCCGGGCTCCTCGTCGTGCTCGTCGTCGAGCTGGCCGCCCTGCAACAGCGCCAGCATCCGCAGCGTCGCGGGGGTCAGCTCCGGGGTGAACGCCAGGGTCTGCAGGCAGGTGATGATGCTGTCCCGTCCGCAGAACGCCATTGCCCACGGCAGGCCGCCGACCGGCACCCGGGCGCTGTACGCCAGCGGCACGTACCGCAGCGCCGCCAGGTCCGCGAGGCTGCCCTGGTAGGTCTCCTCCAGGCCGTCCCGTTCGGCCACCAGCTGTGGGGCCCGGTCCAGCCAGTCCGCCAAATCCTCGCGCATGTCCCGGCGTACGTGCTGCCGGTGCGACTCCAGGTCGCTGCGCAGGTCCCGGCCGCCCTCACCACGGATGGTCATGGCGACGTGCAGGTCGGTCTCCCACGTGCCCTCGGGCGCGATCCGGATCCGGAACGTCATTCCCCGCTCGTCCACGTCGGCCGGGGCGGTGCTGCGCACGGTCGTCTCGCGGACGAACCGCTCCCGCTCGTAGCGCAGCAGGAGCTGGCGACGCGCGGAGTCGGCGGTTACCTCGACGACCCGGTGTCGCGGGTTCTGGACGTCGACGGCGCTGGCGAGGTCCGCGACGTCGGCGAAGTCGTTGCCCATCTCCATCCGCACGGTGAACTCGACCGGCTGCGCCGAGTGGTTGAGCACCGTGATCCGCTCGTTGAAGCTGTCGTCGAGCGAGCGGTGCCGGATCACCGACACGTCAGCGTCGACGTAGTGGCTCGCCGTGCCAGGGACCAGGAAGAACCGGGTCTCGAAGTACGTCATGTTGTCGCGCGAGAGCGCGTTGAGCCGCTCCCCGTCCACGCTGAGCAGCCAACGGGACAGGAAGCGGGTGTCGAACGAGAAGAGGCCGACCGGATCGTCCGGGTTGACCTCCACGTCGCCCTGCGCGTCGCTGATCGCGAAGGCGTTGCCGGCGATCACGTGCACCAGTTCCTGCCTCACCGGCGCCCGTCCCGCCCGGCCAGCGCGGCCTGACCCAGCTCGCGCGGGTGGCGGGCTCCCGCCGGCCCCGGGAAGATCCGCCGCAGCAGCATCAACAGCCGCATGTTGCCCTGGACGGTCAACTCGTTGCGCAGCAGCGCCTCAGCCAGGTGTGTCTGGCCACTCGCCAACCGGTCGAAGACCTCCCGATCGGCACGAACCACCAGCTCGGCGTCGTCGGACGACCGGGTCACCTGGACGTGCTGGTCGGCGATGGTCAGATACCAGTGCTCGGTCCAGCCGTCATGGTGCGCGTCCAGCCGCATCGACCCGCTGGTCGTCTCCGGCAGGTCGGTACGCCGGCCGCCGCCGAGCCGGTCCAGGTATTCCCCCACCGTGCTGCCCATCGACCCTCCCCTGCTCCCGGGAAGGATCACCCGCGCCAGGGTGAGGCCGGCTCACCCCGACCGGGTGACGCCGACCGCACGGTGGCGAGTCGAGGCGGTGCCGGCCGGCGGCACGCGCACCGGAGAGCCACATACCTCAGAGTCATATTTATGCCTCAGAGTCATAAGGCTCAACACGAACCTGCCCGCCGACCGGGCAGCGGGTGTTGATTCCGATATGCCCGTGTCGATACGTGGTGCGCGGTGCGCCCGATGGCCAAGATCCGCGCAACTACAGGGAAAGTGCTGGCTGCGGCGAGCGGGAGGCAGCACTTTCGCTTAGCCAGCAAAACGTCACGGCCCCGGCCGTCAACCAATGGCTCGACGCCTCGGTGTTCGTCGACCAAGTGAGACCGCCGTGCCCCGACTGCCGGCCGACGCCGAAGCACCCGGTAGTCAGCGCGCCGCGAGCAGGCCTCGGACGTACGCGGCCTGGCCCGCGTGCTGCACGTCGTCGTCGACGATGCTGACCAGGCGCACCCCCAGGGTGACCGGCGGGTCCCAGGACTCGTCGACGATCTGGTCCAGATCCGCCGGCTTCAGGCCGGCCAGGAATGGCCCGGTACGCGCGGCGACCGCCTCGTAGTAGTCGAGCAGCGCCTGCGCGCTCTCCGGGAGCACCGCCGCGACCTGCTCGGGCGAATGCCCGTAACCGGTGTTGTCCGGGTCGGCGGCGAGCCCGAAGCGGTCCGCCCAGTTCCCGCTCACCCAGATCTGCTCGGCGTCGAGCAGGTCGGCGATGTGGTGGTCCTGGACGCGGGTCAGGTGCCAGACCAGCCAGCCGATCGAGTTGGCCTCCCGGCCCGGTGCCCAGCGCAGCTGCTCCGGGGTGAGCCCGTCGACCGCCGCGCGGACGAGGTCAGGCAGCCGGTCGTACGCCTCGGTCAACAGGTCACTCACGTCCACGGGGTGCGCCTCTCGGGTAGGTCTGTCAGCAGGTACCGCCGAGTCAGGGCGGTCAAACCTCGGCCGCTACCGTGATCATGTGGTCGCGGCGTTGGAGCTGTATCTGGACCCGGACGCTACCCGGCGGATCCGGGTGCTCTGGGACGCGCTGGAGGCCGAGGGCGTGCAGAGCATGCGTTCGCTGCTGGAGCAGCGACACCGCCCGCACGTGTCGCTCGCGGTCGCGCCCCGCTTCGACCCCGAGCAGGTCGCCGAGGCGCTGCGCGGGACGCTCGTGGCAGCCCCACTGCGACTCGACTTCCAACACGCCGGCCAGTTCGTCGGCCGGGTGCTGTGGCTCGGCCCGACGCCCACCCCGGAGCTGCTGGCCCACCACCGGCTGGTGCACGACCGGCTCGCCGCCGCCGGTATCGGCCTGGTCGAGCACTACCAGCCGGGGCGCTGGGTGCCGCACTGCACGCTCTCGATGCGGGTGCCGAACGTGCTGATGGCCGCCGCGGTACGCCGCTGCCTGGAGGTGTTGCCGATCTCCGCGACCGTGGTCGGCGCGGCACTCACCGACCACGCCCGGGGCATCGCCCACCCGCTGCCCTGACCGGCCGTCCCCTCGCCGGGCAGCGCGACTGGCCCGGCAACAGTCGGGAAACCGAAAACATGCGGTGCGGACGCGGCCGGCCGTGGGATGGTTCGGGGTGGATGCCGTTCCGGTAGCCGCCTACCCGCGCGCGTGGGCGGCCCGGCAGGTGGCGCGAGTGCACGCCCGCGCGCTGCCCGGGACGGCTTCGACGAGGAGGCAGTGCCCATGCAGGCTCAACGCAGACCCCCGCGGACGGAGCGGAGCCAGGCCCGGGACGACCGGACCGGTGGCGGGATGACCGGGGCGGCCACGCCGCTGACCATCTGGGCCGCGGCGGTGCTGCTCGGCCGGATCGGTGCCGACGAGGACGACGTCGAGGACGAGCGGCACATCCTGCGCGGCATCGAGTGACGTACGGCCGTACGGTCACAGCCAGCCGCGCCGCTTGAAGACCAGATAGAGGGTGCCGCAGACCAGCGCCATCAACAGCAGCGCGAACAGGTATCCGTAGCGCCAGTTCAGCTCCGGCATGTGGACGAAGTTCATGCCGTACACGGTGCCGATCAGCGTGGGCGCGAACAGGATCGCCGCCCAGGACGAGACCTTCTTCAGCTCCTCGTTCTGCGCGTAGCTGGCCGCGGTGAGACTGCGCATCTCCTCGTTCTGCTGCTGCGACACGAGGGTGGCGTTCACGGTGAGGATGTTCTGCAACAGGTGCCGGAAGCCGTCCACCCGTTCCACGACCTGGGTGAGGTGGTCGGTCACGTCGCGCAGGTAGCGGCGCAGTTCCTCGTCGGTACCGTAGCCGCCCGCGCCGGCGGCGAGCGCATCGAGGACGTTGAGCAGCGGGCGAGCGGCCCGCTGGAACTGGATCACCTCGCGGCTGAGCCCGTAGATGCGCCGGCTGGCGTTCGGGTCGCCGCCGAAGACCTCGGTCTCGATCTCGTCGATGTCGTTCTCCAGGCCGGCCACCACCGGCGCGTACCCGTCGACAACCTGATCCAGGATCGCGTACAGGACCGCCTCCGGGCCCTGCCCGAGCATCTGCGCGTCGGCCTCCATCCGCCGCCGCACCGCCGCCAGGTCCGGTGCCTCACCGTGCCGGACGGTGACCACGAAGCCGGGCCCGATGAACAGGTGCAGCTCGGAGAACTCGACCTCCTCCCGCAGGTCGTCGTAGCGGGCCGCGCGCAGCACGACGAAGAGCGTGTGGCCGTACCGTTCCAGCTTGGGCCGCTGGTGGGCGTTGATCGCGTCCTCCACCGCGAGGTCGTGCAGGCGGAACTCGCGGGCCAGCGAGGTGATCTGCTCGATGTCCGGGCGGTACAACCCGATCCACGCCATCGCGCCGTCCTGCTCCTGCAGGCAGCGGTACGTCTCGGCGAGTCCCGCCGGCGAGGCGAAGCGGTGCCCCCGGATGTAGACGGCGCTGTCCACCAGGCCGTCGGTGGGCGGGGCGGTCGGCTGCGCCGGTTCCCGCTCGTCGGCCCGGGGTTCGTGCTCGTCGAGCTGGCGGCCGAAACCGCCACCCGGGCGGAAGCGACGGCCGCCGACCATGACCCGCTCCCTCCCCCGCCGAACGTCCGCCCCGGCCGTCCCGGCCCGTCCGGACCGGTCCGGGCGGGCTCGCCGGGAGGCGCTGCTTCCCCCCTGCCTCCGGCCCGAAACCCTCCGACGCGCCGCGCGGCGGGGCCCGCAGCCGGCGGGTTCCGCGCACCGGCGGACGGACGGGCCCCGGCGGGCGGATACTCGCGGTGACCATGGGCGGGATGACGGGGGAAGCGCCGATGGAGGTCGGGGGGCGTGCCGGCCGGCTGCGGCGTTGGCTGCTCGCCGGCGATTCGGAGCAGCCGCGCGAGCAGGGCCCGGGCGGTCGGCCGCCCGAGCACCGGCACCATCCGTGGTGGAAGGTGATGTGCCTGACCGGCGTCGACTACTTCTCGACGCTGGGCTACCAGCCGGGCATCGCGGCGCTGGCCGCCGGTGCGCTCTCCCCGGTGGCCACCCTCGTGCTCGTACTGGTGACGTTGCTGGGCGCGCTGCCGGTCTATCGGCGGGTGGCGGTGGAGAGCCCGCACGGCGAGGGCTCCATCGCGATGCTGGTACGCCTGCTCAACTACTGGCAGGGCAAGCTGTTCGTGCTGGTGCTGCTCGGTTTCGCGGCCACCGACTTCATCATCACCATCACCCTCAGCGCGGCCGACGCGACCGCGCACATCGACGAGAATCCGTTCCTGCCCGGCTTGTTCAAGGGCCACGAGGTCCTGATCACGCTGCTGCTGCTGGCGCTGCTCGGCTCGGTGTTCCTCAAGGGATTCGGCGAAGCCATCGGCATCGCCGTCGTCCTGGTCGCCGTCTACCTGTCGCTGAACACGGTGGTGATCGCCGTCGCGCTGTGGCGGGTGGCGACGCATCCGAGCGCGGTCGGCGACTGGAGCACCGCGTTGACCACCGGGCACGGCAATCCGCTGCTGGTGGTCGGGCTCTCCCTGTTGGTCTTCCCGAAGCTGGCGCTGGGCCTGTCCGGCTTCGAGACCGGCGTGGCGGTGATGCCGAGCGTGCGCGGCGACCCGCAGGACTCCGAGGACCGACCGCTGGGCCGGATCCGCGGCGCCCGCCGGCTGCTCACCACCGCTGCCGTGATCATGAGCGTCTTCCTGCTGACCAGCAGCGTGACCACCACCGTGCTGATCCCGGCCGACGCGTTCGAACCGGGTGGGCCGGCGAACGGCCGGGCCCTGGCGTTCCTGGCACACGAGCACCTGGGCGGCGTGTTCGGCACGATCTACGACCTGTCGACCATCGGGATCCTCTGGTTCGCGGGGGCCTCGGCGATGGCCGGGCTGCTCAACCTCGTACCCCGTTATCTGCCTCGTTACGGGATGGCGCCGACCTGGGCGCGGGCCGTCCGGCCGCTGGTGCTGGTCTTCACCGCGGTGGCGTTCCTGATCACGGTTCTCTTCAAGGCCAGCGTGGACGCGCAGGGCGGTGCGTACGCCACCGGGGTTCTGGTGTTGATCACCTCGGCGGCGACCGCCGTGACCCTCGCGGCGCGTCGGCGGCATCAACGCGGCCGCTTCGTCGCGTTCGGGATCATCGCGGTGGTCTTCGCCTACACCACCGCCGCGAACGTGGTGGAACGTCCCGACGGTGTGAAGATCGCGGTCTGCTTCATCGCCGGGATCATCCTGGTGTCGCTGCTGTCCCGGCTGCTGCGCACCTTCGAGCTGCGGGTCGACCGGGTGCAGTTGGATCCCGAGGCGACCCGGCTGATCGACGAGCGCGCGGGCCGACGGATCCGCCTCATCGCGCACGATCCGGCCACCCGGGGGGCAGCGGAGTACCGCGACAAGCTCGCCCAGACCGTCGCGGACAACGACTTCCCGGGCGACAGCGACGTGATCTTCGTCGAGGTGACCGTCAGCGACCCGTCGGACTTCGAGACCGAACTGCTGGTACACGGCGCCGTGGCGCACGGCCGGTACCCGGTGCTCAGCCTGGCCAGTTCCTCGGTGCCGAACGCGCTGGCCGCGCTGCTGCTGGAGATCCGCGACCGGAGCCGACGCCGCCCGCACATCTACTTCGAGTGGACCGAGGGGCCCCCGGGCCGCAGCATCCTGCGCTACCTCGCGTTCGGGCAGGGCGAGAACGCCCCGGTGACCCGGGAGATCCTGCGCCGCCAGGAGCCCGATCCGGCCCGCCGCCCGCACGTGCACGCCAGCTGACTGCCGGCTGGTCGCCCGTGGCGGACGGTGAGCGTGGTCATAACGACTGGACGATCCGCCGGCCCCGGCTGCTAACCTCGGCGCAGGTCATGAGTGCCAGCGCGAAGCCCCGGCTCGCTGGCCGGCAACCCTCCTCCGCGGTGGGGTGCCCCGGGTGAAGACCAGGCACCGGCACGACGTCGGTGCAAGCGTGGCCTGGCACCCAGGTCAGCACAGACCCGGGAGACCCATGCGTATCCTCAGCACCGCCCCACCCGCCGACGCCGCGACTCTGCGCGCCGATCGGCTCCCGCCGGCACTGATCCGGCGGCGGCACGTGGACATGATGCGGGTGTGCAGCGCCGTCTGTCGCCGCCGCACCGCGCACTAGCGCACCCCTTTTCCCGAACCATTCCAGCGGTACGCCCACCGGGCGCACCGTCGGCGGCGCACGTCCGTGCCCGCCGCTGCGCAACCTTCGGAGACACCTGTGCGATTCCTTCCTGCCCTGACCCGCGCCGCTGCCCTCGGCGCGGCCACGATCCTGGCCGCCACCGCGCTCACCGGCTGCGGCGACGACAGCTCCACCGACACCGCCGGCAACCCGTACGGCCTGGCGCAGGCGGGCGTGCTGCGCGCCGGCACGCTGAGCGACGCCCCACCGAACGTGTACCTCAAGGACGGCAAGTTCACCGGCTTCGACAACGACCTGCTCGCCGCGGTGGCCGGCAAGATCGGCCTCAAGGTCGAGTTCGTCGGAACCGACTTCTCCGCGCTGCTCTCCCAGGTCAACAACCACAAGTTCGACGTCGGCAGCTCCTCGATCACCATCACCGAGGCGCGGAAGAAGACCGTCGACTTCGGCAACGGCTACGACTTCGGCTACTTCGGCCTGGACGTCCCGGCCGGCTCGCCGATCACCGGCTTCGACCAGCTCACCGGCAAGCGGGTCGTCGTGGTGCAGGGCACCGTCCAGGACGACTACGCCACCGGCAAGCAGCTCAACCCGGTCCGGGTGCCGGATTACAACGGTGCGATCAACCAGCTCAAGGCGGGTACCGCCGACGCCTGGATCGCACCGGCGGAGATCGGTGAGAAGTCGGCCGCGGACAGCGGCGGCAAGATCACCGTGGCGGCCAAGCAGCTCAGCCCGGCACCGACCGCGTACGCCGTGGCCAAGGGCAGCGACAAGCTGCGCGAGGCGCTCAACAAGGGCCTCGACGAGGTGATCGCGGACGGCACCTGGAGCAAGCTCCAGGCGCAGTACTACCCCGGCCGGCCGATCCCGGCGGACTTCAAGCCCGGCAGCGGCGCGGTGGCGCCGTCGGCCGCGCCGTCGGCGTCCGCGTCGGCCGCTTCCTGAGGCACGACCGGTGACGAGCGAGCGGGGCGGTAGGAGAGGCGACCGATGGATCCGTTGAGCACCCTGTGGGAGACCTTCTTCGACTGGGACGCGATGCGCGCGGCGCTGCCCGAGATGCTGACCGTCGGGTTGCCCAACACGCTGATCCTGGCGGTCTCCGCCGCCCTGCTCGGCTCGGTTCTGGGGCTGCTGCTGGCCGTCGCCGGCATCTCCCGCAGCCGGTGGTTGCGCTGGCCGGCGCGGGTCTACACGGACGTGTTCCGGGGGCTACCGGCCGCGGCGACGATCCTGCTGATCGGCGTCGGGCTGGCGCCGCTGGGCATGCAGGTCTGGGGACCGGACCCCTACCCGCTGGGCATCCTGGCGCTGTCGCTGATCGCGGCGGCGTACATCGGGGAGATCTTCCGCTCCGGCATCCAGTCGGTGGAGGCCGCCCAGTTGGAGGGCGCGCGGGCGCTCGGCTTCTCGTGGGCCGAGGCGATGCGGCTGGTGATCGTTCCGCAGGGCATCCGACGGGTGCTACCGGCCTGGGTGAACCAGCTCATCGCGTTGATCAAAGACTCCAGCCTGGTCTACTTCCTCGGGCTGGTGGCCAGCCAACGGGAGCTGTTCCGGATCGGGCAGGACTACGCGGCCACCACCGGCAACGAGTCCGCGCTGCTGCTGGCCGGGCTCTGCTACCTGGTGCTGACCGTGCCGCTGACGCACGCGGTCAACTGGATCGACCGACGGCTGCGGCACGGTCGGCCGGCGACCGCGCCGGCCGACGACGACGGCGACGACACCGAGTTGGCGTGGTCCGGCGCGACGGAAGGGCAACCGCGATGAGTACCGGCACGAGCACCTCGGTCAGCCTCGACGTACACGACGTGCACCTGGCCTTCGGGCCGAACCGGGTGCTGCGCGGCGTCGACCTGGCGGTCCCGCGCGGCGCGACGGCCTGCGTGATCGGGCCGTCCGGGTCGGGCAAGTCCACCCTGCTGCGCACCATCAACCGGCTGATCGAGCCAGACCGCGGCGACGTGCTGCTGGACGGGCACAGCGTGCTGCGCGACGACCCGGACGCGCTACGCCAACGCGTTGGCATGGTCTTTCAGCAGTTCAACCTCTTTCCGCACATGACCGTGCTGCGCAACGTCACCCTGGCGCTGCGCCGGCTGCGCAAGCTCGGTGAGGACGAGGCGGTGGCGATCGCCCGGGCCCAACTGGAGCTGGTCGGACTGGCCGCTAAGGCCGACGCGCGGCCGGCGCAGCTCTCCGGCGGTCAGCAACAGCGGGTGGCGATCGCCCGGGCGCTGGCGTTGCGGCCCGAGGTGATGCTCTTCGACGAGGCCACCTCGGCGCTGGACCCGGAGCTGGTCAAGGGGGTGCTCGGGGTGATGGCCGACCTGTCCTCGGCGGGTATGACCATGGTGGTGGTCACCCACGAGATGGGCTTCGCCCGGCAGGTCGCCGACACCGTCGCCTTCATGGACCGGGGTGTGGTGCTGGAGGCCGGGCCCCCGGAGGCGATCTTCGAACAGGCCACGCACCCCCGGCTGCGCCGATTTCTCGCCCAGGTGCTCTGAGTCGCACCGACGGTGCTCGACCGGCAGGCTGGCGGGTGCTCAGCCGGCCTGCCGGCGCAGGTGCTCGGCGAACGCCTTCAGATTGCCGAGCAGCAGCAGGATGGCGTTGCGGTAGGCGACCGACGCCCACAGGTGTAGTTCCTCGTCGTCGAGCCCACCGAACGCCAGCGACAGGGCCTTGCGTCGACGCCGGTCGAGCACCTTGTGCGGGCGGGCGAGGAGGTCACCCTCGCGGCGCAGGGCCTGTAGGTAGGCGGCCACGGCGTCCTCGTAGTGCCGACCGGCGACCCGCTCCAGCAGGGTGAACTCGAAGACGTTCAACGCGGCCTCGGCGTCCCAGTAGGCACTGTCGCGCACCGGCGCGCCGACCTGGTGCCGGCCCATCGCATGCCGAGCCTCGAAGAGCAGCAGCACACCCCGACCGGTGGTGCTCAACGGCCGGCGGGGCGCCGGCAGCCGCAGCGTACGCACCGGCGCCGCGCGGGTCAGGTCCACCGCGCCGCCGTACGTCGGCATCCGCTGCGCCCCCGCCGTCGGGTCCGGCACCAGACAGGCCCGCTCCTGGTAGGCCAACGGCCCGTCGCCGGTGAGCCCACGCATCGCCGCATCGTGCAGCTCGGCCAACGGCCGGTCGTCCGCGGCGTCGTCCGGCGCGAGGGTCAGGACGAGACCGTTGGCACCGGGCACCGGCACGCCCAGGGTGCAGGAGGTGCGCAGGAACGCCCACGCCGCCGCCACCTCGCGGACCCCGCTCGCCACGGCCTGGGCGTCCGCCCGCCAGTCCCGCGCGATCCGCAGCCGCTGCTGCAGGTCCGCCGTCGCGGCCCCGTCGTGCGGGTACAGCTCCCGCACCGCCCGGGGCAGCGCACCGAGGCGTACGTCCAGCAGGTCGCCGCTGGGGGCGGGCATGGCGTGCGTCGAGCAGTCGGCGTCGGTGTGCGGGTCGCCGTTGACCGCGTGGCAGTCACCGAGCCAGCTCGCTCCGCGCTGGCCGCCCGGTCGGGCGAACGCCAGGTGCGGCAGCCGACCGGTACGCAGCACCGTCTCGTACTGCGGTCGGCTGCGCATGGTCCGCAGCACGTCCAGTGGCAGCACCGGAGCCAGCGCCACCACCGCGGCCAGGATCGCGCAGTGCGGGCAGGCCGGCCCGTCGACGTCGTGGATCCGGTAGCGACGCAGATGGTCGAGGCCGGGCTGTTCCCACTGCACGCCGATGACGCCGTCGTCCTGCGCCATCAGGTAGAGGAACTCGGTCACACCGCGTTCCCGGGTGACCGCGATCAGCTCGTCGAGGAACTCCCGCACGGTGACCACCCGCGGGCCGGCATCCGTCGCCCCGGCGGTCATCGGCATCCCCCTCGCGGACCTGGCGCATCGACCGGCACCACCGTACCCGGCGGCGAGGTGCCCGACCGACCCGTGCCGCGCTCAGTCGTTGGGCCCGCGGCCCAGCAGCCGGATCTCCTCGTTGTCCAGCGCGGCCTGCAGGTCCTGCAGCACGATGTCGTCGATCTCCCGGTTGTCGCGCAGGCGGGTGACCTCCCGACGTTTGTGGGCCAGTACGCCGAGGCGTAGCTGCCGTTCGAGGCGGCGCTCCTCGGCGGTGCTCCCGCCGCCCTCGTTGACGTCCTCCAGGTGACGTTCATACTCGGCGCGCAGCCGCCGTATCGCGTCCTCCCCGGCGCCGACCTCGGCGGCGACCTGGGGCAGCATGTCCAGCCCCACCTCGGTGGCCCGCCGTCGGGCCTGCCGCAACTCGCTGGCGCGCCCGGGGTCGCCGGTCATCCCCGCCCAGCGCACCACCAGCGGCAGGGTGGTGCCCTGAATAAGCATGATCAGCACGATCACCAGCGCGGTGACGAAGACGATCAGGTCACGTTCGGCCACCGGCCTGCCCGCAGCCGCCGTCGTCGGCACCGCCAGCGCGGCGGCGAGCGAGACGGCGCCTCGGAAGCCGGACCAGCCGGCGACGGTGCCCACCCGCCAGCCGTTCGGCTGCCGGCCCAGCACCCGGCTGTGCAGCAGCTTCGCCGATTCGATGAAGAGGTAGATGAAGGCCAGCCGAGTGCCGACGACGACCACGGTGACCACCACGACGATCATCAACGCCCGGCCCGGCGAGGTGCTGGTGATGCCCCGCACGGCGCGGGGGATCTGCGAGCCGAGCAGCACGAACAGCCCGCCGTTGATCAGGAACGTGGACAGGTCCCAGAACGCGTACGCCAGCACCCGGGACCGGGCGCGGATCACCCGGGGGCCGGCGTACGCCAGCACGAGACCGGCGACCACCACCGCCAGTACGCCGCTGGCGTGCACGACCTCGGCGAGCAGGAACGCGCCGAACGGCGTCAGTACGCTCAACGCGCCCTCACGCAACGGATCATCGAGCCGCTTGCGGATCAGCACCACGATGGCGCCGACGACCAGACCGGCGAGCACACCGCCGGCGGAGGCCCCGACGAACTCCTCGCCGATGCCGAGCGGACCCGCCGATGCGTGCTCGGTGAGCAGGCCCACGGTCACCGCGAAGAGCACCAGGGCGGTGCCGTCGTTGATCAGGCTCTCCGCGTGCAGGGTGGTCAGCAGGCGCCGGGGCAGCCGTTTCGCCAGGCCGGTGACCGCGGCGGCGTCGGTCGGCGCGAGGACCGCGCCGAGCACCCAGGCGGCGGCGGGATTCACCCCGAACGCCTGCGCGGTCATCGACACGGTGACCGTGGTGAGCACCACCAGCACCACCGCGAGCAGCCCGATCGACGGCAGGTTGGCGCGGATCTCGCGCAGGCTGATGGTGAGGCTCTCCCGATAGAGGATCGCCGGCAGGAAGATCACCAGCACCAGGTCCGGCTCCAGGGTCAGCTCGGACAGCGGCGGCGCCAGCCCGAGCAGCACCCCGAACGAGATGAGCAGGACCGGCGGCGCGACCCGGTACCGGCCGCCGAGTGTGGTGCCGATCAGGACGGTGCCGCCCAGCGCCACGATCAGGACGAGCACCTCCACGGCGTACCCCCTCGATCGACGGCCGACGGTGAGCGCGCCGGTGGTTCCATCTGACCGCACCCTGCCGCCCGCGTCGCGGGGATCCGGTAAGTCGCCCCGGCCGGAAGCGCCGCCGCTCAGACCGGGGAGGCGGCGATGCGGGCGGTGACGATCCCGGCGGTACGGCGGTAGACGGCCGCCTCCTCGGCACGGCCGAGGGCGGCGGCCAGATCGGCGAGGTGCCCGGCCACCGGGCCGACGGTGAGCACCCCGCTGCCGGCGGCCAACTCGTCGGCGGCCGGCCGGAGGTCGGCGGCGACGCGTTCCATCGCAGGCCGGTCGCCCAGGACGACCGCCGCCCGCGCGGTGAGGCAGAGCCGCGCCTCCCGCAGCAGGTCGTGCGGGCCGTCCGGAAGGCTCCGCAGGGCCGCGCCGGCGGCGTCGCGCCGCCCGGCCGCGAGCAGCAGCAGCGGTCGGACCCAGGGCTCGTGCGGACCCCAGTCCAGGCTCCCCCACTCCTCGCCGGCCGGCCCGGGGATCGGGCGGTCGTCACCGTCGGCGTCGGCCAGCCGAAGGCCGAGCAGGGCGAGCGGGAGCAGCCCGTTGGCCAGGCCCGGCATCCCGTCGACGGGCAGCCGCTCGGCAGCCGCCCGGTACGCGTCCGCCGCCGCGCCGGGCTCGCCGTCGAGTGCCAGGCGCAGCGCGGCGTACCACCGGGTGAAGACGCCGACCAGCGGTAGCTCGTACCGCTGGGCGAGGCGGTCGGCGGCGCGGGCGTGGTCGTCGGCGCTGGCCCGGTCGGCCAGCGCGCAGCTGGCCTGCACCAGGACGAGGTGACCCAGCACCTCGAAGGTCACCAGTTGGTGCCGGGCGGCAAGGTCGACCAGTTCGGCCCCGAGCCGGGCCCGCTCACCGGCCAGACCGACGCGCTCGAAGGCGTGCATGAAGCGGGCGTTGAGCGCGAAGGCCAGCAGCCCGGGGTCTCCGCTCACCCGGGCGATCGTCTCGGCCTCGACCGCTGCACGACGACCGCGGTCGGTGGTGGTGCCGCGCAACTCCAGCGCGATGGTGCTCAGCAGCCGGCCACGCTGCACCGAGCCGTGCTCGTCGAGTGCGGCCAGGGCCTGCTCGGCGGCCCGGACGATCCGCCCGGACAGCTGGTCGTCGTCGTTGCGGGTCCAGATGGCGGGCACGTCGAAGCCGGCCAGCACCTCCCCGATCAGCCGGGGGTCGCCGGCGGATTCAGCCTCGGCGATCGCCTCGGTCCGACGCTGACGCGCCTCGGACAGCCGGCCCGTCACGGCCAACGCGCGGCCCAGCCCGAGCACCGCGCTCAGCCGCGCCCCTCGCTCGGTCCCGCCGGCCCGGTCGTACGCGTCGACCGCCTGCCCCCACAGACGGGCCGCCTCGTACGGATTACCGCCCCGTTCGGCCCGCTCAGCGGCGGTACGCGCGTAGGCCGCGGCCTGCCCGGCGGCGACCGGTCCGCCGGCGCGCAGCAGGTGGTACGCGAGCGCGGCGGGATCGTCGGGTCGGCGTTCCCGCAGCGCGTCGGCCACGGCGGCGTGCCAGGCCGCGCGACGCGGCGCGGACAGCTCGGCGTAGAGCGTGTCGCGGACCAGGATGTGGGTGAACCGCAACTGCCCGTCGGGCTCGGTCTGCGTGAGGAAGCCGGCCTGCAACGCGCGGTCCACGGCGTCCAGCACGGCCGTCGGGTCCCCCGCCAACGCGCCGAGCACCTCCGGGTCGAGGTCGCGGCCCAGCACGGCCGCCTGCCGCAGCACCGTCCGGGTCGACTCGGGTAGCTGCGCCAACCGGTGCCGGATGACGTCACGCACACCGGGCGGCACCGCGGCCAACGCCGCACCACCATCGCCCGCGTACAGCTGGGCCAGCTCGCGGACGAAGAACGGGTTGCCGCCGCTGCGCTGGTGGATCAGCCGCACGGTGGGTGCGGCCAGCTCGGCCCCGGCGACGGCGTACGCCAGCTCGCCGGTCGCCGACTCGGACAGGCCGGCCACGTACTCCCGGACCGGCTCCAGCCCGGCGGCCCGCGCGAGGGTCGCGGTCAGCTCGGGGCTGATCTCGGTGGCCCGGTAGGTGCCGAGCAGCAGCACCGGCCCGGTGGCCGGCTGCGGACCGGTGAGCAGGGCGATCAGCAGGTCCAGGGTGTCGCCGTCGGCGCGGTGCAGATCGTCGAGGACGAGCAGCACCGGAACCCGGTCGGCGACCGCCGTGACGAGCGATGCCACCGCGCGATGCCGACGGAACCGGGCCACCGCCGGATCGCCAGCGGCCCCGGTCTCCCCGAGCGCATCGTCGCTCCCGTCGGCCGATGCGAGCTCGGCCGGCCCGGCGAGCGCGTCGGTGATCTGCGTCCACGGCCAGGCGGCCGGTGCGCCCTCGTACTCCGGGCTGCGACCCCACGCCGTGCTCCAGCCCTCCGCGGCGAGCCGTCGGGTCAGCGCCTCGGCCAGCGCGGTCTTGCCGGCACCCGGGTCGCCGCTGAGCAGGGCGAGAGTGGGTCGGCCGTGCCGCAGTGCTGCTTCGGCGGCCCGCCGCAGCCGGTTCAGCTCCGGCTCGCGGCCGACGAACGGACGCTCCGGCGCCGGTCCCGGCCCGTCCGCTCGAACCGGGCCGGTCAGATCCGGGGCGGCGGGTTCGACCGGCCGGTTGAGGTGCGGCGCCTGGGCCAGGATGTCGGCCTCCAGCTGCCGCAGCGCGGGGCCCGGGTCCACGCCGAGCTCGGTCACCAGGACATCTCGGGCCTGGCGCAACGCGGCCAGCGCCTCACCCTGCCGGCCGGAGCGGTACCGGGCGAGCGCGAGCAGCCGCCAGGCGTCCTCCCGCAGCGGATGGCGGGCGAGTTGGGCCGGTAGGTCGGCGGCGGCCTCGTCCGGCCGCCCCAGGGCCAGCAGCGCCTCCGCCCGCCGCTCGACGGCGAGCATCCGCAGCTCGTCCAGCCGGTTGATCTCCGCGACCGCCCAGACCTCGGCGGCGCAGTCGGCGTACGCGGGCCCGCGCCAGAGCCCGAGCGCCGTGTCCAGCGCGTTCAGGGCGGGTGTGGGACGTCCCGCCGCCAGCAGCCGGCCCGCCTCGCCGACCGCCGCCTCGAACCGGCCGGCGTCCAGCGCGTCCGGGGCGACCCGCAGCACGTACCCCGGTGGCTCGGTGACCAGGAGCCCGGACGGCTGCCGGGGCGGTCGGTCGGGCTCCAGGGCCCGACGCAGGTCGGCGACGAAGGTCCGGATCGCGCCCACCGCGCCATCCGGCGGCGTTTCCCACAGGTCGTCGACGAGTCGGTCCACCGGCACCACCCGGCCCCGGGCGATCAGCAGCCGGGCCAGCACCGTGCGCTGACGGGGGCCCCCGAGTGGGACGGGCCCGCGCCCGGTCCCGGCGGTCACCGGCCCGAGTACGCCGAACGTCACCGCCACGGGTGCCGTCGGCTGCCTGGTCATGGCACCAATCTAGGCGGCCACACGGTGACGCCCCCGGTCCGCCGGCACTGATCCGACGCTGATCGCCCGCTGATCACGCAAGGGCAGGCTCGACGACGTACGACGGCCACGGGCCACCGCCCCCAGCCGACCGCTCACCAGAAAGGTTCCTCGTGGAGCCCAGGATCACCGGATTCGACTACCGGCGCGTCACCGTCGCCGACGGCGTCACGCTCAACGCCGCGGTGGCTGGTTCCGGCCGCCCGATCGTGCTGCTGCACGGCTTCCCGCAGACCCACCTCATGTGGCGGCACGTCGCGGCCGACCTGGCCGCCGACCACACGGTCATCTGCCCCGACCTGCGCGGGTACGGCGACAGCGACAAGCCCGTCGACACCGACGGCACCGGGTACGCCAAGCGCACGATGGCCGCCGACATCGTGGCGCTGGCCGGTGCGCTCGGCCACGAGCGCTTCGCGCTGGCCGGGCACGACCGGGGCGCCCTGGTCGCGTTCCGGGCCGGGCTCGACCATCCGGAGGCGATCAGTCACCTCGCCCTGCTCGACGTGCTGCCCACCCTGGACATGTGGGGCGTGCTGCACGGCAGCGCCGCCGCGGTCGCGTTCCACCTGTACCTGATGGCGCAGCCGCCCGGCCTGCCCGAGGCGCTGATCGGTGCCGACCCGGACGCCTTCTTCAGCCACTTCCTGGACGCGTGGGCCCGTGATCCGGACGCGCTGCCCACCGACGTACGGGCCGCCTACCTGCGTGCCTCCCGGGCCGCGGTCACCTCGATCGTCGCCGACTACCGGGCTTCGGCGGGGATCGACGTCGACCACGACACCGCCGACCGTTCGGCCGGTCGCCACCTGCGCATGCCGGTCAGCGTGCTCCAGCAGGACTGGGGAGCGGCGCTCGGTTACGACGCCGCCGGGCTGTGGCGGGCCTGGGCACCGGATCTGGCGCACCAGACCGTCACCTGCGGGCACTACATGGCGGAGGAGGCGCCGGCCGAGGTGGTCCGGGCGCTTCGCACCCTGCTCACCCGGTAAACGAACGGCCGCCCGTGGCCCGCGCGTCGGCAGCGGCCGGCGGGTCGGTCGGATCGGGGTGGGTCAGCGCCGGATCGGTCGCGCGGCGTCGGTCGCGCCGGGATCGTCGCGCGGGGTTGGTGGTGCCGGGGTGGTCAGCGCCGGGGGGAGCCGACGAAGGTGGCGAGGCCGGCCGCCACGAAGCCGGCCCGCTGCGCCTCCCGCAACTGCTCGTCCGGCGTACGCCGAGGCGACGACGGGAGGCCGGCGAGGCGGGTCGGCCGGACGCCATAGACGGCCAGCACCTGCGGGGCCGAGCGGGCCGCCGACGTCCACCCCTCGGGGACCTCGCCGACGCCGACCGCGAACACCTGGCCGGTCGGGTCGCTCAGGCACAGGCCGACGTCGACCGGCCGCACCGACCAACCCCGGGTGTTGCTCGGCAATGCGCTGTCGGTCCAGCGGGGCAGGCCGAGCAGCACCGCGGCCTCGACGTGCACCTCCCGGAGTCGACCGTCCGCGCCGGGCTGCACCGACTGGCCGTCCGGCTCGAACCAGGCCACCGGAGGGCCACCCGGCCGGGCGGCGGCGTCGGCGAGCCGGGGCAGACCGGGGTGGCCATCCAGGTAAACCCGCAGGTGGGCGGGCCGATCGGCACCGCCGTCGTCGGCCAGCACCAGCGTCCAGGCTTCCTCGATCAGGTCCTCGGTGGACCGTGCCGAAGCGCGTCGGCGCGGACGAGACTCGGCATTGCCTACTGACCACATCACGACAAGTAAAATATCCGACACCATGCGTGATGGTCTACCGGACGCGCCGGACCCGCTGGGCGCGCTACCACCGGCCGACGGGTCAGCCGGCCGCCGCCCGCTCGGCGATCACCACCGAGATGCCGTCGAGGACACGTTGCAGGCCGAACTCGAAGGCGTACTCCGGCCCGTACGCGGCACCGTGCTGCTGGCCGGCCGCGGTGCCGACCCGGGCGGCGGTCGGGTAGCTGTCGGCATCCATGAACCTCTCCAGCCAGGGAGCGTGCGACTGCCACCACTGGCCGTCGGTCATGCCGGTCTCCCGCTCCAGGTCGACCACCTCGGACGCGGCGCGCGCGGCGCTCTTCACGTGCCCGAGGACGAGGGTGAGCACCGCGTCCATCTCCACGTCGGTGAGCCCGATGTCGGCGACCGCGGACAGCTCGTGGTCGTACTTGGCCAGCAGATGGGGGCCGAGCACCGGACGGGTCGTCTCGGCCCGCAGCATCCACGGATGCCGCTGGTAGAGCGCGAGATTGTCCCGGGCGATCCGCTCCAGCCGGGCCCGCCAGTCTCCCGCGACGGCGGGGCGTGGCATCTCGCCGTACACCGTGTCGATCATGACGTCGACCAGCTCGGCCTTGCCCGGCACGTAGGTGTAGACCGACATGGTGCCGACGCCCAGCGCCGTACCAACCCGGCGCATGGTCAGCGCGTCCAGACCCTCGGCGTCGGCGATGGCGACGGCGGCCCGCACGATCCGGTCGACGCTGAGACCCGGCCCCGCGCTGCGGCTGGTCGGCTCCCGGGTACGCCAGAGAATGGCCAGGCTGCGAGCCGGGTCTGCGGTCGCCTTGCGCTCACTCGCCATGGTCCGGCCAGCGTAGCAACGCGGCCGTACGCCGCACCCCGCGCGCCGTGGGCGGTCAGTCGGCCACCGCGGCGATCGACCGCAGCCAGCGGTAGCCCGCGCCGAGCGTGGCCGCGAAGGCGATCACCACGGCGTACGACCAGGCGTCCCCGCCTCCGGTCAGGTCGCCGAAGCGGTGTGCCAGGAAGCCGACGAACGTGGCCATCGCCAACCCGGTCACCGCGACGACCGCGCGCAGATCGGCCACCACCGCCGCGTACGCCCCGGCGGCGACACACATCACGAGCGTCCGGGCCGGCAGTTCCGCCGGGGTGAACAGCGCTGCCGCGATCAACGCCGCGACGATCACCACCACCCAACCGAACGCCACGCTCACCCCGGTCGGCGTCGACCTGCCGACCGCCACGGTCTCCTGCCCCTGATCGACAGCCACAGCACGCCTCCGGCGAGGGCGGTGGCCCGTACCTCGGGCTCGCCACCGACCATCGCACCGCACCGGCAGGGGCTCCGGCGCGGCCTTTCACGCGTCCGCTACGCCGACGGGCGCGATTGTGACGCCGCGTTCACGCGGGCGGCCCGGACCGCATCACACGGCCTCGCGATCGTCGTTCAGCGCCGGGCCGGCGGCCGCCGGCACCAGGTGACGTATCTGGGGTTCGCCGTCGGTCAGCTGTCGGGCCCGCTCCTCGGCCTGCCAGTCCTCGCCCGTCAACCGGCCGCCGTGCTGCCGCAGGTGCTCGTCCCAGGACGGCACCAGGTACACCTCGATGAACCGGTCCGTCGTCTCGGCCGGCCGGAACAGCCCCCAGCGCATCGCGCCGGTCCGCTGGCGGGCTCCGCGCACCAGGTCCATCGCCGACAGGAACTGCTGCGCCCGCTCCGGCCGGACGGTGTACTGCACCGTGACCAGCACCGGCCCCACCCCCGGATCCGGCTCGTGCGCCAGGTGCAGCTCCGAGTAGGTGACCGGCTCCCGGTTCACCACCGCCAGCTCCGGCAGCGGCCAGATCCGACTGGTCAGGGTGCCGACCAGCATCAACGCCGCCGCCGCGAGAAACGCGGGGACCAGCCCGGCCAGGTCGGCCACCAGACCCCAGGCGAACGCGCCGACCGCCTGCCCGCCGGCGAAGAACACCTGGTAGACCGCCAGCCCCCGGGCGCGTACCCAGGCGGGCAGGTAGAGCTGCATCTCGGCGTTGACGTTGGCCAGCACGGTCACCCAGGCCAGCCCGGCAGGCAGCAGGGCGAGGAGCACCAGCGGCACCACCCGTACCGTGGCGACCACGGTCAGCGCGACGGTGAACAGCACCCCGGAGATGAACAGGAGCTGGTTGGCCGACAGCCGGTTGCGGATCACGGCCAGCAGCAGCCCGCCCGCGACGGCACCCACCCCGAGGGCGGCCAGCAGCAGCCCGTACCCACCGGAGCCGAGCCCGAGCCGCCGGTTGGCCACCAGCGGCAGCAACGCCCAGAGCGCGCTGGCCGGGATCACGAAGACCAGCGCACGGCGCAACAGCCGGCGGACGGTCGGTGAGTGCCGTACGTAGCGGCTGCCGGCACGGAGCGCGGCGGTGAACCGCTCGGGCACCTCGACCGCGCGGGCGTTGCTGGGCCGCCAACGCACCAACGCGTACGTGAAGATCAGGAACGCCACCGCGTTGAACGCGAAAACCGGGGCCACCCCGATCCGGGCGATCAGCACACCGGCCACCGCGGGCCCGACCGCCCGCGCCACGTTCACGCTGATCGAGCCGAGCGCGGACGCGGCCCGCAGTTGGTCCTGCGGCACCAGCTCCGGGATCACCGCCGCCCAGGCCGGCAGGGTCAACGCCTGCCCGACCCCGAACGCGAAGGTGAGCGTGAGCAGCAGCGCCGGCGGCATCCGGTTGGTCAGGGTGAGCAGGGTCAGCGCCAGGGCCACCGCGACCAGGAACAGCTGCACCGAGATCAGCAGGTGCCGACGGTCGAAACTGTCCGCCAGCACCCCGGCGGGCAGAGCCAGCAGCAGCACCGGCAGCAGGCTGGCGGTCTGAACCAGGGCGACCAGGGTGGAGGCGTTGGAGTGGTGGATCAGCAGCCACTGCGCGCCGACGGTCTGCATCCAGGTGCCGACGTTGGCGGCGAGCAGGGCCAGCCAGAGGTTGCGGTAGACGGCGGTACGCAGCGGCGCCCATGCCGAGGCCGGACGGTTGGCGGGTCCGGCTGCCGCCGTCACCACCGCCCGTCCGCGCGGAGCACGCGCTCGCCGGAGACGTAGAGATCGTCGGGTTCGAGCAGCAGCAGTCGGACGACCTCGGTGGCGACCTGCTCGGGCATGGCGAACACCTTGTCCAGGAACTCGGCCCCGACCCGTTCCTGCAGGCGGGTCGGCATCGGCCCCGGATGCAGCTGCATCACCTTGATCCGGTTGCTGTGCTGAGCCTCCGCCAGTGACTCGACGAGGCTGCTGCCGTAGCTCTTGGTCGCCCGGTACACCGGGATGCCGGGCCGGGGGGCCGCCAGCGCCAGCGCTCCGATGTACACCACGTTCCCGTGGCCCTGCCGGCGCAGATGCTCCAGCGCCTCGCGGAGCAGGTACGTGGTGCCCAGCACGTTGATCTCGATGGCCCGCCGGATGTGCTCCACGGCGAGGTCCGCCAGGTCTCCGCCCGCCCACATCGACGCGCAGTCGGTCACTCCGTCAATCGTCCCGTAGCGCTGCACCACCTCGGCGAACGCGTCGCGGACCTGCTCGTAGGAGGAGACATCACAGAGCGCCCCGGCGCAGCCCAGCTGGTCGGTCGTGGCGGCGACCTCGGCCGCCACGTTGCCGAACACCACGACCTGGTGCTCGTTGACCAGGAGCCGGGCCACCGCGAGGCCGAGCCCGCTGGTACCGCCGACCACCACGAAGGTTTTGGCACCCATGTTTCTCCAGCCGCCGACAGCGCAGGTCACGGCGTTTCGCGTGACGGCGCGTTCTTCCCGTTTCCGGCCGCTCCACACCCGATCCGCGCGAGCACCCACGGCGCGGGGTAGGGCTGGGCATACCCCGGGAAGTGGATCTGAACGGCTGGGTCGGCCCACACGTCGGCGATTAGCGTCTGCGGTATGAAGCCGGAACACCCCCGTCACCTCGCCGAGGCGCTGCGCCGCCGCGGCTGGCTGCTCTCCTTCTGGCCCTGGCGCGCGCTGGTCTACCTGGTCAGTACCGTGCCGATCGCCGGGGTGCTCTCCGTCGGGCTGCTCATCGTCGGCGCGCCCCTGCTGGCGGCCGTCAACGCGATGACCCTGCACGGCCGGCGGCCGGAGCTCCCTCTCGTGCTGTTCCTGGCCGTCGGCAGCCTCACCATGTTGGCGCTCGCGCCGATCGTCACGGTCCCGCTGGCGGCCGTCGAGCGCTGGCGACTCGGCCTGGTGGACAACCGTCCGCTGCCACCCCCGCCGCCGTGGCCGGGACTGGTCGCCCGCTACCGCTCCGGATCCGCCTGGCGCGAGGTGGCGTACGCCTTCTGGCTGGGCGGGTTCGTGCCGATCGCGTACTGGGTGCTGCTGCTGCTGGTGCTGCTCGACCTCGGGATGGTCACCAGCCCCTGGCTGGCCGGAGCCGCCGACCAACCCGTCGTGATCTGGCGAACGGTGCACGGCCCCGGCGAGGCCATCCCGTACGCGATCGTGGGGGTGCTGCTCATCCCGGTGCTCTGTTACGCGGCCGGGCTGCTGGCCGCCCTCCAGGGCGCCGTGGCCCGGTGGCTGCTGACCCGTCCGGCCGACGCGGCGGCGCTGCGCGAGGTCGCCCGGTCCCGGACCCGGCTGGTGAGCGCGTACGAGGCGGAACGACGGCGGATCGAACGCGACGTGCACGACGGCGCGCAGCCCCGACTGACCAGCCTCACCCTCCAGCTCGGCCTGGCCCGGCTGGACGTACCCGAGGACTCCCCCGCGGCCCGTCCCCTGGCCGTCGCCCACGACCAGGCCCGGGGCCTGATGGTGATGCTCCGGCAACTGGTGCACGGGATCCGGCCGCAGAGTCTCACCGATCTCGGCCTGGCCGGCGCGGTACGCGAGCTGGCCGACGCGGCGACCGTCCCGGTGACCGTCCGTGCCGAGATCGACGGGGAGCTGCCGGAGATCGTGGAGACCACGGCCTACTTCGTGGTGTCCGAGGCGCTCGGCAACGTGGCCCGGCACGCCGGGGCGACCCGGGCCGAGGTGCGTCTCTCCCGGTCCGGCGGGACTCTCGTGGTGGAGGTGTCCGACGACGGGCAGGGCGGCGCCGACCCGGCCCGGGGCACCGGCCTGACCGGCCTCGCCGACCGGGTCGCCGCCGTGGACGGCCGACTGCTGCTGGCCAGCCCACCCGGCGGGCCCACCCGGGTCCGGGTGGAGCTACCGTGCCGTCCGTGACCCGTGTGGTGCTCGCCGAGGACGAGGTGCTGCTGCGTGAGGGACTGGTCGCGCTGCTGACCCGCTTCGACTTCGCGGTGTGCGCCGCCGTCGGCTCCGCGCCGGAGCTGCTGGACGCGGCCCGGACGCACCAGCCGGACCTGGTGCTGACCGACATCCGGATGCCACTCGGCCGGCGGGACGACGGCCTCCGCGCCGCCGTCGCGTTGCGCGCCGAGCGGCCCCACCTCCCGGTGGTGGTACTCAGCCAGTACGTGCAGACCGGGTACGCGGCGGCGCTGCTGGACAGCGGCGACGGCCAGCGGGTGGGTTACCTGCTCAAGGACCGGGTCGCCGAGGTCACCGAGTTCGTCGACACGCTGCGCCGGGTCACCGCTGGCGGCACCGCCATCGACCCGGACGTGGTCCGGCAACTCCTGCACCGCCCACGCGACCCGCTCGCCGCCCTCTCCGTCCGGGAACGCGAGGTCCTGGCGCTGCTGGCCGAGGGCCGGTCGAACGCGTCGATCGCCGCCCGCCTGTACGTCACCGAGGCGGCGGTCGGCAAGCACGTCGGCAACATCCTGTTGAAGCTCGACCTGCCGCCCAGCGACGACACCAACCGCAGGGTGCTCGCGGTGCTCACCTATCTGCGTGCCGAACCGGCCAGCTGACCAGCACCGGGCCCGACTCGGGCGGCACCGGCCGGGGCGTAGATTCGATCAACGGGACCTTCGCCACCAGGGCACGGGCCGACAGACGGAGGTACGGCATGGCGGAGGCGCTGCGGATCGGTCTGCTGGGCTACGGGCTGGCCGGTCGGGTGTTCCACGCACCGCTGATCGCCGCGACGCCCGGCCTACGGCTGGACACCGTCCTGACCCGTGATCCGCAGCGGCGCGAGCAGGCCCGGCAGCAGTTCCCGGACGTCCGCCTGGTCGACGACGCCGACGAGCTGTGGCGTACGCCCGATGCGCTGGACCTGGTCGTGGTAGCGACGCCGAACCGGCAGCACGTGCCGATGGCCCGGGCGGCGCTTGCCGCCGGCCTGCCGGTCGTCGTGGACAAGCCGCTGGCCGTGACCTCGGCCGAGGGCCGCGCGCTGATCGACGAGGCGACCGAGCGTGGGGTGCCGCTCACGGTGTTCCAGAACCGGCGCTGGGACGGTGACTTCCGGACGGTCCGTCGGCTCGTCGACGAGGGCGAACTGGGCCGGGTGCTCCGCTTCGAGTCCCGGTTCGAGCGGTGGCGTCCGCAGATCAAGGCGGGTTGGCGGGAGAGCGACCGACCGGGCGAGGCCGGCGGCGCCCTGTACGACCTGGGTGCCCACCTCATCGACCAGGCGGTGCAGCTGTTCGGGCCGGTCGAGCGGATCTACGCGGAGGTGGACCGCCGCCGGCCGGACGCCCTGGTCGACGACGACGCGTTCGTGGCGTTGACGCATGCCAACGGGGTCCACTCGCATCTGTGGATGAGCGCGCTGACCGCGCAGCTCGGGCCGCGACTGCGGGTGCTGGGCGACCGGGCCGCCTACACCAGCTACGGGCTGGACGTGCAGGAGGCGGCACTGCACGACGGCGGCCGGCCGGATCAGCCGGGCTGGGGCGAGGTCCCACCGGAGCGGTACGGCCACCTCGGCGTCGACGGTGACCTGCGGCCGGTACGCACCGAGCCCGGCTCGTACCAGAGCTTCTACGCGCAGGTGGCGGCGGCGCTGCGGAACGGCGGGCCGATGCCGGTGGATCCGCGGGACTCGGTCGCCACCGTCGAGTTGATCGAGCTGGCGCACCGTTCGGCGGTCGAGGGCGTGGTGCTGCCGGTAACGACCGCCTGAGCGGCGTCGACGCCGCCCCTAATCGGGGTCCTGCTCGGTGGGGGCGTCGTCCGGCTCGCGGGCCTTCTGGTCGGTGTCCTGCTCGCTGGGGGCGTCGTCCGGTGCCCGGGCGTCCTCGTCGGTCAACGCGTCGTCGGGCCGGCCGGTGAGCGTACCGAGCTGGCGCTGAGCCTCCCGCACCTCTTCGTCGAGCTTACGGCGCTGCTCGTCGGGACCCTGCGACATCGGCGACCTCCATCGGGCACGAACCTGCCCGATCTGGGTACCCCGCCTGACGCGTGGGACACGGACGCCACGGAACCGCCACTTGATCAAGGAGTCGGTCGCGCCGCGGGTGGAGCTGAGCGCCGGGCCGGCCGGTTACCGCGCCGGGCTGTGCCCAGGAGCGTCGCCGGCCCGGCCCGGTGCCGGATCAGCGCTTCAGTTCGCGCCAGGAAGGGTGGGTACCGCGCCAGGCGTCGGCGAGGATGGCCGCCGAGGCCCTGCTGGGGCACTGCTGCACCCGCTCACGGCCCGACGCCCCACCAATCTGGGCGCGAACCTCCCACCCCTGCCCGTCAGTACGGATGTACACGTCCCGACGCCCGCGCGGGGTCGTGTCACCGTTCCACCAGTGCTCCTCCACCATCATTCGCCGACCGTATAGCAATTTCCCGACAAGGGGTACGGCGCAGCTGGGCCTCAACCGGGGTGATAATCGCAAATCAGACACACTTCGGACCGGCCGGTTGAGAAGGAGGAACCTCCGGGGCGATTCCTCCCCGTCCTGAGCGACCGGTCAGCGACGGATCGCCTCGGACCGCCGGCCCCGCCCGGACGCCGGAGCCCGGCGCTCACCCCTGCGCGGCGAGCAGGTAGTCGTCGGCTTCCGGGCTCCACCGCAGGTCGACCACGCCAGCGGTGGCGGCGGCCTTGCAGAACTGGAGGAAGCTGCGGTAGCCGAGCTTCTTCTCGCTGAAGTCGGGCCGGGCCCGGCGCAACTGGTTCTTCAGCCCGGACAGCGCCACCGGGTTGCCACCGCTGCCGAGATCCGCCACGACGCCACGGAGCAGACCGAAGGCCACCTCCCGGTCGCCGTGCTCGGGCAGCGAGACCTCGGGGTCGCCCTTCGCGGGCCCCTCGGCCAACTCGATCACGTTGTGCCCGGCGAGGTGGCGCAGCAGCTCGCCGAAGGTGCGGAACCCGTAGTCGGACTCGCTGAAGGTCGGGTCCTTGCGCAGCAGGGTGCGCTTGAGCCGGGAGGCGGTCACCTCGCCGCTCGCGCTGCCCTGCAACCCGGCGACCGTCTGCGCCACCTGCACGGCCAGGGCGTCCACGTCCCGGCCGGGCTCCTCGCCGGCCGGCCGCCCCTCCTCCGGCTCGGGCTCCTGCTCCCGCTCCGGCTCGGGCGGACGCTGGTCCGGCCCGGGCTGTCGCACCGGACGGCCCCGCCGTGCGCGGGTCGGCGGGATGTCCACGCCCTCCAGCCGGTCGTAGTAGAGGAACTCGTCACACGCCGGCGGAAGCAGCCCCGAGGTGGACCCCTCGACCCCGACACCGATGACCCGCTTGTTGAGCTCGCGGAGCTTGTGCACCAGCGGGGTGAAGTCGCTGTCACCGCTACAGATCACGAAGGTGGAGATGTAGTCGCGTTCGAAGGCCAGCTCGATGGCGTCCACGGCCATCTTGATGTCGGCCGCGTTCTTGCGCGAGGCGCCCATCCGCTGCGGGATCTCGATCAGCTCGACGTGCGAGCGGGTGAGCATCCGGCGGTCCTCGTCGAAGTAGGACCAGTCGGCGTACGCACGGCGCACCACCACCCGCCCCCGCTCGGCCAACGCGTCCGCGATGGGCCGGAAGTCGAAGGCCGCTCCGCCGCGGTGGTCTCGGGCCCCCAGCGCGAGGTTCTCGTAGTCCAGGAACAGGGCGATCCGGTCTTCTTGATCCACGCGGATCAGCCTACGCCCGGCTCGGACCAGGCACGGGTAGGCGACACACGCCATCTCGACACGACAGCCGTTCAGTTCTTGCGGACTGTTTGTCGTTTCTTTTCGTTGTTCGATTGGTGTCTTGCAGCTCGGTGTTCGGTGCTGCATCATGCAGATCAATGTCAGGCGTCGGGGAGCGCCCGGCGGACCTCCCACCACCACCACCGAGGAGTGTCACCGATGTTTCGGAGCATCATGCCGGCGCGGGGGCGTCCAGGCCGGACGGTCGCCATCGCAGTCACCTTCACGACCGCCCTCACCACATTGGTCTCCGGGCCCGCAATGGCCGCCGCAGGCCCACCCGCACCCGCCGGAGCGGCCCCGGTGGTGACCCGGGCCGCCCTCGACCCGGCGCTGGTCGCCGGGCGTGGCGCCGACGTCGACTTCGTCGAACAGGAGGCGGAGAACGCCCGTACCACCGGCGAGATCATCGGCCCCGACCGGTCCGCGTACACGCTGCCCGCGGAGGCCTCCGGCCGACGGGCGGTCCGACTCACCCCCGGGCAGTACGTGGAGTTCGTCCTGCCCAGCGCGGCGAACGCGATCACCGTGCGGTACAGCATCCCGGACGCGCCGCAGGGCGGCGGGATCACCGCCCCGCTGCAGGTCGGGGTCAACGGCAAGCACCTGCGCAGCATGACGCTGACCTCGCAGTACTCGTGGCTCTACAACCAGTACCCGTTCTCCAACGACCCCCAGGCCGGGCTGCTGCACCCGGACTGGTGGATCACCGAGTGCGCGTGCGTACCGTCGGCCACCACCCCGTACCCGACCATCAGTACCCCGTTCCGGCCCACCCACTTCTACGACGAGCAGCGGCTCCTGCTCGGGCGCACCTACCGGGCCGGTGACCGCGTCCGGCTGACCGCGCCGCCCGGCAGCGCCGCCGCCTGGACCGTCATCGACCTGCTCGACTCCGAGTTGGTCGCGCCGCCGCACGTCCGGCTGCTCGCGGCGAACGTGCTGGCCTTCGGCGCCGACCCCACCGGCCGGCGGGACTCCGCCGCCGCGCTGGACAAGGCCATCGCCTTCGCCAAGCGCGCCCACCTGAAGGTCTACATCCCGCCGGGCACCTACCAGGTGAACCGGCACATCATCGTCGACGACGTCACCATCGAGGGCGCCGGCAGCTGGTACACCATCATCAAGGGTCGCGAGGTCACCCTCCCGACGCCGGCACCGGACGGCTCGGTGCACACCGGCGTCGGCTTCTACGGCAAGGACGCCGCCGACGGTGGCAGCAGCAACGTGCACCTGTCCGGCTTCGCCATCGAGGGCGACGTGCGCGAGCGTATCGACACCGACCAGGTAAACGGGATCGGCGGGGCGCTGAGCAACTCGACCATCGACGGGCTCCACCTGCGGCACACCAAGGTGGGCCTCTGGTTCGACGGGCCGATGACGAACCTGCGCGTCACCAACAACATCATCGTCGACCAGATCGCGGACGCGCTGAACTTCCACATCGGTGTCACCGACTCGGTCGTCGCGCACAACTTCGTCCGCAACACCGGTGACGACGGCCTGGCGATGTGGTCGGAGACGACGGCGAACGCGCGCAACACGTTCGACCACAACACCGTTCAGTCGCCGACGCTGGCCAATGGCATCGCCATCTACGGCGGTACGGACAACACCGTCTCCAACAACCTCATCGCCGACCCGGTACGCGAGGGCAGCGGCATCCACGCCGGCTCACGCTTCGGCGCGGAGCCGTTCGCCGGGCACCTGTGGATCACCAACAACACCACCGCCCGCGCCGGCACGTACGAGCTGAACTGGAACATCGGGCTGGGAGCGATCTGGCTCTTCGCCCTGGACCGGAGCATCGACGCGCGCATCGAGGTGACCGGCGACGCGTACCTGGACAGCACCTACAACGCGATCATGCTGGTCAGCGACTGGCCGGTGAAGGATCTCTACTCGATCACCAACGTGCACTTCAAGGACATCCGGGTCGACGGCACCGGCACCTCGGTGGTCAGCGCCCGCGCGGCCGGGTCCGCCACGTTCGCCAACGTGGACGCCCGCAACGTGGGGGCCGTCGGCGTCAACAACTGCGGCTCGTTCCACTTCACTCCGGCCGGCTCGGAGTTCGCGTTGACCGACCTCGGCGGCAACGACGGCGGCTGGCTGGCGCCGTGGCTGCTGCCGAACACGATCACCTGCGACGACCGGCCGCCGGTGTCGCCGCCCCCGCCACCGGCACAGTGGTGAGTTGAGCACGGCGGGCGGCCCGACCAGTCGGGCCGCCCGCCGCCGCTTGTCGCACGAACCCGCAGGTCAGATCACTCGGGCGTACGCCAGCGGCACGGTCGTCGGCTGGCCGTCCCAGGTGCCGCCCAGGGTGGCCCCGGCGGACCCGGCAACTTCTCCGCCCGGCCGGCGCAGAACGACCAGCTCGACGGAGTCGGTGACGATGAGCGTCGGGTCCTCGTCGGACACCCGCCGCACGGCCCCGATCGCGGGCACCTCGGCATCCGCCGAGCCGGTGCCGGTGATCGTCATCGACGGCGCACGCCGTTCGTGGCGGCCGTCGACCTCGAAGTACTGCTCGGCCTGGCCGGCGTCGGCGAGGATCGCGTGGGCCAGCGCCGCCGCGTACACCGGGTCGGCGCAGCCGTCGTACACCCAGCGCGGGCCGAGCACCGAATGCTCGGTGGTGCCGACCAGCCAGTCGTCGGCGCCGTCGAGGGGCGCGGCGCGGTAGGTGAGCGGGACCTGGTGGACCGGCCCGTCGGCGACGCCGACCAGGATCGTCTCGATGCCGACCTCGCCGGCCGGATCGTCGAAGCGGTAGGCGCCCCGGCTCACCACCTCGACGCCGGCCGGCCCCTCGTACCACCCTCGGCTGGGGAGCCAGGCCGCCAGCAGCTCAAGTTTCGTGGGGCGCAGCGTCGCCCGGTGCAGCAGTGCCATGCCGGCAGCCTAGGGACGGACAACCGGCGGTCTGCCCTCGGGTCACCCGTGCCCGGTCAGGCTGTCCCGCTGGTCACAGGCCGGCGCACGGGCTGCCACCCACCGTGCAACCCTCCGGCTCCCTGGCCTTCGGCCGACTGTCGCGCACGTCGAAGCGGAACGTCTGCGACTTGCCCGCCGGCACGGCGGACCCGGTGAAGGTGATCTGCTGCCCGTCCTGCCGCCACTCGGCGTCGTCGACGTCGTCGATGCTGCTGCCCTCGGCGAGGGTAACCACCACGGTCCACGCCGCGGGTGCGGTGCCCGGGTTGTCGACCACCACCTCGCCGGTGTAGCCGAACAGTCGGGTGGAGTCGGTGTCGTAGCGGGCGACCAGGGGCGTCGGCGGTGGCGGAGCCGAGGTGGGGGTACGCGACGGCTTCGCCGACGGGGTCCGGCTGGGGCGGGCGCTCGCCGACGCGGCGGTCCGCGAGGGACGCGCCGAGGGCGTCGCCTTCGGGGTGCCGGTGGGTCCGGCGGACGTCCCGGTCCGCAGTGGCTGTGCCGCCGGGGCCGGCGGGGCGGCGTGCTTCGGCTCGCTCGACAGGGTGGCCCAGGCAACCAGCCCGCCCGCCAGCACGGCCACGGCCAGCAATCCGACCAGCACGCGGCGACGGCGGCGGGCCCGGGCCGGGCCGAAGGCGCTGATCACCGGCAGTTCGGCCGTCAGGCTGCCCTCCCCGCGACGCAGGTCGACCTGCTGGAAGGCGAGCCAGTCGAGGATGGCCGGCAACCGCACGGTCAGCGCCTGGCGGAGCTGCTGCTCGCGCAGGTCGCGCTGCTCGGCCGACCAGTAGCCGTGCGTGGTGACCTCCCGTACGACCAGCCGGCAACCCTGCTGGGTGGCGGTGATGGCACAGGTCAGCTCGGTCAGCCGGCCGGCCTCGTCGCAGCGCAGCTCGATCAGTTCCGGCACCCGCCGCTCGGTCACCTCGACCTCGACGGCGGCGTCGAAGCCGGGCAGCTCCGCCGTCTTCAGCACCAGCCGGTCCGGTACGCCCGCCACCATCTCGGCCTCGGCGAACCACCGCCCGAGCAGCTCACGATCCGTCAAAGCCAGCCAGACCCGGTCGGCCGGGTGGGACAGGTCGACCTGTGCGCCGATCTCGATCACGGCGAGACTCTAACGGGTTCGGCGTTCGCCCCGTCCCGCACGGGTTTCCCCGTCCCGGCGGGCCTGCCACCGGCGAACCCGGTCAGGCCCAGCGGGTCGAACGCTCGGCCACCGCCGCCAACGCGTTGCGCGCATCCGCGCTCAACTCGGCGACCAGCTGAACCGCCGGCAGCTCCCGGGCGAGGTGATGCGCCTGCCCGGCCCACAGGTTGGCCACCGAATCGTCCCCGTCGCGCCGGGCGGCGGCGAGCAGCGGACGGGTCAGGTGCAGCACCTGCGGGTAGCCGACCGGCGCCGCCGCGTCATGCCGACGCAGAAAGTCGTTGGCCACACCGCGCGCCCGCTTGCCGGTGTACGCCCGGGTCAGCGCGGTCGGCGCGGCGCTGGCCACCGCCGCCCGGTGCATCGGCGAGCTGCCCGCCTCCGGGCAGCGCAGAAACGCCGTGCCGAGCTGCGCGGCGGTCGCGCCGGCGGCCAGCACCGCGGCCAGCCCGGGGCCGTCGGCGATGCCGCCAGCGGCCACCAGCGGCCGGTCACAGCCGGCGGCGGCCAGCCGCAGCAGTGGCAGCAGCGCGTAGTCGTCGTCGTCCGGCATCCCGCCGCGGTGCCCACCGGCCTCGGTGCCCTGCACCACCACGGCATCCACGCCCAGCTCGGCGGCGGCCGTGGCGGCTGCCGGCCGGGTGACGGTGGCCCACACCTCGGTGCCGCGCTCGCGTAGGGCGGCCACCACGGCCGGATCGGGCAGACCGAACACGAAGGACACCACCGGCACCGGGTCCGCGAGCAGCGCGGCCAGCTTCTGCGGGTACGCGTCGTCGCCGCCGGACGGTTCGCCCAGGGTGACGCCCTGCCGCCGCGCGTGGGGGGCGAGCCGATCGGCGTACGCCCGGATGGCGGCCTCGTCGACGGCGCCGGTGCCGGGCAGGAAGACGTTGACGCCGAACGGGCGGTCGGTGCGTGCGCGGACCTCGGCGACGTCGGCTGCCAGCCGCTCGGCGTCGATCATCCCGGCGGCCAGGAAGCCCAGCCCTCCGGCGGCGGAGACGGCCGCCGCGAGCGCCGGCGTGGACGGGCCGCCGGCCATCGGGGCGGCGACGATCGGATGACGCAGCGAGGACAGCACGGACATCCGCCCATCCTGCCGCACGGCCGGAGCGCCGGTCGGCGGGTGGCGGGCCGGCGTCCACCCGGGCCGCTCGGTCACCGTCGCGCCGGACGCCGCCGACGCAGCACACCGGCCAGCCCGACCAACGCCAGCAGTAGCACTCCGCCCACGGCCGCCACCGGCCACATCCGGTCGCGCGCGGCGTCCGTGTCACCGGCCGCCGGCCGGAGCGCGGTCGACGGCGTCGGTGCCGTGGTGGTGGGCTCCGCCGGACGCGAGGTGGCGACCGTCGCTGTCGCGACGGGATAGCTCAGGATCGTTGGACGGGTACCCGGTGGCTGGTCGGCGGTCTCGGACACGGTGAGCAGCGACCGCCCGTCCCGGCTGTACGTGATCGACTCGCCCTGGGGCTCGTCCGGCAACGGGGTGACCCGCGCGGTGCCCCTGGTCAGCGCGGCGACCACGTCACCGTCGGGCACGTCGTACTCGAAGGCGTCGGCGTAGCTGCGCAGCGCCACCCGGTGCCCGTCCGGAGCGGTCGCCGCGCCGGTCACCACGCCCCGGCCGAGGAAGAAGAACGGGTTGCTGGTGTTGGTGGTCGGCAGGACCACCTCGCCGACCGGGGCCAGTGGCGTCGTCGTGGCCGGACGCAGCGCGGTGGTCGACGCGTACAGGGTGACGGTGCCGCTGCCGCCCTTGGTCACGATCAGCGGACGGCCGTCCCGGTCGAGCAGCAACGCCTCCGCGTCGTGCGGGCCGTCCGGGTACGCCAGCCGGTGCAGCACCGGCTTGTCCGCTCCCGGCGCGAGACGCCACACGGCGACCGTTCGCCGGGTGCGGTCGTTGTCGCCGGTGTCGGCGACCCAGATGGTGCCGTCCGCGCCGATCGCCAGGTCCTCGGTGTCCCGGGGTTGGGAGGGGTAGGCGACCGTCCGCACCACCGCGCAGCGTTGGTCGAGGAAGAAGATCCGGCGGCGGGACTCGTCGTCGGCACCGTCGTTGACCACCACGTACCCGGTGTCCGTGACGACCATCCCGGAGAGCTCGACGAGCCGGTCGTCGCGCACCTGGCAGACCGGCGTCCCGGCTCCCGGCGCGCCGGCCACCGCGGCACCCGGTGCCGCCGCGACAGCGAGCAGGGCGGTGAGCGCCACTCCGACGCGGAGGCACCATCCTCGGCTCATCCGCTCGCGTACCCCCATCGCCCGCCTTCCTCGTCGCAGCCGTGGTCCGGCCGCCTCGCCCATCCTGGCCGATCCGGGCCACCGGATGGTGGACATCGGCGGGGAACCGACCGCATCCTTGTCCAGATATCGTCACCCGCATCCCTGCCTGCCCCACGAACGAAAAGGACGGCAATGCCGCCGACCGACTCCTCGCTGGCCCGCCGCTGCTGGAAGCCGGTGCGCCGCCGCCTGGGCCGCCCGACCAGTTACAGCGTGGTGGCCTGGGCCGCTCTCGCGGCGGTCATCTGCGGCCTCTTCACCGGCGCGCTGGCCAGCCGTGCCGCCTGGGAGACGTCCCGGGAGCAGCCCGATCGGACCGAGGCCGAGGCGATCCTGACCGAGGTGTTCCCCGGGCACGACCTCGGTGACATCGACGTTCCACCCGCGCTCTTCGTCGTCTACGCGCACCCGCTGACCCTGCGTACCGTCAAGACGCTGCTGCTCGGCGACGGCGGCGAGTACCAGGAGAGCGCCACCGGCGCCGCCGCCTTCGGCGCGCCGCCGGTGCCCGCCGAGCAGATCGTCGCGGTCGCGCGGCAACGCCTGACCGACACCGGCTGGCGGGTGTACGACCCGCAGGTGACCGGCGGCACGACCTGCGCGGACAAGCTCTGTGCCACCCCGCTCGCGTTCACCGAGACCGCCCTGGTCGCCCGCCGCGGCGACACCATCCTCGATGCCTCGGTCTCCTCGCAGACCGCCGCCGAGGGCAGCTACCTGTCGGTCGAGCTGCACCGCGCGCCGCCGTGGGCGGTGGTCCCCGCCGGGGTGCTCGGCGTCCTGCTGGGCGCGGTGGCCGGTTGGCTGGTCTTCGGCTGGGCCAGCCGGCGCACCGAGGAGCGCCGGGTGAGCGGTACGACGAACGTCCTGTTCGGTACGACCCTGGTGCTGTGGTGGCTGCCGGTGCTGCTGGCCGCGCCACAACTGCTGAGCCACCACCTCGGTGAGCCGCACCCGGCGTGGCACCCGTTCTGGGAGTGGCTGGGCCAGCCGGCCGCGTCGCTGCTCTTCGTGGTCGGCGCGGTGTGCGCGCTGCTGGCTCTCGGGCTGGCCGCCGGGACCCGGCAGGCCCGGCCCCCGGTGGCGCTGGTCGGTTGACCCGCGCCACCGGAGACCACGGTGGACCTGTCGTTACCGCACCGACCAGCGCTGGGCGCCGGTGCCGTTGCAGGTCCAGAGCTGGACCTTGGTGCCGTTGGCGGTGCCGGAGGCCGCCACGTCCACACACTTGCCGACGCTGGTGAGCACGATCGCCCCGTCGGAGCGGAAGGTGAAGCGCTGGGCACCGGTGCCGTTGCAGGTGTAGATCTGCACCTTGGTGCCGTCGGCGCTCGCGCCACCGGCCACGTCGAGGCAGCGGTCGCCATAGACCCGCAGCTCGCCGGCGGCGGTACGGGTCCACTGCTGGTTGGCGCCACCGTGGCAGTCCCAGATGATGGTCTGGGTGCCGGCGGTGGTGCTGGCACCGTAGACGTCCAGACAGCGCCCGGAGTTCGGGTTGACCAGGCCGACCGGGGTGCCCACCGGCGGTCCGCCCAACGGGATCAGGCTGGCGGGCACCGACGTCAACGCGGCGTACCAGCGGGCCGCCATCTTGTCGTAGCCGGCGGCGTTGGGGTGCACGCCGTCGGCGAGGTCGGCGGTGGTGAGCGCCGCGTGCATGTCGACCAGGTGCACCCGGCTGCCCTTCTGCGCCACGATGCCGGGGATCGTCGCGTTGTACGCCTGCACCCGCGCCTCCCGGGTCGCGTCGGTCTCCGGGGTGATGGTGGCGACGAAGAGCTCGACCTCCGGACCGGTCGCCCTGATCTTGTCGATCAGCGCGGAGAGTCGGGCCGGCGCGTTGGCCAGGTCGTAGTTCTGGTTCACGTCGTTCGTGCCGATGTGCAGCAGCACGGTACGCGGGTTGGTGGCCTGCATCCAGGCCACGATGTTGGCGTCCAACTGGTCGATTCGCCAGCCCGAGTGACCTTCGTGGTCGTGGTCACCGAGGCTCGCCGGCCCGTTGAACCCCGAGCCGACGAAGTCGACGGTGTAGTTGCCCCCGGCCAACCGCTGCCACAGGTTGATCCGGTACCCGCCCGGCACGTTGTACCCGTCGGTGATCGAGTCGCCGAGCGGCATCACCCGTACCCCGCCGTTCGATTCGGCCTGCGCGGGTGCGACCTGGGCCAGCGCCAGCACGGCACCGAGGACGAGCCCGAAGCCGCCGGCGGCGGCTCGTCGTACGTTCCATCGCATGGTTGATCCCTCTCCTCGCGGGTGGTCCAGGGACTTCGATGGCGGTGCCGCCCGCCGACAACGGTCACCACACCTGGACCCTTCATTGATGCTTGGCGATGGAATGCGTGGTCCGGGTCGGCCGGGCACCGGTGCGAGCCGAACGCCGCGCTGGCTGCGCCGAACGGTCGCCCGGACGCCACCGGCGGTCACGGTCGTCTATCCAGGACGAGCACCGGCTGGCGAAGGGTTATGTGTCGGCCGACGCCCGGGTACGGTCCCAGATGATCGCGGTCACGGCCCGGACGACGGCGGCCCCGAGCGGGTCGGCGTCCGGTCAGCGACCGGTCAGCCGACACACCGAGGGGGCGCACGGTGCGGATCAGAGCGGGATTGTGCGTCGCGGCGATGGTCGTGGCGGGTCTGGTGGTCGGCACGCCGGCCACCGCCGCACCGGCGGAAAGCGCCACGGTGGTGCCGATCCAGGTGACCGGCGACCCGGCGACACGGTTCAACCTGGTGCTGCTCGGTGACGGCTACACCGAGGCCGACCTGCCCACGTTCCGGTCGCACGTGGACCGCCACCTCAACACCCTCTGGACGATCGAGCCGTTCAAGTCCTACCGCAGCTACTTCAACGTGTACGCCGTCGAGATCGTGTCCGCCGAATCCGGAGTGGACTGTGATCCGGGACTGTCCGCGCCGCAGCGGGACACCGCGTTGGACATGGGCTTCTGGGGCGGCTGCAACCCGGCCAGCGTGCAGCGACTGCTGTCGCCGTGCACCCGGTGCCAGTGCCGCATCAGCCGTTCCAGCGCCCCCTGCACGAGGTCCTCGCCGGCAGCACGGCTACCGGTCAGCAGCACCGCCGTCGCGAGCAGGGAACTGCCGCGTTCGGCGACGAGGGCGTCCAGACCCTCGAAGCGTCTCTTCCACCGCACGGGCTCTCCTTCCGTCGCAACCAAGGACGACGGCTCCGAGCAACAGGTTGACTGCCGCCGAGGATTTTCCGCGCGCCGGCCGTTCCACCGCCGCACCGCTTCGCTAGAACGGAAATCGTCCAGCGTTCCGGGAGCGATTGATGGCGAGGTGGCGGACCCAACCGAGGAAGCGGCCGTACATTTCGACCGGGTTGGGAGGCTGCGGGTACAGACGGCAGAGGTCGCAGGTCGCCTCAGCGAGGCAGTCAGCCACGTCGACGGCGAGCAGCTTGGGTTCGTCGGCGTACTCGGCGGCCAACTCGATCCGCGCCCGGCCGCACGGCCAGGGCTGGGCGTCCGCCGCGCAGAACCAGAATGGGCGGACCGGCGCGTGTCGCTGGCAGCTCATCGGACCTCCCGGATGTCGTCGCTTGTGCGGCACCCGACCCTGCCGAGACTTCTGCAGCCAGGACCGTGTCCGTAGGACCTACCTCACACCACACGTCATGGGCTTGTCGATCTGTAAGTGACAACAGTAAACACTTTGCCATGCCTACGTTCAGCTTGTGAAGCGACCGCGCTTGTACGGGCCTGGCGAACTGGCCGCCCTGTTCAACGTGTCGCGGCAGCGGGTTCTCCAGATCACTCGCAGGCCGGGCTTCCCCGAACCCCTCGCCCGACTAATCGGGATGAACGTCTGGGACGCGGACGAGGTAGACGAGTGGGCCCGTCATAACCGCCCGCCCCGCCCAACCGACGGTGACGAGCAGGGCTGACGAGGCAAGACTCCCTCGGTGATCGACAAATGCCGGGCGCCCTCAGCCAGTCAAGATCTGTACAACAACACGGAAAGGGTCGTCTCCGGCGCCGTGGAGGCCACTACTTCCTTGTTGTTGCGTCGGATCTTGGCAGGCCCGCCACGGGCCGGGCGCGGGGTGCGAGGCGTGTGCGGGGCGGCGGTGGGTAGGCAGTGGCCGGGCGGTGTCGTCCGCCGGGTAGGAGACTGCGATGAGCACGTATCGGGACGAGCAGAGTGATCCGCTGCCTCCGCCGGAGGCGGACGCCCTTGAGCAACGGCAGGACGCGTTCGACGTGGGGCCGCCGGACCGGGTGTCGGGTGACGTCGACCCGGAAGCCGCCGAGGCCGACCTGGCCGAGCAGGGTGCACTGCCGGCGGGCACGCTCGAAGAGGTGACGTCGGTGCCAGACGATGCCAACCCTGCCGACGCCCTCGAACAGCGCCAGGAGATCCCCGCCCGCGACGAGGGCCGCCGAACGTGACCGCGACGCCCCCGTCCGACTGAGCCGCGTCCGGCGACGGCTCAGCCAACCAAGCCGGCTCAGCCGGCCCAGCCAACCGAGCCGGCTCAGCCGGCCCAGCCAACCGAGCCGGCTCAGCCGGCGACGACCTGCCAGAGTAGGAATCCGTTCAGCATGACGACCAGGACGGCCACCAGGGATGCGGCGGCCGTGGTGAGCGGGTGGTTGACCAGGTTGCCCATCAGGTCACGGCGGCGGGTGAAGGCGACCACCGGAATCAGCGCGAACGGGATGCCGAAGCTGAGGATCACCTGCGACAGCACCAGGGCCCGGGTCGGGTCGAGGCCGATGGCGAGCACGGCCAGCGCGGGCAGCAGGGTGACCAGCCGGCGCAGCAGCAGCGGGACGCGGCGGCGGAGGAAGCCCTGCATGATGACCTCGCCGGCGTAGGTGCCGACACTGGTGGAGGCCAGCCCGGAGACCAGCAGGGCGATCGCGAAGCCGAACGCCGCCGCGGTGCCGATCGTCTGGCCGAGGCCGGCGTGCACTCCCTCCAGGCTGTCCGCGCCGACCGGACCGCCGCCGCGGAAGCTGGCCGCGGCGATGAGCAGCATGGCGAGGTTGACCGCGCCGGCCGCCGTCAGGGCCAGCAACACGTCGGTGCGCTGACCACGAAAGAGGGTACGGCGCTCGGCGTCGTTGACGGCGGGGATGCGGTCGCGGGTCAGCGCGGAGTGTACGTAGATGACGTGCGGCATGACGGTGGCGCCGAGGATGCCGGCGGCCAGCAGCACGCTGTCGGTGCCCTGGAGTCGGGGCACCAGACCGGCCACGGCCGAGCCCGGGTCCGAGCCGGCGGCGAGCAGGTTGGCGGCGAAGGCCAGCACGATGACGCCGAGCCCCACGGCGATGGCGATCTCGAAGGCGCGGAAGCCACGTGAGCGCAGGGCGAGCACGAGGAACGCGGCGGCACCGATGATGATCCCGCCGGGCAACAGCGGGATGCCGAAGAGCAGGTAGAGGGCGACGGCGCCACCGATCACCTCGGCCAGGTCGGTGGCCATCGCGACCATCTCGGCCTGCACCCACATCAGCCGGTTCACCGGCCGGGGCAGGCGCTCCCGGCACAACTCCGGCAGGCTGCGGCCGGTGGCCAGGCCCAACTTGGCGGTCAGCGTCTGCACCAGCATGGCCATCAGGTTGGCCACCACCACGACCCAGACCAGCAGGTATCCGTAGCGGGCACCGGCGGCGGAGTTGGTGGCGAAGTTGCCGGGGTCGACGTACGCGACGGCGGCGACGAAGGCCGGGCCGAGCAGGATCAGCCGGCCGCGTACCCGACCTCGGGCGCGGGCGATCTGCAACGGTGACGCCGTCGACGCCGCCAGTTCGTTGGTGACCATCGAACACCTCCCGGTCCGCACGGATCGCGTGCCCGTTCCCTTCCCCGCCGCCTGACCCGTCGGTGCCAACGTGTGGCCTGCGGGTGCCAGCACCGCGTACCGCCGAACCGGGCCTCGGCGGAAGAACCGCCACGCCGGACGCGACCGGATTTCCGGCGAATCTCCGGGTCGCGCTTGACAGCGAACGGGCTCGCGGTGAAGCTGTCTATTAGTCCTACTGTCGTAGGACAACAGGAAGGATCGTCTCGAGTGATCGAGTTTGTGCTGGACAGCCGGTCGAAGGTGAACACCTACATGCAGCTCGTGCAGCAGGTGAAACAGGCGCTGCGGGTCGGTCTGCTGGCGCCGGGCGACCAGTTGCCGAAGGTCCGGGACGTCGCGCAGTCGCTGGCGATCAACCCGAACACGGTGCTGAAGGCGTACCGGGAGCTGGAGATCGAGGGTCTGGTCGGTGGCCGACCCGGGGTGGGCACCTTCGTGCAGCGCACCCTGGCCGGCGCTTCGCTGCCCAACCAGGCCGAGCTGCGCGAGGACCTGGTCGCGTGGCTGGACCGGGCGCGGGCCGCCGGCCTCACGGCCGAGGACGTCATCGCCCTGGTGGAGACCACCTTGCGGGCCACCCTCCCGGACGACGCCCCGCAGAGAGAGCACGCATGAGCGGAACGAGAGGACAGAGGATGGACATGGTCTTGGAGGCCGACCAACTGGGCAAGCGGTACGGCAGAACCTGGGCGTTACGGGACTGTTCGCTGCACCTGCCGGCCGGCCGGATCGCGGCGCTGGTCGGGCCGAACGGTGCGGGCAAGAGCACGCTTCTGCACCTGGCCGTCGGGCTGCTCAAGCCCGACGCGGGCACGGTACGGGTGTTCGGCCGAACCCCGTACGGCGACACGGAGGGCCTGGCCGACACCGGGTTCGTCGCCCAGGACACCCCTTTGTACCGCGACTTCACCGCCGCCGAGTTGGTCATCGCCGGCGGCAAGCTGAACCGGCGGTGGGACGGAGCGCTGGCTCGCACTCGGCTGGCCCAGCTCGGCATACCGCCGGACCGGCCGGTCGGCAAACTCTCCGGCGGTCAACGGGCCCAGGTGGCGCTCGCACTGGCGCTGGCCAAGCAGCCCCGCCTGCTGCTGCTCGACGAGCCGGTCGCCAGCCTCGATCCGCTGGCCCGGCGGGAGTTCCTCCAGTCGCTGATGGGCAGCGTCGCGGACTCCGGGACCACCGTCCTGCTCTCCTCGCACCTGCTGGCCGACCTGGAGCGGGTCTGCGACTACCTGATCGTGCTCAACGCCGCCCAGGTGCAGCTCACCGGCACGGTCGAGGACCTGGTGGCCGGGCACCGGCAGCTGGTCGGCCCCCGACACGACGGCGGCCCGATCGGCGGCGTCGCCACGATCGTCCGGGCCAGCCACACCGACCGGCAGTCCACGATGCTGGTCCGCACCGACGGCCCGGTCACCGATCCCGCCTGGACGGTGCGCGAGGTCGGCCTGGAGGACGTCATCCTGGCCTACCTGGCCGAAGGCGACGCGCAGACCAGTCACAGCGAGTGGGGAGTGCCGGCATGATCTGGCTGACCTGGCGGCAACACCGCAAGCAGGCGTTCATCACCCTGCTGGGGTTCGCGGCGCTCGCCGCCCTGATGGTGCCGATCGGTCTGTCGATGCGGCACTCCTTCTCCGACCTGGGATTGACGGACTGCGCACGGCAGCTCGCCGACACCAACGCCGCCGCGACCGTCCGGGAATCCTGCGACGCGGGCTACCGCCGCTTCAGCAACCGGTACGGGAGCCTGAACCTGGTGGCCGTACTGCTGCTCACCCTGCCGGTGCTGGTCGGCCTGTTCTGGGGCGCCCCGCTGGTCGCTCGCGAGGTGGAGCACGGCACGCACCGGTTCGTCTGGACCCAGGGCATCGGCCGGACGCGCTGGGCGCTGGTGAAGTTCGGGCTGGTCGGCACGGCCACCGTGCTCGCGGCGGTTGCGTACGGGCTGGGCATGTCCTGGTGGGTCGCGCCACTGACCGACGCCGGCCAGGACGGCCGGCTCGGCCTGATCGTCTTCGATCTGCAGGGCATCGTCCCGATCGGCTACACCCTCTTCGCCGTGGCGCTCGGCATCTTCGCCGGCACCGTCTGGAAGCGGATGCTGCCGGCCATGGGCATCACCCTGGTCGGGTTCATCGGTGTGCGGGCGGCGGTGGAGGCTCTGGTTCGACCGCACTACCAGCCCGCCCGCACCAAGACCTTCCCGATCGAGGCGGCCGAGAGGCCGGAGTCGAGCCAGGGTGACTGGATCCTCTCCCAGGGCGTCCGGAATGCCGACGGCACGATGATGGCACCGAACACCCGGATCCAGTGCCCGCCGGGTGGCAAGGGGCCGAACGGCCAGGTGTGCGGCGCCGAGCTGGGCCTCCAGCCGGGCGCGTACAACTGGCAGCAGTATCAGCCCGCGGACCGGTTCTGGCTGTTCCAGAGCATCGAGACTGGCCTCTTCGTCGCCCTCGCCCTGCTCCTGCTCTATCTGGCCGTCCGGCGGGTCCGTCGGATCGCGTAGTGCCGTGACGGGTGATCGCCGGGCCGGAGGGCTCGGCGATCACCCGTCAGCGCAGGCCCTCGGCGGTCAACTTCAGCCAGGCCGCGAGGTCGTGCAGCTCGTCGTGCACGGCCCGGGTCAGCTCCGGGGTGAAGGGCACGTCCTCGTGGACGGTGTGCACCACGAGCGTGCCGCGCCGGCGGTCCGCCGTGGCGTCCACCTTGCCGACCAGCCGGTCCCCGTGCAGGATCGGCAACGCGAAGTAGCCCCACCGTCGGCTGGCCTTCGGCTTGTACATCTCCAGCACGTACTCGTACTCGAAGAGCTCCGCCAGGCGGACGCGGTCGTGCACCAGCCGGTCGAAGGGTGACAACACCGCGGTACGCCCGGTGAAGGGTTGCCCGAGCGCGGCCGGATCGACCCGCCAGACCCCCGGTACGCCCTCGACGACCGCCGGCTCACCGGCGTCGCCGACCTCGGCCGGCTCACCGGGGGTGACGATCGTCTTCGCCCGCGCGATGCCCAGCGCCCGCAGCCGTCGCTCGTTACGGGCCCTGCGCGCCTGCTCCAGGTCGACGACGGCCGTGCCGACCGGGTAGACCCGCTCGGCCACGTCCCACAGGCGCTGGCGGCCCTGGCGGCCGGCGATCGCCACCTCACCGCGCAGGACCAGGAACTCCAGCATCTGGGTGACGTTGCGGTTGTTGGTCCAGCCAGAGGACGGCCAGGGCACCGCGCAGGTGTCCGGGATGTCGCGGGAGAGCAGCGGCCCGGAACGGCCGAGCAGGTCGAGCACATCCCGACGGAACGAGTCGTTGCGGCGCAGCCACTCGCGCTGGCGCTCATGGCTGGGCCAGCCGGCCATGGCGGCGAGGTAGAGCCCCAGGTCGGCCATCGGCCGGACCATCGCCTGGTGCTCGAAGAGGGTCCGGTCCCGCTCCAGCGCCCGCTGCAACTGCGCCGGCTGGTACAACGAGCCGAGCCTGCTCCAGGCGACCAGGTCGGCGCTCGGTGCGACGGCAGCCGTCGGGTCGATCTGCAGCAGCGTCAGCTGCCGCACCACGGTCAGCAGATCGGTCGGCCGAGGGGCGGCCAGCAGCTGGGCCCGGACGGCGATCCGTCGTGCCTGCGCGCGATCGAGCTGGTGCACACCCACGCCGTCGACCATATCGGCGACCCCCGACAGGGAGTCGGTGACCGTCCGCACGAGCGTCACCATCTGCCCGGCTCGCGCCGGGAGGAGGCCCCCTTCGGTGCGGGGCACCGCCGTTCACGGGTACCGCGGCGCCGGTAGGTTCGGTGGCATGACGATCTCGTTGGACGGGCGCCGTTTCGCCGCGGTGACCGATGTGGTCGCAGGCGAGGTGGGCACGGAGACCGTGTTCGCGTACCACGAGCGGGCCGGCGAGGTCTGGGCCGAGTACGCCGGCGGGTCGATCCGGCGCGGTCGTCTCGTCGGCACCCGCGACGGCGACCGGTTGGACTTCCGGTACGTCCAGCTCAACCTCGACGGGCAGACCTCCTCCGGGCACTGCGTCTCGGAGGTGTCCGTGCTGGCCGACGGCCGGGTCCGACTGCGCGAAACCTGGTCGTGGGAGTCCCGGCCGGGCAGCGGCAGCAGCGTCGTGGAGGAGTTGCCGCTGCCCTGACCGGGCTCACCGCCGACGGGTGACGGTCTTGTACTCGAGGTACCCGCTGAGCCCGACCATGCCGTACTCCCGCCCGATACCGCTGGCCTTGTAGCCGCCGAACGGCCCGTCGAAGCTCACCGGCGAGCCGTTGATGGTCACCGTGCCGGTACGGATGCGCCGGGCCACCGCCAGCGCTCGCTCGGTGCTGGCGGACCAGACGCCACCGGACAGGCCGTACTCCGAGTCGTTGGCGATCCGGACGGCGTCGTCCTCGTCGTCGTAGCCGATGACGGTCAGGACCGGCCCGAAGATCTCCTCCTGGGCGATCCGCATGCCGTTGTCCACGTCGACGAAGAGCGTGGGCGTGACGTAGTTCCCGCGCTCCAGGCCCGCCGGAACAACCGGGCCGCCGGTGACCAGGCGGGCGCCCTCCGCGATGCCCAGCTCGATATAGGAGATCACCCGCTGCTGCTGGTCGGGGCGGATCATCGGGCCGATGAACGTGTCCGGGTCGGACGGGTCACCGACCTTCAGCGACTCCACCAGGGCGGTCAGCGCCTCGACCACCTCCTGGTAACGGCTGCGCGGAGCGAGGATGCGGGTCTGCAGGATGCAGGCCTCGCCGTTGTTGCCCAGCGCGCCGAACCGGAGCCCCTGCACCACGGCCGGCAGGTCCGCGTCGTCCAGGATCACCGCTGCGGACTTTCCGCCCAGCTCCAGGCTGACCCGCTTGAGCTGCTCACCGGCGATCGAGGCGATCCGACGGCCGGCCCGGGTGGAACCGGTGAACGCGACCTTGTCGACGTCCGGGTGCGCGACGAGATGCTCGCTTGTCTCCCGGTCGGCCGGCAGGATGCTCAGGACACCCGCGGGCAGCCCGGCCTCGGCGAACAGGTCCGCCAGCAGCATCATGCTGATCGAATTCTCCGGCGACACCTTCAGCACGACGGTGTTGCCGGCCAGCAGCGCCGGAGTGAGCTTGGCGGTGGCCGCCGAGAACGGGCTGTTCCACGGAATGACGGCGGCGACCACACCGATCGCCTCCCGCCGGACGATGGTGTCGTAGGGCACGGCCGGGTCGCTCGGCTCGACGATCTCCTCCCAGCCCAGCTCGCTGGCGGCCTTCAGATACGACGCGACCTGCCGGGTCAGGAAGGGCTGCCCCAGCTGGGTGAACCAGAGGGCGGAGCCGTTCTCCGCCGAGATCGCCGCAGCGATTTCGTCGGCCCGGGCCTCGCGCCGGGCGTTCACCCGCCGGATGATCTCCTGCCGCTGCTCGGGAGTGGTGTGCGGCCAGGGACCCTGGTCGAACGCCTCGCGGGCAGCGGCGACCGCCCGGTCGATGTCCGTGGTGGTGGCCTGGGCGACCCGGCCCAGCAGGGACTGGTCGTGGGGCGAACGGATGTCGAGCAGGTGGGGATCGGTGGGTTCGACCCAGGCTCCCCCGATGTACAGCTGGTCGCGCACGATCATCTGGTCACTTCTTCCGGTCGGGTGCCCGGGGTACGCACGCAGGCGCACCCGGAGTAACTGCTACACAAATGTAGCACTTACTCTCACCCTCGCCACGGGAGTGATACTGTCCGGCTACGCCCGGTCGGTGCCCCCGGCCCGGGCCACGACGCCGACGTTCAGCGGGTCGGCCAGCAGCTTGTCGAAGGCCAGCTCGGCGGCGCCGATCAGGACGGCGTCGCGGCCGAGCGCCGCCGCCCGCAGGCGTAGATGCGAACGGGAGTTCGGCAGCGGCATGGCGTCCAGCCGTCGGCGGACCGTGTCCGCCCCGGCGGTGAAGATGTCGCGCAGCGAGCCGCCGAACACCACGGCGTCCGGGTTGACCACATTGACCAGATTGGCCACGCCGAAGCCGAGCCAGTCGGCGACCCGCTCGACCGCTTCGCGGGCGGTCCGGTCGCCGTCCGCCGCGGCGCGCAGCACCTCGGCCACCGCCTCGCGGTCGGCGGGGTCCCGGCCGGCGTGCCGTAGCAGAGCGGCCTCGCTGATCTCGGTCTCCCAGCAGCCACGCGACCCGCACCCACATGGCAGGCCGTTCGGGTTGACCACCATGTGGCCGACCTTGCCGCTGTGCCCGCGGTGGCCGATCACCAGCCGTCCGCCGACGATGATCCCGGCGCTGATGCCGAGGTCACCGTGCAGGTAGATGAGGTCGTCGACGCCGGCGGCCACGCCTCGGACGTGCTCGGCCAGGCCCGCGATGTCGGCTAGGTCGCCGGCCACGAAACCCGGACAGGCGGTGAACTCGGCCTCCAGCGCCGCCCCGAGTGCCTCGTCGACGCTGGCGACCCGAATCGCGCCGTCCCGGCCACGGGTGGTGTCGGTGACCGCGACCGCACCACCGACCAGCAGGGTGTCGGTGGCGACGGAGCGTTCCATGTCCCGGACGAGCTCGGCGAGCGGCTTGACGGCGTCGACCGCCGACATGCCACCGGGACGGGCGACCTCACGAAGGTCGAGGATGCGCCCGCCGATGCCGACCCGGGCGGCGCGCAGCCGGTCCGCGTCGATACTCAGGGCGTGTGCGTAGACCCGGTCGGAGCGGGGGCTGACCACCAGCGAGGGGCGACCCGCGCGGCGCGCGGTGGTCGGTGCCTCCTCGGTGACCAGGCCGCTGGCGACCAGGTCGGCCGCGAGGGCGCCGATGGTGCTGCGGTTGAGGCCGAGCCGGCTGGTCAGCTGGGCTCGGGACGTTGGCCCGTGCAGGTGGACATAGCGCAGCACGGCGCCGAGGTTCTGCCGCCGGATCTCCTCCTGGCTGGCGCCAGGTAGTGCGGGCAGCGGGGATTCGGGGTCGCGGCCGACGCCGGGTGGCCTGGACCGGACGGGTGTCTTCACGGTCAGACCTCCTTCCGGATCGGTGCCGGGTGATGCAGGGGTGCCAGGACGACGATGGGTCCCGGAAGAGGAGATCCGGGACCCATCGGCGTTACCGCCTGACGCTCGGTGCTTACTTGGTGAGCGGCGCGAGCTTCGGGTCGTTGGCGTACGCCTCAGCCGCGTTCGCCTTGGTGACGGCGACCGGCGGGAGCAGGTACGTGTCGACGACCTTGCTGCCGTTGTTGTAGGACTTGGTGTCGTTCACCTGCGGGGTGTTACCGGCCTGGAGAGCCTTGACCATGTTGATGGTCTCCTTCACCAGGTTGCGGGTGTCCTTGTTGATCGTCATGTACTGCTCGCCAGCGACGATCGACTTGACCGACTCAACCTCGGAGTCCTGGCCGGTGACGATCGGGGTCGGCTTGCCAGCACCCTTGACCGAGGTCAGGATCGCGCGGGCCAGCGTGTCGTTCGGGGAGAGGACGCCGTCCAGCTCCTTGCTGCCGTAGGTCGAGGTCAGCAGCTGGTCCATACGGGCCTGCGCACCCTCGGCCTTCCAGCCCTGGATGGCGGTCTGCTTGACGTCCTTCTGGCCCGAGGCGACGACGACGGTGCCCTTGTCGATCTCCGGCTGGAGAACGCTCATGGCGCCGTTGAAGAAGACACCGGCGTTGTTGTCGTCCGGCGAGCCGGAGAACAGCTCGATGTTGTACGGACCGTTCGGCTTCTTGGCCTTCATGCCGTCCAGCAGGGCCTGGCCCTGGAGCTGGCCGACCTTGAAGTTGTCGAACGCGACGTAGTAGTCGAGGTCCGGCGTGTTGGTGATGAGCCGGTCGTACGCGATGACCTTCACGCCCTGCGCGTGGGCAGCGGCGACCTGGGTCGACAGCTGCGCGGCGTCGGTCGCGCCGATGACGATGACCTTGGCACCCGAGGTGACCATGGCGGTGATCTGGTTCTGCTGGTCGGCGACCGTGGTCGAGGCGCCCGCGTACTGCACCTGGCTCTGGAAGCCGGCCTCCTTCAGGCCGTTGCTGAACAGGTCACCGGCGAGGACCCAGTTCTCCGAGGTCTTGGCCGGCAGGGCGACACCGATCAGGGAGTTCGCCGCGAAGCCCTTGGCGTCCTTGGAGCCACCGGACTCCTCGTCGCGGCCGGAGCCGCAGCCGGCGAGGGCCAGCATGGCAGCGGCGCTGATAGCCACCACCGACGTGCCGAAGAATTTACGCATGTCAGGACTTACCTTTCTGGGGATTGAGACGGGGTGGAGAGTCGGTGGCCGTCAGCCGGACACCGCTGCCTTGGCGGGCTCGCGCTCCGCGTCCGGCGGTGGAGCGGGTGGACCGGAGTCGGCGCGGCGGAAGGGTCGCGTCAGGCTTCCGATGATGGAGAAGCGGCCCTGGCTCTTGTTGTAGACGTCGAGTGCGACGGCCAGCAGGAGGACCAGGCCCTTGATGATCTGGACCTTGTCGGTGCCCACGCCCTGGAGCTGGAGGCCGTTGTTGAGCACGGCCATGACGAGACCACCGACGATCGAGCCGCTGATGGTGCCGATGCCGCCGGAGACAGCCGCGCCGCCGATGAAGACCGCGGCGATCGCGTCCAGTTCCCAGCCGTTGCCGTCCTGCGGTCCGGAGGCCGCCGAACGGGCCACGAAGATCATGCCGGCCAGGCTGGCCAGGACGGACATGTTCATCATGACGAAGAAGTTGACCCGCTTGAGCTTCACACCGGACAGCTCGGCCGCCCGGGCGTTGCCACCCACCGCGTAGATGTGCCGGCCACCAGCCGTGTTGCGGGTGTAGAAGGAGTACGCGATGACCAGCGCCACCAGGATGAGCCCGGAGATCGGGAAGCTGGTGCCGACGCGACCACTGGCGAAGCGCAGCGCCGCGAAGGCGATCACGCCGACCATGACGGCCATCCGCAGGATCGAGATCCACATCGGGGCTGGATCGGCGTCCATCGCCCGACGGGTCTTGCGGGCCTGAAGCTCGCGCCACACCACGGCCACCGCGGCGGCCAGACCCAGCAGCAACGTCGCGTTGTTGTAGCCGGTGTCCGGCCCGAACTCGGGCAGGAACCCGGAGCCGATCTTACGGAAGCCCTCCGGCACCGGGATCGTGCTCGCGTTACCGATGAACTGGTTGCCGCCGCGGAAGAGCAGCATGCCGGCCAGGGTGACGATGAACGCCGGCACCCCGATGTAGGCCACCCAGAAGCCCTGCCAGGCGCCGATGACGGCACCGATCGCGAGGCCGAACAGGATGGCGACCGGCCAGGGCAGGTCCCACTCGGTCATCGCCTTGGCCACCAGGATGCCTGAGAAGGCAGCGATGGAGCCGACCGAGAGATCGATGTGCCCGGCGACGATCACCATGAGCATGCCGATCGCCAGGATCAGGATGTACGAGTTCTGCTGGAACAGCGCGATCAGGTTGTCCGACCGCAGCGTCAGCCCATTGGTCCAGATCTGGAAGATCAGGACGATCGCCACCAGGGTGAAGATCATCCCGAACTGGCGAGCGTTGGAGGTGGTGCCTCCGAACAGGTTCTTCTGAAGGTCCTTCAATCGGCTCATCGTGTCAGCATCTTCTTCGTCGAGGTCATCTGCTTCATGAGGGTTTCCGGGGTGGCGTCGGCCCGGGCGATCTCGCCCGTGATGGCGCCTTCGAACACGGTGTAGATGCGGTCGCAGAGCCCGATCAGCTCAGGCAGCTCCGAGGAGATGACGACGACGCCCTTCCCCTGGTCGGCGAGCCGCTGGATGATGCCGTAGATCTCGTACTTGGCACCCACGTCGATGCCGCGCGTCGGCTCGTCGAGGATCAGCAGGTCCGGGTCGGTGAACATCCACTTCGCCAGGACCACCTTCTGCTGGTTACCGCCGGAGAGCTTCGAGACGCCCTCGTCGACCGTCGGAGCCTTGGTGCGCAGCTCCTTGCGGTACGCCTCGGCCGCCTGGTACTCCTCGACCTCGCTGAGGACGCCGTGGTGCGAGATCTTGGACAGCTTGGCGGCCACCGTCGACGACTTGATGTCGTCGAGCAGGTTGAGGCCGATCGCCTTGCGGTCCTCGCTGACGTACGCCAACCCGTGGTGGATCGCGTCCGCCACGGACTTCAGCACGATCTCCTTGCCGTCCTTGATGATCGTGCCCGACTCGAACACCCCGTAGGAGCGGCCGAACACGCTCATCGCCAGCTCGGTACGGCCCGCGCCCATCAGGCCGGCGAAGCCGACGATCTCGCCGCGGCGCACCGTGAAGCTCTCGTTCTTGCAGACCTGCCGGTCGGCAGAGATCGGGTGCCGCACGTTCCAGTTCCGGACCTCGAAGAAGACGTCACCGATCTTCGGGGTGTGGTCCGGGAACCGGCTGCTCAGCTCGCGGCCGACCATGCCCCGCACGATCCGGTCCTCGTCGACACCGTCCGCCTTGACGTCCAGGGTCTCGACCGTCTTGCCGTCGCGCAGGATGGTGATCTGGTCGGCGATCGCCTCGATCTCGTTCAGCTTGTGCGAGATCATGATCGAGGTGATGCCGCGGGAGCGGAAGCCACGCAGCAGGTCCAGCAGGTGCCGGGAGTCGGCCTCGTTCAGCGCCGCGGTCGGCTCGTCCAGGATGAGCAGCTTCACGTCCTTGGCGAACGCCTTGGCGATCTCCACGAGCTGCTGCTTGCCGACCCCGATGTCCTTGATCAGGGTGTCCGGGTCCTCCTGCAGACCGACCCGGGCCATCAGGTCCAGCGCCATCCGGTTGGCGGCCTTCCAGTCGATCGCGCCCCGCTTGCGCGGCTCGTTGCCGAGGAAGATGTTCTCGGCGATCGACATGCCCGGGATCAGCGCGAGCTCCTGGTGGATGATCACGATCCCGGCGTTCTCGCTGGCGCGGATGTCGGAGAACCGACTCTCCGCGCCCTGGTAGACGATCTGACCGTCGTACGTGCCGTGTGGGTAGACCCCGCTGAGAACCTTCATCAGCGTGGACTTGCCCGCACCGTTCTCGCCGCAGATGGCATGGATCTCGCCGGCGCGAACCACCAGGTTGACGTCGGAGAGGGCCTTGACTCCGGGGAACTCCTTGGTGATGGAGCGCATCTCAAGGAGGATGGGCACGTTGCTCATCGCTCGTACCACCTCGCCAACGTCATCGTTGCCTCCGGAAGGTTTGACCTTCACTCGGTTTTGTTGTTGACGGCAACGTATTGCGGCGGGTGGGCCATCCGCAAGGCGAGGGCCTGTTGAAAATGTAACAATCCGGCAATATAGATGTAGCGCAGTGTTCGCCTGTCACGGCGGCCCCCGCGGTCACTCCCGGTCGCCGACGACCGCTCCCCCGGCCCTGGCCAGCGCGTCCAGCCGCCGGGATCGATCCCTGGCCGCTGTCGCCGAAGCCACAACCAGGCACGACCCGCTTGCCGGCCGGTGGCAGGGTAGCCGCACCGGCCGCTCGCCGCAATCGAACAGATTGATCGAGAAACCCCACGTCAGCCGTACGCGGCGACAACGCGACGGTCCGGCGCCGGCGATGTGATCCACGCCTCGGACCCCTCGCTACCCTCGGCCCATGGCAGATCCGTTCCGGGTACGCATCACCGTCCGCGGCTATGAGTTGGACACCCAGGGCCACCTGAACCAGGCCGTCTACCTCCAGTACGGCGAGCACGCCCGGTGGGAGTGCCTGCGCGCCGCCGGCATCGCCCAGAATCGGCTCCTCGCCGCCGGCGTGGGGCCGGTCGCCCTGGAGGTGACCCTGAGGTACCTGCGGGAGCTGCGCGGCGGGGACGAGGTCGACGTGTCGTGCCAGTTCGTGTGGGGCACGGGCCGGACGTTCCAGATCGAGCAGGACTACACCCGGGCGGACGGCACGCCGGTGGCACGACTGACCGGGGTGGGCGGGCTACTCGACCTGTCGGCCCGCCGGTTGGTGACCGGACCACGCGAGCGGTTCCCCGAGCTGGCCACCGACCCGGTCCCGCTCAACCTCTGAGGGACCGACCACGCGGCCAGGATCGGCTCGGCCGCCTACGGGTGCAGCACCGCCTTGATCACCCCGTCTTCGCGGCGGTCGAAGCTGCGGTACAGCTCCGGAGCGTCGGCGAGGGTGCCGTGGTGGGTGACGATCATGCTCGGTCGAGCCCGACCGGCGACGACCAGGTCACGCAGCAGCACCGTGTAGCGGCGGTCGTGGGTACGGCCGAACCGCACGGCCACGCCCTTGCTGAACAGGGCCCCCCACGGCGCGACCAGGTCCTCGTGGGCGCTCGCACCGGGGCGCGGATGCAGGTCCCTGTCCGGGTACACACCGGCGACCCCGATCGCCCCCGCGGGGTTGACCAGCCGGGCCGCGTCGGTGATGACCTGGTTGGGACGTTCCCGATCGGGGTGCTCCCGGTCCCGGGCCTGGAACCCGACCGCGTCGATGACCTTGTCGATCCCACCCAACTTCTCCTCGCCGAGCGGTAACCCGGCCCGGGCGCGGTCCGCGCGGATCTGCTCGACCGGGTCGCCGTGGCGGAAGTCGACCGGTACCGCGCCGATCTCGCCGGCCTTGTCGAGCCGGGCGTCCACGCCGTCCACGCAGTAGACCACCCGGGCGCCCCGGAGCACCGCCGAGTAGGCGCTGAGCAGGCCGATGGTGCCGGCGCCGAACACGGCCACCGTGTCACCGGCCTGCACCTGGGCGAGGGTGGCGGCGGCGTGCCAACCGGTGACGAACGCGTCGGCGAGCAGCACGAAGTCGTCCTCGTACGCGTCGCCCGGCTCGCCCGGCACGGGTACGCAGTTCGCGTCGGCCCACGGCACGCGCAGCAGATCCGCCTGGGCACCCCGGTACGGGCCCATCCCGGCGTAGCCGTACGCCGCGCCCGGCCCTTCGGCCCGAGCCCGCAGGCAGGCCGCGGAGAGCCCTCGGGCGCACATCACGCAGGTCCCGCAGAACAGGTGCGTGGGGATCACCACCCGGGTGCCGGGTCGGACGGTCTGCACCGCGCTGCCCACCTGCTGCACGACGCCCAACGGTTCGTGGCCGAGCACCAGGCCGGGGTCGGCTCCGGTCCGGCCGTCGTACATGTGCAGGTCGGTGCCGCACAGTGCGGTGGAGGTGATCCGCACGAGCGCGTCGGTCTCCGCCTCCAGCGTCGCGTCCGGCACCTCCCGGACCGCGACGGTCCGAACGTCCGCGTAGACGACGGCTCGCATCCCGACTCCCCTCCTGCGGCGGAGCAGCCGTTCTTCCCCCGCCCGGGTCGTTCATGTCAGCGGCCGACCGACGGTGCTATCTTAGGGCACCTAAGTTGTTTCCTAGTTATCCAAAGGATGGCCATGCCACGGCAGGGTCTGACCAGCGCGCGAGTCTCGGCCGCCGCGGCCGAGCTGGCGGACACCGTCGGGTTGCCGCGATTGACCGTCGCGGCGGTCGCCCGGCACTTCGGGGTCTCGGACGCCGCCCTCTACGTGCACGTGCGCAGCCGCGCCGCGTTGATCGAGCAGGTCGCGGTTCGGGCGGCGGCCGCGTTCGCCGACGAGTTGGCGCTCGCCGTGGCCGGCCGGTCCGGCAGGCAGGCCCTCGTCGGGTTCGCCGACGCCTGGCGCGCGTTCGCCGTCGCGCATCCGGGGCAGTACGCCGCGACCCAGCTGCCGCTGCCGCCCGAGATCGGCACGAGCTCGGCGGGCCATCTGCGCCTGATCGAGCTCAGCTACGCGATGCTGCGCGGCTACGGGCTCGACGAACCGGGCCTGACCGACGCGATGCGTTTCGTCCGCAGCACCCTGCACGGTTTCGCGAGCCTGGAGACCGTCGACGGGTTCGGGCACCCCCGTGACGTCGACGCGTCGTGGCACACCATCCGCGACGCGCTGCACACCACCTTGAGCAACTGGTCCACCGGCATCCTGGAGCGACGATGAGCAGCCACGATCAACACGTCACCTCGGCCGACGGCACCCGCCTGGTGGTCCGCCGGACGGGTGCCGGTGACCCGGTCGTCCTCGTACACGGCTCGGGCGGTGGGCTGCACTCCTGGGCCACCGTCGCGGAACGGCTCGCCCACGACCACGAGGTGTGGATGCCGGCCAGGCGTGGCTACGGCCCCAGCGACGTCCCACCCGGCGACAATTCGTTCACCGCCGAGACCGCCGACCTGATCGCTGTCATCGAGGCGGCGCAACGATTCTCGGGTCGGCCCGTCCATCTCGTCGGTGCCTCCTACGGAGCGACCCTGGCGCTGCACACCGCCTCGACGGATCCGCGCGCGGTGCGCTCGCTGGCCATCTTCGAGCCCCCGCTCTTCGCGGCCGGGGCCGAGATCGCACCGCTGCTCGACCGCTACCGTTCCGCCTTCGAGCGGGACGACGCTCCCGCGATGGCAGCGGCGTTGAACGACGTGACCCGGGTTCCGGCCGAGATCGTCGCGGCATTCGCGGCCGCGGCCGGCGACCGTGAGCCCGACCCGGTCGAGGCGCGGCGCTCGGCGATCGGCTGGCTGCACGATCTCGAGGCGCTCGCCGGGGACAGCACCGACCTCACCCGGTGGTCCTCGATCACCGTGCCGACCCTCCTGCTGGCCGGTGCCGACACGTGGGAGCCGATGCCGACCACGATGAACGCGCTCGCGCGAGCGATTCCCGGCGTACGGCACGTCGTCTGGCCGGGCCAGTCGCACTTCGCGACCATGACGGCACCCACCCTGGTCGCCGACACCCTGCGGCAGTTCTTCACCGAGGTCGCGGCGTCGTCGAAGGCGGATGCCGACGGCCGGCCGCTCAGCCCATCGAATGCACCCGGTCGGCCTCGATGGTGAGGATGATCCGCACCTGGTCGCGGCCACCGAACCACGGGTACGGCCCACCGAGGTAGCGCTGCGACAACTGGTCGATGTGCTCGGCGGCGCCCTCGGTGCTGACGCGCACCACCCGTCCGCGCACCTCGTGGTACGCGCCGGGCTTCTGCGGGTCCGAGATCGCCACCGCAACCCGCGGGTCCCGCCGGACGTTGCGCGTCTTCTGGTGGGTCTCCACCGTGTTGATCAAGATGTTCGTGCCGTCGGTGTCCACCCAGGTCTGGGTGAGCTGCGGCGAGCCGTCCGGCATCAGCGTCGTCACGTAGCAGGTGCTCGGCTCGCGCAGCAACGCGAGCAGGTTGTCAGGCAGATCCACGAAACAGTCCTCCTCATGGTGACCAACCCCGTGTTGATCACCGGTCAACAGTCGCACGAGTTGATCGACAGCGCTGGCCGAGCCGCCCCTCGGCGTTCGCCGGTGCGGCGGCCCGGCCGCACCGGCCGACGACCTGGGCCTACTCCGGCGCCTGGGCGCTCTGCTGTAGACGGAACTGCTCGACCGGGAGACCGCCACGGCCCCAGTTCTCGGTCTCCACCTCGTCGATCACCACGAAGGTCGACGTGAGCGGCTTGTTCAGGACGTCACGCAGCAGTTCGCTGACACCCTTGATGAGGGCCGCCTTCTCCTGCGCCGTCGCTGCGGACGCGTCGGGCGTGCTGCCCTCGCGGGTGATCTGGATGGTGACGATCGGCATCGTCTGCTCCTTCGGTACGAATTGGGCTGGGGTCAGCGACCGGCGTTCTGACCGCCGTCGACGTGCAGGATCTCGCCAGTGACGAAGGGCGCGGATTCGAGGTAGACGACCGCGTTGACCACGTCGCTGGTCTCGCCGATCCGGCCGACCGGGTGCAGGCCCGCGAGCGCCGCGTGCGTCTCGACCGGGTGCATCGGGGTCTTGATGATGCCGGGCGCCACGGCGTTCACCCGGACGCCCCGGCCCGCGTACTCGATGGCGAGGGACTTGGTCGCGGAGCTGAGGCCGCCCTTGGTCAGCGAGGCGAGTACGGACGGGACGTGCGAGCTGGGCTGGTCCACGAGGCTGGTCGTGATGGTGACGATGTGGCCCCCGCCGACGGCCAGCAGGTGTGGCAGCACACGCTGGGTGAGCTGGAAGAACCCGTTGAGGTTGACCGCGGTGAGCAGGGCGAAGTCCTCGTCGGTGTAGTCGGTGAACGGCTTGGCGACGAAGACGCCCGCGTTGTTCACCAGGCTGTCGATACGCCCGAAACGGTCAAGGGCCGCACGAACCACCCGTTCCGCCGTGTCGGCGTCGGAGATGTCGCCCCGGACGGTGACGATCTCCGGGTCGTCGGCCGCGCCGATCGAGCGCGAGGTGGCCACGACGCCGTAACCGAGCTTGCGGTACGCCTCCACGAGGTCGCCGCCGATACCCTGCGAGGCACCGGTGATCACGGCGACCTTCTGTCCCTGGCTGGTGCCCATGAGAACCACTTCCTGACTGGCCGAAGCCCTGGTGGTCGAGCCTGGACGGCTCGGCCGGAGAACCAGTAGACGACTGGTCGACAAAAAGCTAGCCGACCGGTCGTGTATCGTCAAAGCATGGGACGGACGAGTGACGCGCGGAACAAGATCCTCGACGCGGCCGCCGCACTGCTCGAGCAGCGCGGCTACTCGGCGCTGGGAGTGGCCGAGATCTGCGCGACGGCGGGCGTGCCGAAGGGCAGCTTCTACTACTTCTTCGAGTCCAAGCAGGCACTCGCCCGCACGGTGATCGACGAGCACTGGGTGACTCAGCGCCGCCAGTGGGAGCAGGTGCTCGGCAGTACGCACGACCCGTTGCGGCGGCTACGGGACCTGTTCGAGGCCACCACCGAGGTTCAGCGCGCCGGCCAGCAGCAGGCCGGTCTGGTCGTCGGCTGCCTCTTCGGCAACCTCGCCCTCGAACTCAGCAACCAGGTCGAGGAGATCCGCCGTCGGCTCCAGGAGATCTTCGAGGAGCAGATCGACCTCATCGAGCGGGTGGTCATCGAGGCGAAGGAGAGCGGCCTGGCCGGCCCGTCGGTCGACACCCGGGAGGCCGCCCGGTCCATCGTCGCCCAGATCGAGGGGCGGGTCCTGCTCGCGAAGCTGCTCAACGACCCGGCCCAACTGGAGACGCTGTGGCGCAACAGCCTGGACCTCCTCCAGGTGCCGGCGCAGGCGCGCGGCACGACACCGGCCACACCGGTCGATCGGTAGCCACCCCCCGGGAGACGTGGCATCGCCGATGCACGATATTCAGGTGGACCACCCACCGACCGGATCGGGCACCCGACATGACGACCGAGCAGACCACCTCTCCCCCGCGTACCGGCGTCGGCATCGTGGCCAGCGGCCTGAGCCGCACCATCCACAATGGTCGCCGGATCCTGGACGACATCTCGCTGACCATCCGGCCGGGCGAGGTGGTCGCCATCATCGGGGCGAGCGGCGCCGGCAAGACGACCCTGCTGGAGACGCTGGCCGGGGTACGCCGACCGGCGACGGGAACGGTGGCGTACGACGGCACCGCCGAGGTCGGAGTGATCGGTCTCGTCCCGCAGGACGACATCATCCATCGTGAGCTGCCGCTGGAACGCACGCTGCGGTACGCCGCCCAGCTCCGCCTGCCCCCGGGGACCGGGCCGGCCGACGTCACCCGGAGGGTGGCCGAGGTGCTCGCCGAACTGCGGCTGACCGAGCGGGCCGCCGTGCCGGTGGGTCGACTCAGTGGCGGTGAGCGCAAGCGCGCCAGCATCGCCGTCGAACTGCTCACCCGCCCGGGGGTGTTCTTCCTGGACGAGCCGACCTCCGGGCTGGACCCGGCGATCGCCGTCGACCTGCTCCGGGTGCTGCGCACGCTCGCCGAAGCGGGGACCACAGTGGTGCTCACCACTCACCAGATCACCGACGTGGACCGCTGCGACCGGGTCGTCGTGCTGACCCGCGAGGGCCGGTTGGCGTTCGCCGGTACGCCGACCGACGCCCGAGAGTTCTTCGGCCTTCGGTCCCTGGCGGAGGTGCACCTGCGCCTCGACGAGGAGACGGACCAGGCCGTCTGGCCCGACCGCTTCGCGGCGTACCGCGATGTTGAACCGCCGCCCCGCGCCGGCGCACCGGACGCCCCGACGCCGGAGCACCGGCCGGTCGGCCGACTGCGCCAGTGGACGGTCCTCACCGCACGCAACGCGGAGATCGTCGCCCGGAACCGGTTGACCCTGGCCATCCTGCTCGGCTCACCGCTGATGGTGCTCGGCATGTTCGCACTGCTGTTCCGCCCCGGCGCGTTCGACCCGACACGACCGAGCCCGAACGTGACCGTGATGATCCTGTTCTGGATCGCGTTCGGCGGCTTCTTCTTCGGGCTCACCTACGGCCTGCTCCAGATCTGCACCGAGCTGCCGATCCTGCACCGGGAGCGGCTGGCGGGTGTCCGGCTGGTGCCGTACCTGTTGGCGAAGGTCGCGGTGCTGCTGCCGCTGCTGGCCCTGGTGGACCTGGCCCTGCTCGGGGTGCTGCGCGGGATCGACCGCCTACCGGCGGTTGGCGGCGATGATTTCGCCGCCCTCTACGCGACGCTGCTGCTCTCCTCGGCTGCCGCGCTCGCCCTCGGCCTGCTCTGCTCGGCGGCCGTCTCGGACGCGGCCCAGGCGACCCTGATGCTGCCGATGCTCTGCTTCCCGCAGGTGCTGTTCGTCGGCGCGATCCTGCCGGTGCCGGCCATGGCGGTCGGCGGCCAGTGGCTCAGTTACGCGATGTCGAACCGGTGGGCGTTCGAGGGACTGGGGCACACCGCCGGGGTGGAACGGCTCTGGCGCGACGGTGGATCACCGCTCGGTCCGCCGCTGCTGGCCACGTACGGCGACAGTTTCTCCCGGCCGGTGTGGGTGAACTGGTTGGTGCTCGGCGGTTTCGTGCTGCTCTTCCTCGGTGCGACCTGGGCGGTGCTGGTGCGTCGGGAGTCGCGCCGTGCGGCCTGAGCCGGGCCCCGGCACCGCCCTGGCGGCGCTGCCGGGGTACGCCGACACCGCCCGGATCGACGAACTGCGCGCCACCGAGTACCGGCACCTCGACCAGGACGGCCAGGTCTACCTCGACTACGCCGGAGCCGGCGTGGCCGCGCGGGCCCAGGTGACCGCCCACCACGATCGGCTGCTCGCCGGCCTCTACAGCAACCCGCACTCGGAGAACCCGACCTCTCTGGCGGCCGGTTCGCTGGTGGAGTCGGCCCGACGCACGGTGCTCGACTTCTTCCGTGCGGACCCGGCCGAGTACGCGGTCATCTTCACCCCGAACGCGAGCGGCGCCTGCCGGGTGGTCGGCGAGGCGTACGACTTCGGCCGTGCCGCGCCCTTCGTGTTGACCTGGGACAACCACAACTCGGTCAACGGCATCCGTGAGTACGCACGGGCCGGCGGCGCACGCGTGCGTTACGTGCCGCTGACCGGGCCGGAACTGCGGGTCGCCGAGTCGGACCTGGTGACCGTGCTGGCAGCCGGCCGGGCCGGGTTGGCCGGGCGGTGGGGTCGGTCCGGCGGGCGGGGGCTGTTCGCGTACCCGGCGCAGAGCAACTTCTCCGGCGTACAGCACCCGTTGAGCTGGGTGGAGTTGGCCCACCGACACGGGTACGACGTGCTGCTCGACGCCGCTGCGTTCACTCCGACTAACCGGCTGGACCTCAGTGTCGTACGACCCGAATTCGTCTGTCTGAGCTGGTACAAGCTCTTCGGCTACCCCACCGGCGTCGGCGCGCTGCTGGCACGCCGGGACGCGATGGCCCGACTGCGCCGGCCGTGGTTCTCCGGCGGCACGATCCGCGCGGTCAGCGTTCAGGGCGACTGGCACCGGCCGATGGACGACGAGTCGGCGTTCGAGGACGGCACGCTCAACTTCCTGAGCATCCCGGACGTCGAGTTCGGGCTGCGCTGGCTCGACGCGATCGGCGTGGACCTCGTGCACACCCGGGTCGGCCTGCTCACCGAGTGGCTGCTCGGCCGGCTGACCACGCTGCGGCACCGCACCGGCCAACCCCTGGTCGAGGTGTACGGGCCGGCGACGGGCGAGGGGCGGGGCGGCACGGTCACGTTCAACCTCCGCCATCCCGACGGCGCCCTGGTCGACGAGCGGCTCGTCGCGCGGGAGTCCGCGGCGGCCGGTTTCTCCCTGCGGACCGGCTGCTTCTGCAACCCGGGCGCGGGCGAGGGCGCGTTCGGGATCACCCGGGGCCTGCTGCGCCGACGACTGCTGAGCGGGGTGGACACGATCGACCAGTACCTCAATGCGCTGCGACTGCCGACCGGCGGCGCGGTCCGCGTCTCGTTCGGTCTCGCCTCCAACGCGGCCGACGCGGAACGCTTTCTCGCCTTCACCGAGGCGACCTACCTGAACCGCGACGCCGGCACCGAATCACCGCTGCCACCCCGGCTGCGCTGCTGACGGCGCGCGGGCCGCGCCACGCGCTCCGCCGCGCGCGGGCCGCGCGCCGCCGCGCTATTTCCTGGATTTAGTGGCCTTCTGCGGTCCGAACACCACTACATCCAGGATCGAGCACGATCTTGCGACGCTCGCGGCGGGCAGCGGGCGGCGGGCGGCGGGCGGCGGGCTATCCGAGCTGGGCGACCGGTGCCGGGCGGTGCTTGATCTCCTCCATGAACGAGAACCGGGCGGTCAGCTCGGCGATCGTCAGCCCGGCCCGCCAAGCGGCGGCCAGTTGGGCCACCTGAAGAAGATCCATCGCGTCGCCCCGCGCCTGGACCTCGTCCGAGACCCGCAGGTCGATCATGAAGTAGCGGGCCTGGGAGCCCAGCCCGACGCAGACGACGCCGCGGTCGGAGTGCAGCTCGGCGCAGGTGAACCGGGCGCGTCCCTGCTCGGGGGCGGTCACCCGGCCGAGGTCGAGCTGATGCCGGGCCGCGGTCTCGATGAGCGCGGGAGCCAGACCACCCCGCTCGACCAGGTCCGGGTAGAGGCGCACACCCAGCGCCGTCGACACGTCGCTCATGACTGACTCCCACTTCCTTGTGACAGAGACCAGCAGCGCGCAGGTTACGGGGACGTTTCCGGCGAGCCTCGTCATCCTGTCCCCCGTGGACGCCCCACGGCAATAGGAAGGATCGATTCGACCTCCATCGGAGTACGAGCGCGGCCCGGCTCAGGCACCCGGTGCGGAAACCGCGACGGGTCGCCCGCTCCGCTCCGGTTCGGGGCGGGCCGGCGCGCGTACCAGCAGCAGCACGGCCGCGCCAGCGGCCAGCGCGACGATCCCGCTGAAGAGGAAGATCCGGTCCAACCCGCTGGCGTACGCGGCGCGCAGGGCGTGCTGCACGGCCGCCCGTACCGGCTCCGGGGCCTGCGCGAGCAGGCCTTGCGCGGAGCCGCCGGTGAGCCCGATGGCCGCCCTGCCCGGATCGTCGAACAGTCCGCTGTCGGCGAGCACCGAGCGGGCCCGCCCGGCGGCCACGCTGGCGAAGACCGGTACGGCGACGGCGAACCCGAGCTGGCGGAAGGTGTTCATCGCACCGTTGGCCATGCCGGCGCGCTCGGCCGGCGCGGCGGTCAACGCCGCCGAGGCGAGCACCGGGGAGGCCAGCCCCACCCCGATACCGGTGACGCTGAGTCCCGGGATCAGCGCGGTCCAGGTGGAACCCGGGCCGACCAGCATGCAGAGCAGCGTCCCGACCCCGACCAGCAGCAGCCCGACGCCGATCGAGTACTGCGGCGCGACCCGGTGCAGCAGCCGCCCACCGACGCCGGCGACGACGAACGAGACAGCGGCCAGCGGGGTCAGCACGAGTCCGGCGGCCACCGGCTCCAGGCCGAGCACGGACTGCGCCCACAACGAGACGAACATCAGATTCGCGAACGCGGACGCGGTGAGTACCGCCCCGCCCACCATCAGGGCGGTGAACGACGGCCGCCGGAACAACCTCAGGTCGATCATCGGGTCAACCCGGCGCGACTCCACCAGCAGGAAGAACGCCAGTGCCACGGCGCTGACGACGAAGGCGGCGACCGTACCCCGGTCCGTCCAGCCGTGTTCCCCGGTCCGGATGAGGCCGTAGACGAGCAGCGACACGGCGAGGGTGAAGAGGCCGGCACCGGGCAGGTCCACCCGGCCGCCGCCCGGGTTGCGGGACTCCACGATCGACCGTACGGCGATCAGTACGGCGAGTACGGCGAACGGGATGTTGACCAGGAAGATCGCCCGCCAGCCGACGTGCTCGGTGAGCACGCCGCCGAGGATCGGCCCGGCCGCGGCGGCGGCGCCGTTGACCGCGCCCCAGACGCCGAACGCCAGGGCCCGGTCCCGACCGGTGTACGTGATGCCGAGCAGGGCCGCGTTGGTGGCGTACATGGCGGCGGCGCCGACGCCCTGAACCCCCCGGGCGGCGATCAGCACGCCGGGGTCGGTCGCCAACCCGCAGCCCAGCGAGGCGATGGCGAAGAGGACCAGGCCGGCGAGGAACACCCGGCGGCGGCCGAGCAGGTCCGACACCGATCCGGCCGCCAGCAGGAGGGCTGCCAGGACCAGCACGTAGATGTCGATCGTCCACTGCAGCGCGGCGAACGAGGAGTGCAGACCGCTGGCCAGTGCCGGCATCGCGACGGTGACGATGGTCAGGTCGACCAGCAGCATGAAGGTACTGAGCGAGATCGCCACCAGGGGCAACCACTTACGCATGGACTACCGCCTCAGGACGTGTGGGTGTACCGGGAGTGAGCCTGCCCGAGGACGGCGGAGGGTAGCGGGAGGCTCGCTGAATGGCGTACGCACTGGTCAGTGCCGCGACGATCCGACGAGATCAGGCGCTGACGGCGTGTCGTCGCATTGGAAACACTCTTGACAGAAACGTCAAATATCGACATCCTTCGTTTAAGAGAGCGCTCTCCTTGATCTCCGGCGCACAGCCTCCGCCACCCCACCGCTGAGGAGCCTCCCGTGTTCACAGCCCGCCCCGCACCCCGCATCCGACCACTCGTCCTCGCGGCGGTCACGCTCATCGCCACCGCCGCGGCACTCGTCCTCCCCACGCAGCCCGACCGGGCCGAGGCCGCCATCGGGCCGATCAGCTGGCAGGACGAGTTCAACGCCCCCGCTGGCGCGGCCGTCGACCAGAGCAAGTGGCGGTTCGACATCGGCGGTGGCGGCTGGGGCAACAACGAGCGGCAGTACTACACCAACAGCACGAGCAACGCCGTGCACGACGGTCAGGGCAACCTGGTCATCACCGCGCGCCGGGACAACCCCGCCAACTACCAGTGCCACTACGGGCGCTGCGAGTACACCTCGGCGCGGTTGCTGACGGCCGCCACCTTCAGCCAGACGTACGGCCGGTTCGAGTCCCGCATCAAGATCCCGCGCGGGCAGGGCATCTGGCCGGCGTTCTGGATGCTCGGCACCGGCGGCGGATGGCCCGACGCCGGCGAGATCGACATCATGGAGAACATCGGCCGCGAGCCCAACACCGTCTACGGCACGGTGCACGGTCCCGGCTACTCCGGCTCCGGCGGCATCACCGGCAGTCGCAGCCTGGGCGGGCCGCTCGCCGACGGCTTCCACACCTACCGGGTGGACTGGGAGCCGAACGTGATCACCTGGTACCTGGACGGGGTGCAGTACCACCGGGTCGACCCGGCTCGGCTCGGCGGCAACCGGTGGGTGTTCGACCACCCCTTCTTCATGATTCTCAACGTGGCGGTCGGCGGTAACTGGCCCGGCTACCCGGACGGCTCCACCCAGTTCCCGCAGCAGATGCTCGTCGACTACGTCCGGGTGTCCAGCTACACCTCCGGCGGGGGTGGCGAGCCGCCGGCCGGCACGAGCCGGATCAGGGGAGCGCAGAGCGGACGCTGCATCGACATCCCCGGAGCCAACCCGGTCGAGGGCGCCAAGCTGCAGATCTGGGACTGCAACACCAGCGCCGCGCAGGCCTGGACCTTCGCCTCGGACGGGACCGTCCGCGCGATGGGCAAGTGCATGGACCCGGCCTGGGCCGGCACCGCCAACGGCACCGAGGTCAACCTGGTCTCCTGCAACGGCAATCCGGCCCAGCGGTTCACCCTCAACGGCGCCGGCGACCTGGTCAACCTCAGCTCGAACCGGTGCGTCGACGTACGGGACGTCAACCCCAACAACGGCGGCAAGCTGCACCTGTGGGACTGCAACGGTGCGGCCAACCAGAAGTGGTCCCGCATCTGAGCGAACCACGACCACCCGGTGGGCCGCCCGAACACTTCTCGGGCGGCCCACCGGCTGGTGCCGGGAGGTCAGTCGAGGCCGAGCCCGCGCCGTCCCGTCGGGTTCAACTCGTCGGGCTGAAAACGGTTGGGCCAGTCGCTCTCGTAGTGCTCCGCCGGGAAGTCGGTCGGGCTGGTCCCGGCCTGGAACGCCTCCCGGACGGCGACCGCGTACCGCTCGTTGCGCGGACACCACGGTGCGGCGGGGATGTACCTGACGTTGCCCCAACCCTGCTGATCCTCGGCCGATGGCGTGAGAGGTGGACAGATTGTCGCTATGTTCGGACTGACCCACAAGTCCGGCATTTCGGGAGCAAACGCATGTCGCACCACCTCGACACCCCCCTCGCCGCCCAGGGCGGCCAGCTCTACATCGACGATCTTTACGTCTTCAGCGGCGACCGCGCCACCGTCTTCGTCATGGACGTCAACAGCTCGGTGACGAAGGCCGACATCAAGCGTGGTTTCCACGCCGAGGCGCGTTACGAGTTCAAGATTCACTTCAACGGCGCGGATCAGGAGGAACTGGTCTACCGGGTGGCGTTCGGCGAGCCGGACGGCGCGGCGAAGCAGACGCTGGAGCTGTACGAGCTGACCGGAGCCGATGCCCGCGACGACAGCGCGATGGGCACCCCCGTGCTCCAAGGTCGGACCGGCGAGGTGTCCAGCGGTGGTCACGCCCGGCTCTGGGCCGGGCGGATCACCGACCCGTTCTACATCGACCTCGACCAGCTCGCGACCATCAACGGCGCGGTCAAGAACGGTTCGAAGGTGGACCACTCCGCGTGGCGGGCCGACAAGGCCAAGAACAGCTTCGCCGGCACCACCGTCGAGTCGATCGTCCTCGAGGTGTCGCACGACGAGCCGCTGCTGCGCGACGGCACCGAGATCGGCGTCTGGTGCCGCACCATGCTCGCCACCGACGCCGGGGGGTGGCGACAGATCAACCGCGCCGGGCACCCGATGATGTGGCCGATCTTCTGGCCCCACGACACCGACTTCACCGACCCGGCCAACTTCCGGCACCCCAGCAAGGACCTCCCGGAGGACGGCGAGGAGATCGCCTCGGCGGTCGCCGGGGTCGTCAAGGCGAACGGCACCGCGCCGGACCCGCAGGCGTACGGCCGGAGCGTCGCCCGGGCGATCTACCCGGACGTGCTGTCGTACCAGGTCGGAACGGCGGCCAACTACGGCTTCGCGATCCGGAACGGGCGCACCATGGCCGACAACGCGCCCGAGGTGATGTTCGCCCTGGTGCTGAACACCGCGATGACCTCCGGGCTCACCCCGGACGTGACCAGGGCGGCCCGCGCCGACACGTTCCCGTACGTCGTCCCGGCCTGACCCAGCGCCGTCAGCCGACGGGGCGGGTCAGGCTCCAGTAGCCCACGCTCGGCTGCATCCCGAAGGCCCGGTTCGCCCGCAGGATCGGTTCGTTGCCATCGTCGTTGTGGGTGGTCACGGCCCCGGCACCGGCGTCGTGCGCCGCCTTCAGGGCAGCGGCCTTCAACGCGACCGCCACGCCCCGTCCGCGCTGCTCGACGGCGACCCCGGTGTAGACGGTGTACCAGTCGCCGCTGCCCGCCTGCGGGGTGATCACGGTCAGCCCACACGGCGTCGCCTCGGGCGCGTCACGCAGTTCGGCCAGCAGCACGGTGGCGTGGTCCGGGAACATCCGGCGGGTCTGCGCGAGGTCGACCTCCTGGCCCTCGGCCCCGGGCAGCGGCAGGCCCTGCACCGTACGGCCGATGCATTCGAAGATCACCGGCTCCTCGGCCTGCATCTCGGTGAGGCGGATCCGCACGCCGGCGGCGTCGGCGGTCTGCGTGGCACGCGTGGCGAGGTCGTCGCCATGCCCGGCGAGGTCGAATCGCCAGCCGACGCTGTGCCGCGTGACCACCAGGCCGTACCGCTGCGCGAAGCGCCTCCCACCGTCGAGATCATCGCGGATCGCGCTGGTCAGCACGTGCTGCGGGCCGAGATGACGCTCGGCCCAGCCGGCCAGCTCGGCGGCGAGCGCGGTGCCGATCCCCTGCCCCCGGTCGCCCTGGGCGACGGCCACCAGCGCGGAGATCGTGCCAGGGAAGGCCGGCTCCGCGGTGAGTTTGCCCGCGCCGACGATCACGCCGGACCGCTCGGCGACGACGGCGTGGTGCAGATCGCCGGGTTCCGTGTGGGCCAACTGGTCGAGCAGTCGGTGCCGTTTGTCGCCACCCGCGGCGAGCACGAGCAGGTCGACAGCGGCGAGGACGTCGGCCGGTCGCAGTGCGCGGATGGTGGCGTTCACCGGAGCTGTGTGTGCGGTCACGTGCTCGGAAGCTACCCGGCGCAACCTCCTCACCAGCAATGATCTTCGCCACGCCCGGCTCCCGCAGCCCGGGAGTAGACCCCTCGACGGTGGTGCAATAGGGCATTTCTCCGTTCCTGCGCCTTTTGCGTGCATAGTCTCTGAACCGGAGCCCATGGGGGATTTCAATGACGAAGGAGACTTGATGCGAAGGAAACTTCTCGCCGCCGGCCTGGCCGGCGTCGCCGCAGCCGCCGCGCTCGCCGGCCCGGCCGCAGCGGACACCACGGGTGAAACGATCGTGACCCTCACCGTCAACGCCGCCGGTGGTCTCTCGATCACGGTGCCCGCCACGGCGAACATCGGAAACGGCGTCGAGGGCACGACGATCTCCGGACAACTGGGCCCGGTCACCGTCCTGGACCAGCGCGGGTCGCTGACTCCGAACTGGACCACGAGCGTCGTCTCCACCGACTTCGTCACCGGCGGCGGCACCTCCGGGGAGACGATCCCGGCCATCAACGTCCTGTACTGGTCCGGCCCCGCGACCGGGACGGCCGGCAGCGGCACCTTCACGCCGGGCCAGCCGACCGCGGCCCAGCAGACGATCATCAACGTCCCGAAGACGGCGTTCAGTCACACGGGTGGCACCGGCAACAACTTCGCGAGCTGGAACCCCACGCTGGTGGTGAACGTGCCGGACGGGACCGTCGAGGGTGTCTACACCGGGACGGTGACACATTCGGTGGTCTGAGCCGCTCGGCCGGCTGGTGCTGCTGGCCTCGGTCGCTCTCGTAGCGCTCGGGCTGTCAGCGGCACCAGCCGTTGCCGCGCGGGAGCAGCGCTACGAGCCAGGGGACGAGGCGGCCGCGATCAGCATCCGCCTGCTGGACATCCCCGCCAAGCGGGCCGAAGATCCGCGCGCCCGCGTCTATGTCATCGACCACCTCAAGCCTGGCACGACGATCAGCCGCCGGGCCGAGGTGCGCAACGACTCCCCGGAGACGCAGAAGATCGAGCTGTACGCCGGGGCCGCGTCGGTCGAGAACAACACCTTCACCGTCGCCGATGGCCGTACGGGCAACGAGCTCAGCGGTTGGACACGGCTGAAGACCGCCGCTCTGGAACTCGAGCCGGGCGAGCGGAAACCGGTCGAGGTCGAGATCGCCGTCCCGAAGAACGCGTCCAAGGGTGAGCGGTACGGTGCCATCTGGGCGCAGGTGAGCAGCGCGACGAAGCAGAGTGGCAACGTCGTGCAGGTTCACCGGGTGGGCATCCGGGTCTACCTCGACATCGGTCCCGGCGGCGACCCACCGACGGACTTCCGCATCGACGGCCTGGCCGCCGAGCGTGGCACCGGCGTGTTCCCGGTGGTGACCGCGAAGGTCACCAACACCGGCGAGCGGGCGCTGGACATGACCGGGCGCCTGTCCTTGAACAAGGGGGCGGTCCGAGCCGGGCCGTTCAAGGTCACCAACGGCGTGACGATCCTGCCAGGCCAGAGCGGTCAGGTCCGTATCGAGGTCAACCAGACCCTGCCCGCAGGAGTCTGGGACGTGCAGGTGGTGCTCGCCAGCGGCATCGTGGAACGGTCGGCGGACGGCCGCATCACCCTGCCGGTCGCGGCGCCCATGACGGTCGGGAAGTCCCCGAAGGCGGTGTGGCTGGCCTACTCGGCCGGCATCGGGGCCCTGCTGGTGCTGGTCGTCCTGGTGGGCTGGTATCTCGCCCGTCGACAGCGGACGCGCGGCACGCCGGCTCGCCGGCAGGTCTGAAGCCGTACCCGGTCAGGATTCCCGAGGGCTGCCCGGCCGCTCGCATCGAGACGGCCGGGCAGCATCGCCAACTGCCGTCAGCCCTTGATGTCCCGTGGGTCGCGGCTGCGCGGGTACGTGTCCTTGTCCCCGATCGTGCCGTCCTGCTTCTTGATCACGTGCTCGACACCACGGTCAGCCGCCATCTCGCGGCCCTGCGCCTGCGCGTCGGCCTTGGCGTCGTGCGTGCTGCTCGCCCGCTCGTTGCCTTCCGGACGCACCTTCCACTGCCCGTCCTCGTGGTAGGTGTCAATGTCGCCCTTGACCATCGTCGACTCCTCCCTGCGTCTGAACTCTGCACAGAGACTTGCCCCGAGTCGTCCCGGGCAAACACCGGTGTCCTCAGCGGACGCCCGGAGCGCAGTTGTTGCTCGCACGCCGCACGATGTGCTCGCGCTCGTCGGTGGTGATGCCCGACGGTGTTCCGTCGAACCAGGTCTCGACCTTGTCGAAGCCCCGGCGCTGCTCGTAGTGCAGGTGTGGCGCACCGGAGTTGCCGGTGCTGCCGAGCCGGCCGATCTGCTCACCCTGCGCGACCCGCTGACCGACCCGGACCAGCGGCGGTTCGAGCATGTGCAGGTACTGGGTCTCCCACTTGCCGCCGTGATCGATCTTCACCCAGTAACCGCCGCCGCGGCCGCGAGGGCCTTCCGGGTTCTCCGGCGTACGCCCGCCCAGCGACCCGTTGATGCCCGCCACGGTGACCGTGCCGGCGTACGACGCGAGCACCGGGCGCCCCCACGCCTCACCCTCGATGGGGAACAGATCGACGTCGTAGTCGTCGTGCCCGGGGTAGGTGCTGAGCTGCCACGTCTCGCCACACGCGACGGGGAGCTGGAAGAGCGGACGCGGGCCCGCCGGTCGCAGCAGCGGCACGGCGACCGAGGCGACGGCGACGACGGCCGCGACCGCGACCAGCACGAGGAGGATGCGGACGGTGCGGCTGCGGGCACGCCGGTGGGTGCGGACTCTGGTGGGGCGGCCGGTCGTCATCGCCCCGAGCATGGCAGACACCGACAACGCCTTCGCCCACCCCTCGGACACATTGCGGTCGTATTGCCAAACAGGCTAGGGTGAGGTGCAATGCAGTCGTATTGCATCCGAGTGCGGGGCGCCGCCGCGTACGAGCCTGAGGACGGACGATGACCGACACGAAGGCCCCGCCCCGGGCGAAGGTCGGCCCACTGCTGCGCCGGGCCGCCGCCGCCGAGGGTGCGATGTGGCGCAGCCTGTACGTGTGGGCACGACGCCGGCCGCTGTCGTTGGCCCCGGGCGACGACCCGTTCGGCTACCTCGGTGTGGTCAGGCCGATCCTCGGCATCTTCATCGCCCTGTCCGCCGTCGAAATCCCGATCTTCGACCTCATCGTCAGCAACGTGGTGCCGTGGCGGCCGGCCCGCTGGATCGTGCTCGTGCTCGGCGTGTGGGGCCTGCTCTGGATGCTCGGGCTCTACGCGAGCATGACGATCCACCCGCACGTGGTGGGTGACACCGGCCTGCGGGTGCGCCAGAGCGCGGGCATCGACCTCTGGATCCCGTGGACGGACGTCGAGGCGCTGCACAAGCGCTACCGCTCGCTGCCCTCCAGCAGATCCGTGCAGATCGAGCAGGAGGGGGACCGACGGGTGCTGCACATCGCGGTCGGCAGCCAGACCAGCGTCGACGTCCGGCTGCGCCGTCCGATGGTCTTCGACCTGCCGAGGGGACGGACCGAGCCGGTCGACGAGGTGCGCATCTACGCCGACGACCCGATCGGCCTCCTGCGCAGCGCACAGGGCTCCCCCGCGACCGAGACCGTCCGCCGCCCGCCGCCCTCGCCAGCGAGGTCTCCGGGTCACCCACTGTGAAACGATCGAGGCCATGCCCAAGAAGGTCGATCACCAGGAGCGACGCACGCTCATCGCGGACGCGTTGATGCGAGTCGCCGCGGATCAGGGCCTGGAGGCCGTCAGCCTCCGTCACGTGGCTGCCCAGGCCGGTGTGTCCGCCGGGATGGTTCAGCACTACTTTCGTACCAAGGACGAGATGATGGCGTTCGCGTTGAGCGTGGTCCGCGAGCGCAATCAGGTCCGGGTCACCGAGGCGGTGACGCGACTGGGCACCGACCCGGCTCCCCGACTCCTGCTACGCACGATGATCGCGGCGCTGTTGCCGCTCGACCAACGCACCCGCGACGACGGTCGGGTGGCGCTGGCGTTCCTGGCCTACACCGCGGTACGACCGGCCGCCGCGCCCAGCCTGCGCACGGGTACCGAGCAGCTGACCGGGTTCATCGCCAGTCTCCTTCCCGCACCGGACCCGGACGCCGCCGCGGCCGGCCTGCTGGCGCTCATGGAGGGGTTGGGCGTCTACCTGCTCGGCGGTCAGTACACCGCCGAGCAGGCGTTGGACGCGCTGGACGCCCACCTCGATCTGCTCTTCGGTCAGCAGCGCGGCACGCCCGGAATGTAGCCGTCGTAGCCGGTCAGCAGGAACGCGTCGGAGACGTAGCGGTTGGTGCCGATCCGGTCCCAGATGGCGCTCGTGCCGTACGGGCCGGTGACCGTGCTGCCGATGGCCTGGCAGTAGACGCCGACGGTGGCACCGTCGGCGACCGAACCGACGACCGCGTAGCCGGTGCCGGGGCCGGAGCGCACGTTCAGGCTGGACGCCTCGGTGTTCACCGTGCCGGAACCGATGCCGGTGCTGCCGTTGACCAGTTGCAGGTAGTAGGTCCAGTTCCAGTTCGGGCCCGGGTCGGTGTGGGTGGCGCCGGGCACCTCCACGTGCCCGATGATGTGCGCCCGGTCCTTGGGAATGCCGTACTTGGTGGCGAGGCTGCGGGTGAGCGCGGCGGACGCGCGGTACATCGCGTCGGTGAACCAGGCCGGATTGTCGACGTACCCCTCGTGCTCGATGCCGATCGACTCGGTGTTGTAGGTCCAGTTGCCGGCGTGCCAGGCGATGTCCTTCTCGCGGACCGACTGGGTGACGGCTCCGTCGGAGGATCGGAAGGTGTAGTGCGCGCTCACCTTGGCCGTCGGGTTCTGGAACCAGCTGATCGAGCCGGCGTACGAGCCCTGCGTCATGTGGATGACGATGCGGGTGATCGGGTGGCTACCCGGCCGGCTGGCCACGGTGTAGTTGCTCGTACTGGCCGGTGCCCAGGCGGCCGGCCCGTAGTCGGTGCTGAGCGTGCCCATCCCGCCGGGCGGGGCGACCCGTTCCAGGTCGCCTCGGCGCGGCGCGACCGGTCGGGCGGTGACCGCCGCACCGCTTCCCGCGTCGAATCCGGCGCGCAGCAGGTCGTAGACGGTGTCCCCGTAGAGCCGCGCGACCGACGGGTCGCTGGCGCCGCCGTACCGCACGACCGGCAGATACCAGCCGTTCACGTCGTCCCGCGCCGCGCCGACGAGGCCGGCCTGATCGGCGTACGAGCGCAGCACGGCGGCCGCCCCGAGGACGTTCGCGGCCGGTTCGGTACGCAGCGCGAGCGGGTTGAGCCGGGTGAGTTCGGCCGCCTCGTCCAGGGTCCGCACCTGCGGGTTGTGCGCCAGGTGCATGAGTCCGTACCCGCCTGCGGCACTCGGCGCACCACCGTGCATGTCCAGCCGGGACTCGGCGTACCCCAGCGCCACCAGTAGGTCGCGGGGTACGTCGTACCGTTCGGCGGCGCTGTCGAACGCGGCGGCCAGCGTCCCGGCCGGCGCTGCGGCGGCCGGTGTTGTGCCCACACCCTGGCCGGCGAGCGCGGCGGTCACGGCGAGCACGCCGCCGAGCAGGAGCCGACCCCGGTGGAAGGTTCGTAGCATCTGCACCACTCCTCATGACTGGACGTGCGTTCAGGCCGGGACGATGGAGAGTTGGGGACCGGTCGCCGGTGGCGTGCCGGCGAGACTCAGCAGGGTGTGACCGGTGGCGTCGTCGACCACGGCGACCCGCACCGCATCGGGTTCGCGGTCGACCAGCGGCACGGCGAACACCGCCGTCACCAACCGGCCCTGAAAACGCGCGGCGTGTCCGACGAAGCGCCAGTCGCCGTCGTCCCAGTGCTCCCGCACGTCGGAGCGCAGCAGCGGCGCCACCCGCCGGTAGGCGTCGCTGAGCTGGAGTTGCTGCACGGTGGCGAGCAGTGGCACGCCGGAGCCGCCGCGCAACGGATGGGTCAGCCGGGCTCGCAACCGGCGCAGTGGCAGCAGCCAGGAGTGGTCGAGCTCCGGGGAGAGTGCCACCACCACGGCCAGTTCGGCGAGCAGCACGGCCCCGCCGGCGACCGGGTGCCCGAGCAGGGCGGGCAGCCAGCCACCGGTGGTGAGCAGGGCCAGCCCGCTCGCCGCCGCCAGGAACCCGGCCCGGGCGAGGCTGCGGCCGGACACCGGGGTCGCGCGAGCGCTCAGGCAGCCGCAGGAGGAGGTCGGGGCGGCCCGGCGGGCGTAGCCGAGGTAGCCGAGGAAGGCGACGGCAAGCGCGGTCGCGGCCAGCGCCTCCGCGCGCAGGACGGGTGGCAGCAGGAGCAGCGCGCCGATGGTCACCTCGACGCCGCCCAGCAGCCGGTACGCGGGCAGCGCCCGCCGCTGCCCGACCAGTCCGGCGAGCGCGGACCGGTTGGCGGCCTGGGCGGCGTGCGGGCTGACGAGCTTGACGCGGGCCGACCAGATCAGCACCGCGCCCACGACCAGCGGTTGCAGCGCGGCAATCAGATTGATCACGGATTCTCCCCTCGGATGTCGTGGCGGTGACCCTCCGGACGGCGTGGCGTCGCGCCGCCCGGAGGGCTCCCGTCAGGCGGCGGCGTAGACGGTGGCGATGTCGATCTCGTTGGTGTCCGGATGCCAGGCGCCGAGCACCTGGACGTGCCGGCCGACCCGCAGCAGCGACAGGTCACTCACGGCCGGGGTGCCGTTGTAGACCGCGGCCGACCGGTCCGGTACGACGTGCGCGACGATCCGCCGGCCCTGGTGGTCGAGGTGCAGCACGTTGCGACCGACGGCGGCGATGTGCGCGTGCAGGTTGACGATGTTGACCCAGACGGAGTCCGCGGCGAGCGTGCCGTCGGGCAGGCGGACGCCGCGGGCGTAGAGCCCGTCGCCGACGGCCACCTTGTCGAACGTGGTGGGGTGCAGCTTCCAGAGGCTCGTGCCGTCGGTGATCCGGATCGAGTGCAGCACGGTGTCCGATCCGGTGACCAGCAGCATGTTGCCGGAGATCTTGCTGATCCGGCCCTCCGCGAAGTTCGGATCCGGCGCGCCCGGATCGATGATCGTGGGTTCGGCGGCGAAGGCTGCCTCCGGAGCGAGCGAGCCGAGGCCGGTGGCTCCGACAACACCGCCGAGCGCCGCGGTGGCGAGCAGTCGTCGGCGATCGATGGTCTGGTTCATCTGGCACTCTCCGTTTCAGACCGTGTCGACGGAGCAGGGCCGCAGCCCCGCGGAGAGACTGGCGATCGCGCTGTACGCGGCGGGCGTCAGATCGATGATCCGATTGCTGCCACAGGCCGAGCCGCAGCAGGTGCTCTCGCCACAGAACAGGTCGGTCTGTGGGCCGCAGTCGGCGATCGTGGTGCCAACCCGGGCCCCGTTGCACAGGTTCGTGGTGTAGTGCCGGAAGCCGCAGCCGCGTCGGCTCATCCCGGTCACTCCGCACCGGTCCGGACGGGTGATGGCCAGGCACGCGTCCGAGGTGTTCGGCCAGGCGTGCTGGTAGTTGCCCGACCGGCAGGTGCCACAGGCGCCGCCTCCGGCCGTACCGCAGGGACCCCAGGCGCTGCCGCAGCAGAACCACGACACCTCGCCTCGCAGAGCCGCCATGGGTGCCTCCTCTCTGACAGGAAGATGAAAGAGATGAATATAAATATTGACGGTGATTGTTGTGTCACAATCCATCGAAGTCAACCACCGCATCGAAAGTTTTCTACGTACACCCGCGACCGCCGGGTTGGCGCGTTGGCCGGCCCCCCCGGCGCTGACCAGGCGAAGATGAGCCGATGAGCCGCGTCCTTCGGTCCCGGCCGGTGCTGGTGCAGGAGGCGCACCGGGCGACGACCTTCGAGATCTTCTTCGACCTGGTCCTGGTCTTCGCGCTGACCCGGCTCATCGGATTCATGGCCGAATCACTCCGGCCCCTCACGCTCTACCAGGGTCTGCTGCTCCTGCTCTGGTTCTGGTACGCGTGGAGCTGCTACACCTGGCTGGGCAGCCTGGTCCGGGCGGACGTCGGTCTGGTCCGGGCCGGGATGACCGTGGCGATGGCCGCCATCTTCGTGGCCGCCCTGGTGATCCCGGACGCCTGGCAACGCGAGGGTGCGGTGGTGAACCCGGCGCTCACCCTGGCCGTCGCCTACGCCGTGGTACGGGCGTTGCACCTCGCCCTCATGCTGCACTCGTCGGTCGGCAACCCCCGGTACCGCAGGCAGGTGTGGCGCTTCGCGGTGACGACCACCCTCGCCTGGGTACCACTGCTCGTCGGTGCCGTGCTCGGCGGGACCGCGCAGACCGCGCTGTGGACCGTGGCGTTCCTCGTCGACTACGGCGGCGGCCGGATCGTCACCGCCGCCAGCTTCGGAGAGGTACGCAGCGGCACGCACTTCGCCGAACGCCACGGTCTGGTGCTGATCATCGTGCTCGGCGAGTCGCTGCTCTCCGCGGGCGCGGGTGCCACGTCGGCGACCCTCAGGTGGCCGGTGCTGATGGCGGCGGTCTTCGGCTTCGCCGCCACGACGTGTCTGTGGTGGCTCTACTTCGTGGGCGTCGCGCCGGCCGCCACCGAGGCACTGATCGCGGCACCTCGACACACGCGGCGTCGCCAGCAGTTGGCCTCGGACGCGTACACGCTGGCACACCTGCCGCTGATCGCCGGCGTGGTCTACTTCGCGCTCGGCATCCACCTGGTCCTCGCCCGGGTGTCCGGCCAGCCAGGGCCGGAACACGGCGGCGGGTCGGCGCTGGGGTGGACCGCGACGCTCGTGCTCTTCGGCGGGGTGGCCCTCTATCTCATCGGGCGGTTCCTGTTCCTACGGCTGACCGTGCACGCCTCGGCGGGTCAGCTCGTCGCGATCGGCGCGATACTCCTGCTGGTGCCCGGCGCCCGCACCCTGCCCGCGATGGCCGCGGTCGGGCTGCTCACCGCGTTCCTCGCCATGCTCGTCCTCCACGAGCGGCTGACCTGGTCCGCACGGGTGGAATGACGCGCCGAGCAAGGGCCACGCCCCGAGACCGGGACGTGGCCCTTGGACCACAGGTCCGGCGTACTCAGCCCGCCGCGGCGGCGGCCCGCGCCTTACGCTGGCGCAACTCCTCGGCGGTCATCAGCCAGCTGGAGTTCGACGCCCCGAGGCCGAGGACCACCTGGTCGAAGGTGTTTCCGTCGTTGTCGTCGGTGTAGCAGAGGCTCACCTCGCCCCAGGGCGACGAGGCGATGGCCAACTGCTCCTGCCGACCCGTCGTGGTCTGGCTGAGCGCCTGGGCCGCCAGCCGACCGGTGAACGTTCCGTCCGGGTTGAGACCCCGCGCCCAGACGTCCGGGTTGGTGCCCGTCACGGTCCACCCCACCACCACGTTGCCCTGGTCGTCGATGCCGACGCCGGGCGCGGTGGCCCCCGTACCGCCGGAGACCTGGACCTCGTCGTGCCGGGGCGTACCGGCGGCGGTGAACGAGCGCGTCCAGACGCCCCGGGTGCCGGTGTGGTCGGACTCCCAGCCGACCGTGAAGTCACCGGCGAAGGTCGCCGCCACCGAGGCGCGTTGCTGTTGGCCGCCGCTCTGCGCGTTGGCCGTCCGCCGGGACAGCACCACCGCCCCGTTCGACCGGGTCAGGCGGGTCAGCCCGATGTTGTACGAACCGTTCGCGTCGGCGTCCTCGTCCCAGACCACCAGCGCCTCGCCGGTGGCGGACACCGCCACGTCGGGGCGGTGGTGCTGGCCCGTCGTCTGCGAGGCGGTCACCTCGTACCCCTTGGTGGTGGGGGCGGTGAAACCGGCGGCCTTGACGGTCGCCGGGGCGGTGCCCTGCACGTCCTCCCAGACCACCGTGAAGCCGACCGCGGCGGTGGTGGGTGCGCCGTCCGGATCGACGGCGACCCTCGGGACGATCTGCTGCCCGGCGTCGCTGGCGTTGGCCTGCCCCGAGCCGAGCACCGCGCCGGTGGGTGACACCACGCGGTACTGGATGTTGTAGACGCCGTTGCCGTCGCCGTCGGCGGCCCAGACCACCACGGCGTTGCCCTTGTCGTCGAGCCCCACGTCCGGGCTGATGTGCCGCCAGGCGGCCCCGCTGGTGCCGCCGGTCGAAAGCTTGAGCTCGTAGGCGGACGCGCCGTCGCGGAACAGGCGCAGCCAGATCTCACTGTGCAGGTCGTCCTCGGGCGCGGTGCTGTCCCGGTCGTCCTCCCACGTGACGGCGACCTGACCGTTGCGGTTCATGGCGATCGCGGGCCGGTCCTGGTCACCGGTGGCGACGCTGTTCGCGGTGGTCCAGGTGACCGCCTCGGCGGTCATGGCCCTCGGCGCGGCGACGGCCACACCCGGAACCAGCATGGACGCGGCGAGCAGTGCGGTGAATGCAGTCATGGGTGGTTCTCCTTCTACCCGGCCTGCAGGCCGGGCTGGCCGTCGAGGATGACGAACGAGCGCACCGTGGACGCCGCGGCGCCGTGCTCGGTCACCGAGTCGACCGCGCGGAAGTCCGCGCGGACCTGGCTGCGGCCGATCGTGGTACGGACGTAGCCACGCCGGTCCGAGTAGAACTTCAGGTGCGGGTTGGTCGCCACGTTCGGGATCGTGGTGCTGCCGCTGCCGTTACCGGTCGAGCTGATCGAGGTGCACACCAGCTCGGTGCCGATGGTGGCCGAGGACGGGTTCGCGTAGTCGGCCTTGAGGTCGTTGGCCCAGGCCCGGTGCACGTCCCCGGTGAGGACCAGCGGGTTACGCACCGCACGCTGCTGCCAGCCGTTCTGGATCCGGCTGCGCGAGGCCCGGTAGCCGTCCCAGGCGTCCATGCTCGCGGCACCGGTCGAGTCGAACTGCCGGGCGAAGAAGACCTGCTGGCCGAGGATGTCCCAGGTGCCGTAGTGCTGCGCCAGCCCGTCGAGCAACCAGGATTCCTGCGCCGCACCGGTCAGTGAGCGGGAGGCCAGATCGGCGTCCCCGCAGACCTTCCAGCCGTCGCCGCACGCCTGGTCGTCGCGGAACTGTCGGGTGTCGAGCATGTGGAAGGTGGCGAGTTGTCCCCACCGGACGCGGCGGTACAGCGGGATGCTGTTGCCGCTCGGCGCGGCGGTCGGCCGCAGCGGCATGTTCTCGTAGTACGCCCGGTACGCGGCGGTGCGACGGGCGGTCCACTGCGCGGCGGTCAGCGTCGGGCTGCTGTCGGCGCGGACCATGTTGGCGTAGTTGTTCTCCACCTCGTGGTCGTCGGGGACCACCAGCCAGGGTGCCGCCGCGTGTGCGGCCTGCAGGTCCGGGTCCGACTTGTAGAGCGCGTACCGGCGGCGGTAGTCGGCCAACGACACGATCTCGGCGCCGACGTGCTGCCGTACCCCGGACGAACCGACGCCGCCCTCGTAGATGTAGTCGCCGAGGTGCAGGATCAGACCGGGGTTGTCCTCGGCCATCCGCCGGTAGGCGGTGTAGTAGCCGGCCTCGTAGTGGGCGCAGGAGGCGAAGGCCATCACCAGGTCGCGACCGAAGGTGCCCGGTGCCGGGGCGGTCCGGGTCCGCCCGACCGGGGAGATGTGGCCCTGGGCCCGGAACCGGTAGTAGTAGTCGGAGTCGGCGTTCAGGCCGCCCGCGATCACGTGCACCGAGTGCGCGTCGGCGTACCGGGCGGCAACCGAGCCGGATGCGACCAGCGAGGTGAACTGCTCGGTGGTCGACACCTGCCACTCGACGGTCACATCGGCGTTGGCCATTCCGCCCTGCCCGTCCGCGTTGAGCGGCGAGGGCGCCAGCCGGGTCCACAGAACGACGCTGTCGGGTGCCGGATCACCCGACGCGATTCCGAGTTTGAAGGGGTAGGGCACCGCGGCCCGGGCACTCTGCCAGGGTGTCACCGCGGCACCGGCGGCGGCGATTCCACTGAGGACGAATACGCGACGGCTCAGCCTTGTCATGAGCCATACCTTCGTGATCTTCAATGAACGGCGATGGGTGCGGCGTGGAATCAGACATGACGGGATGCTGTCCGCGCCAAGGCGGGCAGGTGACCTGACCCGGCGGCGGGTCGGGCGGTCAGCGCAGCGGTGCCGGGGACTCGGCGCCGGGCATCAGCAGCCGCGGCGCGGCGGGGCCGTCCGCCCGCACCGTCCACACATCGGGCTGACCATCACTCTTGCGCAGCGTGTAGGCCAGGGTCGCGTCGTCCAACCAGGCCGCCTGGTCGTCGACGCTGGCGGTCTCGGCCGTCGCGGTCACCCGCATGGTGGCCAGGTCGAGGACCGACAGGCGCCAACCCTTCGTCGGGTCGGCCCCGACGGCCTCCTTGAAGGCGATCCGGGTGCCGTCCGGCGACAGCGACGGGCACTCGACGTTCTCCTTCATCGTCTCGACGGTCCGGGCGGCGACGTCGCCCCGGACGAGGTACCGCTTGCCTCCCGTCGACATGGTCGCGTAGAAGCGGTTGTCGTCGGCCGCGAAGGTGACGCCCCAGAAGTTGACGTCGGCGTTGCGGTAGGCCCGACCGTCCCGCCGGACGGCGAACTCTTCGAGCGAGGTCACCGTGGCGCCACTGACGGTGTCGAGGATCCCGGTGCGGGTGGAGAAGCCGCTGCTCGTGTAGGAGTCGCCACCGACGAAGGTCGTCCAGGCGACCATCCGACCGGAGGCCGAGACCCGGGCCCGGTTGGGCAGGCCGGGAATAGTCAGCGAGCGCGTCGGGCGCAGCTCGGCGTCGAGCACGACCACCTGGTAGGTCCAGGGGGTGTCCGGCTTCAGGCACACACCGGTGCCGCCTGCGGCGTACACCCGGAGGCACTCCAGGCCGGACACCGTGCGCGGCCCGGCGGGGTCCGCGGTGGCGACGGAGGAGACGTACCGGTCGGTGAGGGCCAGCAGGCGTGGCCCGGCCGTCAGGGTCACCGGCTGGTCGCCTGCGGCGGTGGACGACGGGGTCCGGGTGGGCTCCGCCGCCGTGGCCGCGTAGCCGACCGCCACGGCGGCCAGCACCACGGCCGAGGCGGCCACCACGCCGAGCTTCGCTCGGGTCGACATCGCGGTCATCGGGGCACCTTCCGGGTGACGAGACGAGACGGGGAGGCCAGCAGCGGCACCGTGCCGAGGAGGACGACGGCCACGGCCACCGCGGCGGCCCGGACCGCGTTCTCCGGACCCCACAGCTGCCAGGCGAGGCCGAACAGGACCGAGGAGACGAGGTACGCCATCGCCTGCCCGCTCTGCACGAGGGCGATGCCGGTGGTCCGCACCCGAGCGGGCAGCACCGGACCGGCGAGCGCGATGAGCACACCGTCGGTGGCCGCGTAGAACCCGCCGTACAGCGCCAGCGTCAGCGCGAGCACCGGCCAGCCGTGCACCGGGCCGGACAGCAGCAGGTAGGTCGCGCCGAGGGCCAGGTAGCCGCCGATCACCACCGGCAGCCGGCCGACCCGGTCGGCGAGCACACCGAGCGGGGCGGCCAGGACCAGGTAGGCGAGGCTGGTCCCCACCGCGAGCAGCGGGAACCAGCGCAGCCCGAGGTCCTCCCGGCGCTGGAGCAGCAGATAGACGAAGCCGTCGCCGATCGTGGCCAGTCCGAGCAACGCCGCGGCCAGCACCAGCCGGCGCGCCGGGCGGTCGCGCAGCAGACCGAGCGCCTCGCGTACGGAGACCTTCGGTCCGTCCGGAGTGTCCGGCGGCCCGCCCTCGGGGCGCTCACGCACGAAGAGTACGAGGATGACGACGGCCAGGGCGGCGATGCAGAAGCTGGTGACGAAGACCGCGTCGTAGGACTGCCCGACGGCCAGCAGCACCGCCAACGCCGCCAGCGGCCCGAGGAACGCGCCGAAACTGTCCATGGCCCGGTGTACGCCGAACGCTCGCCCCAACGATTCGGGTGGGGTGGAGAGCGTGATCAGCGCGTCGCGCGGCGCGGTGCGTACGCCCTTGCCGAGCCGGTCGACGGCGATGACGGCCCCGATCACCGGCACCGATCGCCCGGCGAGCAGCAGACCGAGCTTGGCGACCGCCGAGAGCGCGTACCCGACGCCGGCGACCAGCTTGCGTCGCCGGAACCGGTCGGCGACGAAACCGCCGACGACCCGCAGCAGCGCGGTGGCGCCCGCGTGGACGCCGTCCAGCACGCCGAAGGCCACCGGGCTGAGCTGTAGGCCCAGCACCAGGTAGAGCGGCAGGACCGCGGCCACCATCTCGGCCGACACGTCGGTGATCAGACTGACCGTGCCGAGGGCGACGACGTTCCCGCTGACCAGGGCGAAGCGTCGACCGGGCCGACCGGGCGTCGGCGGGTCGGCCGAGGCCGGTCGGGAGACGCTCGACAGGTACACGCGCATCTCCTCGTGTCGGCGGCTGACGGTCAGCCATCGTCCGGACTAGTCGAGTGGGACACAACGGACTGCGGGTTGCAGTCGGGCATGCGACGCATGAACGCGGTGAAAACGTCGAGATGTTTCACTGTCAACGCGTACCGTTCATTCAGCCGTAGTCCGTCGGTTCATCGACCTTCCTACATTCCACGCGCCATACCCGCGTAGAGAAGAGGTCCTGGATGGACATTCGATTTCCCCGCCCGCCGGTGACGCTGGGAGCGGTCGCGGTGTTGGTCGCCGCCACCGCCGGCGTCGTGCTGACCGGCTCGGTCGCGGCCTCGGCGGCGAGCGTGACGTTCACGCCGGTCGCCGACACCTACGTCCAGAACGACACGGCTTCCACCAACTACGGCACGTCGACGCAGGTCGTGGTCGACAACTCCCCGGTGCGGCGCACGTTCCTGCGCTTCACGGTGAGCGGCGTCAGCGGCACGGTCTCCAGCGCGAAGCTGCGGCTGCGCACGATCAGCGGCAACAGCGGCAGCGACGCCGGCGGCACCTTCCGACGGATGTCCAACACGACCTGGTCGGAGACCGGCACCACCTGGAACAACCAGCCGACCATCGACGGGGCCACGCTCGGCACGATCGGCGCGGTCAGCGGCAACACCTGGTACGAGCTCGACGTGACGTCCGCCGTCACCGGTAACGGCACGTACAGCTTCGGCGCGACCTCCGCCAGCGGCGACGGGGCCTACTACGACACGCGCGAGAGCGGCGCGGACGCCCCGCAACTGGTGATCACGACCGACAGCACGCCGCCGCCGTCCGGGGACCCGGTCCTCGTCGGTGTCGGCGACATCGCCAACTCGGCCTCCGGTGACACCGCCACCGCCGCGCTGCTCGACGGCATCTCCGGCACGGTCTTCACCACCGGCGACAACGTCTATCCCAACGGCACCGCGTCCGAGTTCGCCAGCTACTACGCCCCGACCTGGGGCCGGCACCTGGCGCGTACCCGCCCGTCGCCGGGCAACCACGACTACAACACGTCCGGCGCCACCGGCTACTACAACTACTTCGGTACGCAGGCCGGCCCGAGCGGTCGCGGCTACTACTCGTACGACCTGGGCAACTGGCACGTCGTATCGCTGAACTCGAACATCAGCATGTCGGCCGGCTCGACCCAGGAGCAGTGGCTGCGCGCGGACCTGGCGGCCAGCAGCAAGCCGTGCACGCTGGCCTACTGGCACCACCCGCTCTACACGTCCAGCTCCAACCACGCGCCGTCGACGTCGACCCGCCCGCTCTACCAGGCGCTCTACGACTACAACGCCGACGTCGTGGTCTGGGGCCACAACCACGTGTACGAGCGGTTCGGGCCGATGAACCCGGCCGGCGCGTCCGACTCCAGCCGGGGCATGCGCAGCTTCGTCGCCGGGATGGGCGGCGCCGACCACTACAACTTCGGCACCATCCAGCCGAACAGCGAGGCGCGCAACAACTCGGCGTTCGGGGTCCTGAAGTTCACCCTGCACGCCAACACCTACGACTGGCAGTTCGTGCCGGTCGCCGGCCAGACCTACAACGACAGCGGCACCGGCAACTGCCACTGATCCACTGCGCCGCGGACGGTCCGCCTCCCCTGCCCTCGGGGAGGCGGACCGTCCCTACGGGCGGACCTGGATCTTGCGTCCGGAGCCGGCGGCGAAGCGGTCCAGCGCCTCGGGATAGCGATCCAGGCTCAGCCGGTCACTGATGAAGACCTCCGGGTCGAGCACGCCCTGCGCGAACAGATCCGCCGCGCGCTCGAAGCTGTGCAGGACGGCCATCGAGCCGGTGATGGTGATCTCCTGGTTGTAGATCCGGTACGGCTCGATGACCGCGCGGGCGGCATAGTCGGCGACACCGAACTGCAGGAACGTGCCACCCTTGCCGACCCGGCCGAGGCCGTCCTGGATCGCGACGGCGTTCCCGGTCGCGTCGACCACGAGATCCCAGCCGCGCGGCTCGTCCAGCTCGTCCGCGCTGGCTGCGGTACGGGAGACACCGAGGGTACGGGCGGTCGTCAGGCGCTCCGGGTTGATGTCCAGCACGTCGACGCTGGCCGCACCGGTGCGCTTGGCGAGTTGGAGCATCATCAGCCCCATCGTGCCGGAGCCGTAGATGAGCACGTGTGCGCCGAGCTGGGAGCGCAGCACGTCGTAGCCACGCACCGCGCAGGACAGCGGCTCGATCAGGGCGGCGTCCTCGGTGCGGACGTGCTCGGGCAGCCGTACACAGTTGGCGACCGGCGCGACCGCGTACTCGGCGGCACCGCCCGCGACCGTCACCCCGATGGCGGCCCAGCGCTCGCAGAGGTTGCTGCGGCCGAGTCGGCAGTAGTGGCACTCGTGGCAGTACAGCGAGGGGTCGACCGCGACCCGGTCCCCCACCGCCAGCTCGGTGACGTCGGTGCCGACCGCCGCCACCTCGCCGGCGAACTCGTGCCCGGGCACGACCGGCAGGGTGGGCGCGAACTCACCCTGCAGGATGTGCAGGTCGGTGCCGCAGAGTCCGCACGCGGCGACACGTACCACCACCTCACGGCGACCCGGGGTGGGATCCTCGACGGTGGTGACCTCGACCTTGCCCGGCGCGGTGATCACTGCAGCTCTCACTTGACGGCTCCCAACGACAGTCCCTGCACGAGTTTGTCCTGAGCGGCGAACCCCGCCGCGAGCACCGGCAGTGAGATGGCGGTCGCGGCGGCGCACACCTGGGCGAGGAAGAGGCCCTGGCTGGTGACGAAGCTGGTGAGGAAGACCGGTGCGGTGCCGGCCACGACGCCGGTCAGTACCCGGGCGAACAGCATCTCGTTCCAGCTGAAGATGAAGCAGATCAGCGCCGTCGCGGCGATCCCGGGGGCGGTGACCGGCAGGATGACCCGCCGCAGGATGGCGGGCAGCCGGGCGCCGTCGAGCGCGGCGGCCTCCAGGATCTCGACCGGCACCTCGGCCAGGAACGACCGCATCATCCAGACCGCGATCGGCAGGTTCATCGAGGTGTACAGGATGACCAGCAACCAGATGTTGTCCAGCAGGCCGGCCGTCTGGGCAATCAGGTAGATCGGCAGCAGCGCGGCGACCACCGGCAGCATCTTGGTGGACAGGAAGAAGAACAGCACATCCGTCCACTTGCGGACCGGCTTCACCGCGAGCGCGTACGCCGCCGGAATGGCCAGTGCGAGCACGATCAGCGTCGACACGACGCTGGCGGTGACCGAGTTGAGCATCGGCGGCCAGGGGCTGGCGCCGCTGGAGGCGCCGAAGAAGTTTCGGTACCCGTCGAGCGTCAGCGACGCGGTGAACGCGGGCGGGTTACGGGCCGCGTCCGTCTCGCTGTGCAGCGAGGTCAGCACCATCCAGCCGACCGGTGCGAAGAACAGCAGGCCGAGCAGCCAGGCGAGCAGGCCGAGCAGCGCTCCACCGCGGCTGCGTGGTCGTCGGACGGCGACAGCGGGGGCAGTCATCGCTTCGTCTCCTCCCGGAACAGGGACAGCACCACCCGCAACGCGAACGTGGCGATGATGATCGAGCCGAGCACCACGACCACCCCTGCCGCCGAGGCGCGGCCGTAGTCGTGTGCCTGGTAGAAGGTGGTGTAGATGGTGTACGGCAGGTTGGCGGTGCCGAGACCACCCGAGGTGATCGTGAAGACGGCGTCGAAGTTCTGCACGATGTAGATCGAGCCGAGCAGCGCGCCCAGTTCGAGGTAGCGGCGCAGGTGCGGCAGAGTCACGTAGCGGAAGACCTGCCAGGCCCCGGCACCGTCGACCCGCGCCGCCTCCAGCGCGTCCAGCGGTCGGCTCTGCAACCCGGCCAGCAGGATCAGCATCATGAACGGCGTCCACTGCCAGACCAGCGCGGCGACCACCGCCGGCAGCGGGAAGTTCGAGATCCAGTCCGGCTGCGGCGCGGTCACCCCGAACCAGTTCGCGACGACCGCGAGCATCCCGTTGAACAGGCCGTACTCCGGGTTGTAGAGCGCGTGTTTCCACAGCAGCGCCGCGGCGACCGGCACCACCAGGAACGGGGCGATCATCAGGGTCCGGACGACGCCACGCCCCGGGAAGGAGCGGTCCAGCAGCAGGGCCAGCCCCAGCCCGATCACCAGGCTGATGATCACAACCAGGACGGTGAGCAGGATGGTGGTCACCACCGAGCCGCGCAGCACCCGGTCCGAGGCGACCGCCGCGTAGTTGTCCAGGCCGGTGAACCGCCGCTCGTCGGGATAGAGCGAGTTCCAGTTCAGAAACGAGATGACCAGCGTCGCCACGAACGGCAACTGGGTCACCACGATCGTGAAGATCAGGGCCGGCATCAGCGGTGCCCGGCGGATCCACTGCTGCCGCTGCCACTGCCGCCGCCCGTCGGACGGGCCGCGGGCCGGTGCGGTCCCGGTCGCGGCCGCGGCACGTAGGTCAACAGCGCTCATCGCTGCCTCCACTTCTGCGGTGGTGCCGGCTCCGCCCGGCGGGACCGGCACCACCGACGGGGTCACTTGCCGCGGTACTTCTCGGCGACCTGCTCGGCCAGCCGCTGCCCGTCGGCGAGCGCCTGGTTGACCGAGGTACGGCCGGCGATGGCCGAACTGACGCCCTGCGAGACCTGCGTGCCGAGGTCGGTGAACTCCGGTATGCCGACGAACTGGATGCCGGGCGCCGGTCGGGCCTGCACGCCGGGATTGCCCGGGTCGGCGGTGGTGATGGCCTGCTCGGTCACCCGGTAGAACGCGGCCGCCGCCTGCTGGTACTGGGGGTTGGCGTACAACGACGCGCGCTTGCCGTCCGGCACCTTGGCCCAGCCGAGCTGGCTGCCGACCAACTTCTCGTACTCGGAGCTGGACGCCCAGGAGATGAACTTCCACGCGTTGTCCGCGTTCTTACTGGCCTTCTGGATGCCCCAGGCCCAGGTGTAGAGCCAACCGGAGCTGGGCGTCCTGTCGACCGGAGCCAGGGCGTAGCCGGCCTTGCCGGCGACCGGTGAGCCACTGGCCTCGATGGAGCCGGCCGCGGAGGTCGCGTCGTACCACATGGCGACCTTGCCCTGGACGAAGTTGTTCAGGCACTCGGTGAAGCCGGCCTGCGGCGCGCCGGCCTCGCCGTGCTTGCGGACGAGGTCCACATAGAAGTTGGTGGCCCGGGTGAACTCCGGCGAGTTCACCTGTGCCTGCCAGTCCTTGGTGAACCAGGTGCCACCGAAGGTGTTCACCACCGTGGTCAGCGGCGCGAAGAGCTGGCCCCAGCCGGGTTGCCCGCGCAGGCAGATGCCCTTCATGCCGGGCTGCGCCCCGTCGGCCTTGGCGGCCAGGTCGGCGACCTGCTGCCAGGTCGGCTTCTCCGGCATGGTCAGGCCCTTGGCGGCGAAGACGTCCTTGCGGTACATGAGGAACGAGGACTCGCCATAGAACGGCTCCGCGTACAGCTTGCCGTCGGCCGCCGTCAGGGAGGTGGTCATCGGCTTCAGGATGTCGGCCTGGTTGAACGCGCTGTCCTTGGCGACGTGCTCGTCCAACGGGGTCAACCAGCCGTTCTTGGCATAGAACGGCACCTCGAAGTTGCTGATGGTGGCGACGTCGTACTGGCCGGCCTGGCTGGAGAACTCCTGACTGATCTTGTCGCGGACGTCGTTCTCCGGCAGCACCGTGTAGTTGACCGTGATGCCGGTCTGCTTGGTGAAGTTGTCCGCCGTCAGCTTCTGGATGTCCAGCATCTGCGGGTTGTTGACCATGAGCACGTTGATCGTCTTTCCGCCGCCGGACCCGCCACCACCGCCGGCCCCGCTGCAGCCGGCGGCTGCCAGGACGGTGGACGTGGCCGCCAGGACGGCGATGGCGACGCGATGGGCACGATGAGGCACAACGAACCTCCCAGATGGCAGTCGGGTGATGGTGGTGTGGCGGTGGGTGCCGGAGTCAGACCCGGATGACCTGCGGCCCCAGCACGGAGTAGCGGTGCGCCTCGGCGGCACCGAGGTGCGCGTCGGTGACGATGGCTTCCAGGTCGGCGATGTCCGCGAAGCGGCAGAAACTGTTCGCGCCGAACTTGGTGTGCAGGCCCACGAAGACCCTGCGCCGGGCGGCCCGCATGGCCCGGGACTTGACGTGGGCCACGGCGGGATCGGGTGTGGTCAGGCCGTGGTCGCGACTGATCCCGTTCGCGCCGACGAAGGCCAGATCGATGACGAAGCCGGCCAGCATGTCGCCGGCCCAGTGGTCCACCGTGGCGAGCGTCCGGCCACGAACCCTGCCGCCGAGCACCAGGACGGTCATCATCGGGGCGGTGGCCAGGCCGGCGGCAGTGATCAGCGACGCGGTGATCACGGTCAACCGACGGTCCCGGGGAAGCGCCTCGGCGATCAACTGCGGGGTGAAGCCCTCGTCGATGAACACCGTCTCGGCGTCCTGAAGCAGAGCGACGGCGGCACCGGCGATCCGACGTTTGTCGTGCACCCGCCGGGTCGTACGGGCCGCCAGGCTGCTCTCGAAGCCCGCGCTCTCCACCGGGTACGCACCGCCGTGGGTACGCCGCACGAGCCCGTGTTCCTCAAGGACGCGCAGGTCCCGGCGAATGGTCTCCGGGGCCGCCGCCAACTCGACGGCCAGCTTCGCGACCAGCACCTGGCCCTCGGCGCGGACCAGCTCCAGGATTCGATGCCGGCGCTGCTGAGCCTGCATCCCGCACCTCCTCGGCTGGCACCGTTGCGTCTGCCTCCTGTCTAGCACCGGCACATCGATGTGGCGAGACTCACAGTCGCCGCACCACTGCCCGGGTTGTGCCCGGATCGGGCACGCGTTCTGGCGTTACGACCTGACATTGAGCGATTCGACGACGCGGGCAGGTGACCGAATTGGCCCGGTCACCTGCCCGCCTGCTGACCGATCTTCAGCGGCTCGTGCCGGCACGTCGCTTGTTGTAGACGTCGAAGGCCACGGCGACGAGCAGGACGAGCCCCTTCACCACCGACTGCATCGACTGGTCGACGCCCATCAACTGCATGCCGTTGCTCATGACCGCCATGATCAGGCCGCCGACCATCGCGCCCACCACGGTGCCCACCCCGCCGGTGACCGCCGCGCCACCGATGAAGGCCGCGGCGATCGCGTCCAGCTCGAACATGTTGCCGGCGGCGGGCTGGGCCCCGTTGGACCGCGACGAGTAGATGACGCCGGCCACGGCCGCCAGCAGGCCCATGTTGACGAACATCCAGAAGTTGACGGTGCGGACCTTCACCCCGGACAGCGCCGCCGCCGAGAGGTTGCCACCGATCGCGTAGACCTGGCGACCGAAGACGGTACGCCGGGTGAGCAGGCCGTAGACCAGGACGAGGACCGCGAGCACGATCAGCACGATCGGGAGCCCCCGGGCGTGCGCCAACTGCCAGGCGAAGTACATGATGACCGCGCCGACCATGACGACCCGCGCGACGAACAGCGGGAACGACTCGACGGGCTGCTGGTACCGGATACGCGCGACGCGGGTGCGGAAGACGCTCACCGCGTACCCGGCCACGGCGACCGCGCCGATGAGCAGCGTGAAGGCGTCGAAGCCCTGCCCGCCCAGCAGCCCGTTGAGGAACCCCGCGGCGACACGCTGGTATTCGGCCGGGAACGGCGACAGCGAGATGTTGTCCAGCACCCGCAGGGTGAGGCCCCGGAACAGCAGCATCCCGGCCAGCGTCACGATGAAGGCCGGAATCCCGGCGTACGCCACCCAGAAGCCGTGCCAGGCGCCCACCGCCACGCCGACGGCGAGCGCGGCCAGGATGCCGACCCACCACGGGTAGCCCTGCTGGATCACCAGGACCGCGGAGACCGCCCCGGTCAGCGCGACCACCGAGCCCACCGACAGGTCGATGTGCCCACCGATGATCAGGACGACCATGCCGATCGCGAGCACCAGGATGTACGAGTACTGCAGGACGATGTTGGTGATGTTTCCAGGGCTCAGCGACACCCCGTCGGTCAGGATCGCGAAGAGCGCCACGATGACGACCAGGGCGACGTAGATGCCGCTCTGCCGCAGATTGTTCAACACCAGGGCCCGCAGATCGCTCGTCCCGGTGTGCAGGGCGGCGGCCGGCGCGCTGTCCGGGGGCGTCCGGCGCTCCGTCGAGGGGGTCTTGATGCTGGTCATCCGACGAGCTCCTTGTCCTTGGTCATCAGCGCCATGAGGCTCTCCTGGGTCGCCTCGCCCACCGCCACGTCACCGGTGATCCGGCCGGCGGCGAGGGTGTAGATGCGGTCGCACATCCCGAGCAGCTCCGGCAGCTCGGAGGAGATGACGATCACCGCCTTACCGTCCGCCACCAGCCGATTGATGATCGTGTAGATCTCGTACTTCGCGCCGACGTCGATCCCGCGCGTCGGTTCGTCCAGGATCAGCACGTCCGGGTCGGTGTACAGCCACTTCGACAGCACGACCTTCTGCTGGTTGCCGCCGGAGAGCTTGCCGACCACCGCCATGACGCTGGGCGCCTTGATGTTCAGCTCCCGTCGGCTCGCCTCGGCGACCTTGATCTCCTCGTTGCCGTTCACCCAGCCCAGTCGGGACAACCGGTCCAGCGCGGCGGCCGAGACGTTCCGGCGGACGTCGTCGATGAGGTTCAGCCCGTACCGCTTGCGGTCCTCGGTGACGTACGCGATGCCGTTGTCGATCGCCTCGGCCACCGTGCGTGCGTTCACCTCCCGACCGTGCACGAGCAACCGGCCGGTGATGTCCCGGCCGTACGACCGGCCGAACACACTCATCGCCAGCTCGGTCCGACCCGCACCCATGAGCCCCGCGATGCCGACGACCTCACCGGCCCGTACCGACAGGCCGACGCCCTCGACCACCATCCGGTCCTGGATCGGGTGCCGGACCGTCCAGTCCTCGATCCGGAGGACCTCCTCGCCGGGGGACGACACCCGGTCCGGATAGAAGCTGTCCAGGTCCCGCCCGACCATGCCCCGGATGATCCGCTGCTGGGTCGCGTCGTCCGAGCTCATGTCGAGGGTCTCCACCGTACGGCCGTCCCGAAGGACCGTGGTCGAGTCGGCGATCGCGGTGATCTCGTTGAGTTTGTGGGAGATCATGATGCAGGTGATGCCCCGGCTCTTGAGCTGACGCAGCAGGTCGAGCAGGTGAGCCGAGTCGACGTCGTTGAGTGCGGCGGTCGGCTCGTCCAGGATGAGCAGGCGCACCTTCTTGGACAGCGCCTTGGCGATCTCCACCAGCTGCTGCTTGCCCACGCCGAGCTGGATGACCGGGGTGACCGGGTTCTCGGCCAGCCCGACCGAGGCGAGCAGCTCCGCCGCGTCGGCGTTGGCCCGGTTCCAGTCGATCAGCCCGCTGCGGCCCCGGCGTTCGTTGCCGAGGAAGATGTTCTCGGCGATCGACAGGTACGGCACCAGCGCGAGTTCCTGGTGGATGATGACGATGCCGTTGGCCTCGCTGTCACGGATGCCACGGAACTGCATCGGCTCGCCGTCGAACAGGATCTCACCGTGGTACGAGCCGGAGGGGTGTACGCCGGAGAGCACCTTCATCAGGGTGGACTTGCCGGCGCCGTTCTCGCCGCAGATGGCGTGGATCTCACCCCGGCGCACCGCGAGGGTGACATCCTCCAGCGCGGTCACCCCGGGGAAGGTCTTGGTGATGCGACGCATCTCGAGGATGGTGTCGTCCATGGTCACAGTCCTCATCGTCAGGTCCGGACGCGGGTACGCCAGGGTGCCGGGCTCGGCGGCGACCGCCGAGCCCGGCAGGCGGGTCAGTTCTTGGCCTGACCGGCGGCGACCTCTTCGGCCGTCCAGTAACCGGAGTCGATCAGGGCGGTCTTGATGTCGTCCTTGTAGACCGTCACGATCGGCAGCAGGTACGCCGGGACGACCTTCACCCCGTTGTTGTACGTCTGCGTGTCGTTGGCCTGTGGCTGCTTGTCCTGCAGGAACGCCTCGGACGCGTTCACGGCCTGCTCGGCCAGCAGGCGGGTGTCCTTGAAGACGGTGCAGGTCTGCACGCCATCGTTGATCAGTTTGACCGAGGCGATCTCGGCGTCCTGGCCGGTCACCGCCGGGAGCTTCTTACCCGCCTTGCCGTAGCCGGCGTTCTGCAGCGCGGTGATGATGCCCCGGGAGATGCCGTCGTACGGCGACAGGACCCCGTCGACCTTCGAGCCGTCGTTGTAGCTGGAGGTGAGCAGGTCCTCCATCCGCTTCTGCGCGGTCTCCTGCTGCCACCGCAGGGTCGCCACCTGCTCGATGTTGGTCTGCCGCGACTTCACCTTCAGGGTGCCGGCGTCGATGAAGGGCTTCAGCGTGTCCATGGCACCGCCGAAGAAGTACTGGGTGTTGTTGTCGTCCAACGACCCGGCGAAGAGCTCGACGTTGAACGGACCCTTCGCGGTGCCCTTCGAGCCGTCCTTGTTCAGCAGGCCGAGGCCGACCAGCAGGCCGGTGCCCTGGGCGACGCCGACCTTGTAGTTGTCGAAGCTGACATAGAAGTCGACGTTCTTGCTGCCGCGGATCAGCCGGTCGTACGCGATGACCGGGATCTTCGCGTCCGCGGCGGCCTGCAACTGACCACTGAGCGCCGTGCCGTCGATCGCCGCGATGATCAGGACGTCCGCGCCCTGGGTGATCATCTGGTCGACCTGCTGCGACTGGGTGGGGATGTCGTCGCCCGCGTACTGCAGGTCGACCTTGTAGCCCTTGGCTTCCAGCTTCTCCTTGACGGCCTTGCCGTCGGCGATCCACCGCTCCGAGGTCTGGGTCGGCATCGCGACGCCGATGGTCAGGTCGCCGGGCTTCTTGTCACTCGTGTCACCACCGCCGCCCGCACCCTCGCCACTGCACGCCGCCAGGCTCAGCGCCAACACCGCGCCGCCGAGAGCAACCAGAAATCTCCTGCCCACAGGCTTCTCCTCTCCGGACTCCCCCGCCGACCGCCGGGGCCAACTGTCACCGTTCGGGTAGTGTTAGCGCTCACATAGCCACCCGTCAACACTCTTCCGGAAATACCGGTGTCACGGTCTCGTAACGGAAGCGCTCCCAATCCGTCCGCTCAGGACGGACGCGGTGGTGATCGTGCTCGATCCAGGATGCAGTGGCCTCAAGGCCGCCGCAGGCCACTACATCCTGGATCGAGCGCGATCCGCGAAGGCGGGAGACGCGCGCGCTCTGCGAAGGCGTGCGGCGGCGCGCGCTCTGCGAAGGCGTGCGGCGGTGCGCGGGCTCAGTGCTGGGGCGGTGCGGCGACGCTGTCACGGGAGACCAGGGTCGGTGCGATGGTCTGGCGCAACGCCTCACCGGTGCCCGACTCGATCTGCGTCAGGAGCAGTTGGAGGCTGGCTCGCGCCACCGCGTCGAAGTCCGGCCGGACGGTGGTCAACGGCGGGATGAAGTATGCCGCCTCCGGCACGTCGTCGAAGCCGACCACGCTGATGTCGGCCGGCACGCGCCGACCGAACTCGTGCAACGCCCGCAGCACGCCGAGCGCGAGATGGTCGTTGGCGGTGAAGATCGCGGTCACCTCGGGCATCCGCGCGAGCATCTGCCCACACCGGTATCCCGAGGCCGCGGACCAGTCCCCCGGCATCAGCGGTGGGATCTCCGCCCCCGCGGCCACCAGCGCGTCCCGCCAGCCCTCGATCCGACCGGCGCTGTCGAACCAGTCCGACGGCCCCGACACGTGCCACACCGTGCGGTGCCCCGCGTCGAGAAGGTGCTGCGTCGCCGCCCGCGCGCCGGCCACCTGATCGACCGTCACCAGCGGCACCGGACGGCGCGGATCACCGTCGACGGTGACCAGCGGGACGTCCTTCGGCAGGTGCTCCAGCGCCTCACCGGCGGACTCGACCGGCGCGATGACGACGATGCCGGCGACCCGGTGCGACAGGTGCCGCTCGACCGCGGCCGAGATCGACCGGTGGTCGAGGTCCCGCACGCTGCCGACGCTGACCGCGAAACCCTCCGCGGCGGCGGTCTGCTCCAACGCGGCCAGCAGGGACGCCGGACCGTACAGCGTCGTGTTCTGCGCGACCACTCCGATGACCTGCGATCGGCCGGTCACCAGCGCGCGCGCCGCTCCGTTGGGCCGGTAGCCGAGCTCCGCGATCGCCGCGCGCACCCGCAACCGGGTCTGCTCACGGACGTTGGGGTGCCCGTTGAGCACCCGCGACACCGTCTGGTGGGAGACACCGGCCAGACGGGCGACATCCGTCATCGCAGGGCCGTGCACGGCCATGTCACTCCCCCCGCCCACGTACCCGAAGCCGCGGTCCGTCGACGCCGGCTGGAGCGGCCGGCCGCTCTCCCCGCTCCACCACCGCGCCGGTGCTGACCCGCCGCTGACCAGCGCTGGATGGCCGACAGTCTACGCCAGCCGATGCCCGGGACCGGCGCGCGGCCGGGCCGGCACGACGCGTGGCCACACCGCCACCGGGCATGCTCAGAAGCCGCGGGCGAGCCGGTAGTAGGCCTGGTTCCAACGGATCTCGTTGGCGAAGCGGCGGGGCTCGGTTTCGGCGTCGATGACGACGAGTTCGGTACGGCTCATCTCGGCGAGGTCGTGCAACTCCTCTACCCCCACCGCCTGCGAAAGGACGGTGTGGTGCGGCGCCCCCGCGGTGATCCACGCCTCGGCCGAGCCGGGCAGGTGCGGGCGCGGACGCCAGACCGCGCGGGCCACCGGCAGCCGGCGCAGCGGTTGCGGTGGGGACACCACCTCGACCTCGTTGGCCACCAGCCGGAACCGCTCGCCCATGTCCGCCAGCCCGAGCACCACCGCCGGACCGGGTGCGGCGTCGAACACGAGCCGCACCGGATCCTCCCGTCCACCGATGCTCAACGGGTGGATCTCCGCGGTCGGCACGTCCGCCGCGATCGTCGGGCAGACCTCGAGCATGTGGGCCCCGAGCACCACCTCCTCGCCCGGAGTGAGGTCGTAGGTGTAGTCCTCCATGAAGGACGTGCCGCCGTCGACACCGACGGCCATCGCCTTCAGCGTCCGGACCAGGACGGAGGTCTTCCAGTCGCCCTCGCCGCCGAAGCCGTAGCCGTCCGCCATCAGGCGCTGCACGGCGATGCCGGGGAGCTGCCGCAGGCCACCGAGATCCTCGAAGTTCGTGGTGAAAGCGCGGAACCCGCCGGCGTCCAGGAAGGCGCGTAGGCCGACCTCCAGGCGGGCCGCGTACCGCAGCGAGTCGTGCCGCGCACCCCCCGGCCGCAGCTCGGCGACGATCCGGTAGGTGTCGTCGTACTCCTTGACCAGGTCGTCCACCTGCGCGTCGGTGACCTCACCGACCACCTGGACCAGGTCGTTGACGCCGTAGGTGTTGACCGAGACGCCGAAGCGCAGCTCGGCCTCGACCTTGTCGCCCTCGGTCACGGCGACGTCGCGCATGTTGTCGCCGAAGCGGGCCAGGCGCAGCGACCGCATCGCCGACCAGCCGCGTGCCGCGCGAGCCCACGCACCGACGCGGGCGGTCACCCTGGGGTCGCTGACGTGCCCGGCGACGGTCTTGCGGGCCACGTTGAGCCGGGTCTGGATGAACCCGAACTCGCGGTCGCCGTGGGCGGCCTGGTTGAGGTTCATGAAGTCCATGTCGATCTCGTCCCACGGCAGCAGCACGTTGGCCTGGGTGTGCAGGTGCAGCAGCGGCGTGCGCAGAGCGTCCAGGCCGGCGATCCACATCTTCGCCGGGGAGAAGGTGTGCATCCACGCGATGACCCCGATGGCGCCCTGCGCGGCGGCGTCCCGGCAGACCTGGAGGATCTCGCCGCTGCTGGTCAGGACCGGCTTCCAGACCACCCGCGCGGGGATCTGCGGCGCGTCGTCGAGCGCGGCCGCGATCAGCCGGGACTGCTCGGCGACCTGCCGGAGAGTCTCCTCGCCGTACATGCCCTGGCTGCCGGTGAGGAACCAGATCTCGGGTTCGGTGCGTGGTGCCATGGAGTTGCCTTCCGCGAGAGGGGCGGTCACTTGTAGCGGATTCCGATGAGGCGCTGCAGGAGGATGAACGCGAAGAGCAGGCCGCCGATAACGATCTTGGTCCACCAGGAGTTGAGGCTCCCGTCGAAGGTGATGAGGGTCTGGATCACACCCAGGACCAGCACGCCGAGCACCGTGCCGAAGACGTAGCCCGAGCCGCCGGTGAGCACCGTGCCGCCGATGACGACGGCCGCGATGACGTCCAACTCCATGCCGACGCCGATCAGTGGCGCACCGGAGAGGGTGTAGAAGGACAACAGGATTCCGCCGATCGCGGAGCACAGGCCACTGATCGTGTAGACGGCGATCCGGGTACGCCCCACCGGCAGGCCCATCAGCAGCGCCGACTGCGAGTTGCCGCCGATGGCGTACACGTTGCGCCCGAGTCGGGTGTAGGCGAGCGTGTACGCCGCGACGACGACCACGACGAAGGCGATGAGCACGCTGATCGAGACGAAGTTGCCCCGGGGGTCGCCGATCCGCTCCTGCGACATGCGCGTCCAGAACCCGTCGGTGATCGGGATGGACGAGCCGGAGATGAACGTGCACATGCCGCGGGCGAAGAACATCCCGGCGAGCGTGACGATGAACGGTTGGATCTCGAAGAAGTGGATGGCGCAGCCCATCAGCAGGCCGAGTGTCGGGCCGATGGCCAGGGCGATGACCAGCACCAGCGCCGCCGGGAGGCCCTGCTGCAACAGGGCCGCCGACACCATCGCCGTCATGGCGACGACGGATCCGACCGACAGGTCGATGCCGCCGGTGAGGATCACGAAGGTCATCCCCACCGCGACGACGAGCAGGAAGCCGTTGTCGATGAAGACGTTGAAGATGACCTGCACGTTGGAGAACGCCCGGTACTGCGAGACGCCGATGCCGTACATGACCAGCAACAGGGCGAGCGTGGCCAGGACCGGCACCTGCCGCCTCGGCAGCCGGGCCGTCCACCGACGACCGGCGGTGAGCGATCCAGTGGTCATGCCGGCACCTGCTCCTTCGGCTGGTCGGGGACGGTGGTGGGCGGCGGGGCACCGGTCCGGCGGCGGCTGAACCGGGCGCGGAAGGCGGGCGCCTGGACGAGGCAGACGGCGATGACGACGACCGCTTTGAACAGCAGCGAGGTCTGCGGCGAGATGTTCATGGCGTACACCGTGGTGGTGAGGGTCTGGATGATCAGCGCGCCGAGGACGGTGCCGCTGAGGAAGAACCGACCGCCCGCGAGGGACGTGCCGCCGATGACGACCGCGAGGATGGCGTCGAGTTCCACCCAGAGACCCGCGGCGTTGCCGTCGGCACTGGAGACGTTGGCCGTCATCATGAAGCCGGCGATCGCGGCGCAGCCGGCGCTGAGCACGTACGCGAGGAAGATGACCCGGCCGGAGCGGATGCCGGCCAACCGGCTGGCCTCGGCGTTGCCACCGACCGACTCGATGATCATTCCGAGCGCGGTACGGCGGGTGAACGCGGCGACGAGCAACGCCGCCACCAGCGCGATGAGGATGGCCAGTGGCAGGGTCAGGATGTGGCCCAGCCCGATCGCCCGGTACGGCCCGGAGTTGATCGTGATGATCTGCCCCTCGGTGATGAGCTGCGCGAGCCCGCGCCCGGCCACCATCAGGATCAGCGTGGCGATGATCGGCTGGATGCCGATGACCGCGACCAGCACCCCGTTCCAGGCACCGAGCACGAGCGCGACCCCGAGCGCCATGGCCAGCGCGGTCAGCACCACGGAGAGGCTGTTCTGGTCGGGCTGTTGGCTGATGTAGAGGCAGGCCGTCGCGCCGCTGATCGCGCAGACCGAGCCGACCGACAGGTCGATGCCCCCGGTCGAGATGACGACCGTCATGCCCAGCGCCACCAGGATCAGCGGAGCGCTCAGCCGCAGGATGTCGATCGGGGTGCCGTACAGGTGCCCGTCCTTGACCTCGACGGACAGGAACCCCGGTCGGTAGATCGTGTTCGCGGCGAACATGATCACGAGGACGGCGACGGGCCAGAACAGTCGGTGACCGGTCATCGCCCGGTAACGGCCCAGCGTGGCGTTCATCGGTCTGCCTCCTCCCGGTGGGATCCGCTCGCGATGGTCTGCATGACGCGATCGGCGTCGAAGCCGTCGTCGTTGGCGAGTTGCGCGACCATCTGCCGGTCCCGCATCACGGCCACCTTGTGGCTGAGCCGGAGCACCTCCTCCAGCTCGGCGGAGATGAACAACACGGCCGTGCCGCCGTCGGACAGTTGCGTCACGAGCCTCTGGATCTCGGTCTTCGCGCCGATGTCGATGCCCCGGGTGGGTTCGTCGAGGATCAGCAGCCGTGGCTCGGTGATCAGCCACCGGGCCAGGAGCACCTTCTGTTGGTTGCCACCGGAGAGGTTGCGGACCGGCACGTCCGGGTCGGCGGGCCGGATGCTCAGGGCCTTGACGTACCTCTCGACCAGCTCGTCCTGGCGGCGGCGCGGAATGGGTCGAAGCCAGCCCCGGGCGGCCTGCATGGCGAGGATCATGTTCTCGCGGACCGACAGGTCGGCGACGATGCCCTCGGCACGGCGGTCCTCCGAGCAGAAGCCGATGCCGTGGTCGATGGCCTGCGCGGGGGTACGCAGGCCACTCGACTCGCCGTCCACCGCGACCTGCCCGCGGTCCGCCCGGTCCGCACCGAACAGGAGCCGGGCCACCTCGGTACGCCCGGAGCCCAGCAGACCGGCCAGGCCGACCACCTCCCCGGCGTGGATGGTGAGGCTGAACGGCTCGACGGCTCCCGTTCGGCCGAGGCCGGACGCCGCCACGAGCGGTGTCCCCTCCTCCCGTGCGGCCACGTCCCGCCGGGAGTGCTCCTCGATGCCCTCGAGCACGTCGAGTTCCTTGCCGATCATCTTCTCGACGAGGGTGAGCTGGGGCAGTTCGACGGTCGGGTACTCGCCGACCAGCCGGCCGTTGCGCAGCACGGTGATCCGGTCGGCGATGCCGTACGCCTGGTCCAGGAAGTGGGTCACGAACAGGATCGCGATGCCCTCGTCGCGCAGGTTGCCCATGATCCGGAACAGCTGCGCGACCTCGCCGGCGTCGAGGCTGGAGGTCGGCTCGTCCAGGATCAGCACCTGGGCCCGGATGTCGATCGCGCGGGCGATGGCGACCATCTGCTGAACGGCCAGGGAGTACGTCCCGAGCGGCGCGCTGACGTCGAGGTCGAGGTCGAGGCGGGACAGCAGCGCGCGGGCGCGGCGGCGGACCTCGCCCCAGCGGACGGCGCCGAGTCGACGGGGCTCACGCCCGATGAAGATGTTCTCCGCCACCGAGAGGTTGGCGCAGAGGTTGACCTCCTGGTAGACGGTGCTCACCCCGGCCGCGGTCGCCTGCATCGGCCCGCTGAAGGCCACCTGCGCACCATCGAGGGTGACCGCGCCCTCGTCGGTGTCGTAGACGCCGGTCAACACCTTGATCAGGGTCGACTTGCCGGCGCCGTTCTCGCCCATCAGGGCGTGCACCTCGCCGGGGAAGAGCCGGAAGTCGACGTTGTCGAGTGCCCGCACCCCGGGGAAGGACTTGCTGATCCCGGTCATCGTCAGGACCGGACGACTATCCGTCATCCCACCAGACCTCTTCTGGATTATCGGCGGCGCGACGGGGCCGCCACGCGAGCGCGGCGACCCCGGCGTCGGTCAGTACTTGCGGTTGGGCAGTGCCTCCTTGGCCTGCGCCTGCGTGAAGGTGGTCTCCTCGGTCTCGATCCGGGCCGGCACCTCCTGGCCGGCGTCGACCTTCTTGGCCAGGTCCATCAGCTGTGGGCCGAGCAGCGGGCTGCACTCGGCGATGAAGTTGAACTTGCCGTCGGCGAGGGCCTGCATGCCGTCCTTGACGGCGTCGACCGTGATGATGGTGATGTCCTTGCCGGGCACCTTGCCGGCGGCGGTGATCGCCTCGAGGGCGCCCAGGCCCATGTCGTCGTTGTGCGCGAACAGGACGTCGATCTTCGTGTTGGCCTTGAGGAACTGCTCCATGACCTGCTTACCGCCGGCCCGGGTGAAGTCGCCCGACTGGGAGGCGACGATCTTCAGGTTGGGGTTGGCGGCGATCGCCTCGGCGAAGCCCTTCTTGCGGTCGTTGGCCGGAGCCGAACCGGTGGTGCCCTGCAACTCGACGATGTTCACCGGCCCGGAGGTGGTCTTGGCGTTCGCGATCAGCCACTCCCCGGACAGGCGGCCCTCCTTCACGAAGTCCGAGCCGAGGAAGGTCTTGTAGAGCGACTTGTCGGCCGAGTCGACCGAGCGGTCGGTCAGGATGACCGGAATGCCGGCGTCCTTGGCCTCCTTGAGCACGGTGTCCCATCCGGACTCCACCACCGGCGAGAAGGCGATCACGTCGACCTTCTGCTGGATGAAGTTGCGGATCGCCTTGATCTGGTTCTCCTGCTTCTGCTGTGCGTCGTCGAACTTCAACTCGATGCCCGCGGCGGCGGCGGAATCCTTGATCGAGATGGTGTTCGCGGTACGCCAGCCGCTCTCCGCACCGACCTGGGAGAAGCCGAGCGTGAGCTTGCCGTCGTCGGCGGCGGACCCGCCGGTGTCGCTGTTGCCGCAGGCCGTCGCGCTGCTGACGAGCAGCACGGTGGCGAGGAGCGCGGCGGCGCGCCACGGAGCGGAGGGCGATCGCATCTTTCTCATCGGGTCTCCTTGGCTGGGTGTGGTTGGCCGTAGACGTTCTGGTAGCGGTGGTAGAGCGCATCGATGTCGGCCTGCGCGATCGGCGCCGGCGCGCCGAGTGCACGAGCCAGGTGCGCGGTACGGGCGACGTCCTCGCACATGACCGCGGCCTTGACGGCCGCGCGGGCGTCGCGGCCGATGGTGAACACGCCGTGGTTGCGCATCAGCACCGCGGGTGAGCGGTGCCCGGCGAGCGTGGTGACGATGCCCTTGCCGATGTCGTCGCCACCGATCAGCGCGAACGGGCCCACCGGGATCTCCCCGCCGAACTCGTCGGCCTGCGCCGTCAACTGGCAGGGGATCGGCTCCCCACGGGCCGCCCAGGCGGTGGCGTACGAGCTGTGGGTGTGCACCACCCCGCCGACCTCCGGCATGGCCCGGTAGACGTAGGCGTGGGCGGCCGTGTCGCTGGACGGCGCGAGGTCGCCCTCGACCAGGACCCCGTCGAGATCGCAGACCACCATGGTCTCGGCCGAGAGGTCGTCGTAGCCGACGCCGCTGGGCTTGATCACCATCAGCTTCTGACCGGGGACCCGCGCGGAGATGTTGCCGGCCGTCCAGGCCACCAGGCCGTAGCGGGTCAACTCGGCGTGCAGGCGGGCGACCGTCTCGCGCAGCTCGCGCACCTGTCGGGTCAGCTCGACGTTCATCCGACCGTCTCCAGCGTGGTCTCGTGGGCGGCAGCGGCGGACTCGACCGCCGCGTTCCGGATCGCGCGCAGGCGGAGCATGACGTCGTTGTCCCCGCGGCCGAAGTGGTCGTGCAGCGTCCGGTACTCGGCGTAGAGGGCGTCGTACGCGCGCGCCCGGTCGGGATCCGGTCGGTACACGGCCTCGTCGACCCGGCCCATCGCCTGCGACGCCTCGTCAATCGAGGGGTACGCGCCGGCGGCGACGGCGGCGTGGATCGCCGAGCCGAGTGCCGGCCCCTGCGCCGAGCCGATGATGCCCAGCGGCCGGTTGGTCACGTCGGCGTAGATCTGCATGAGGAACTCGTTGGAGGTGAGACCGCCGGCGACCACCAGGTCGTCCACCGCGACCCCGGCGTCGACGAACGCCTCGATGATCATCCGCGTGCCGTACGCCGTCGACTCCAGCAGTGCGCGGTAGACGTCCTGCGCACGGGTGGCCAGGGTCATTCCGACGATCAGCCCGCTGAGGTCGTGGTTGACCAGCAGCGAGCGGTTGCCGTTCCACCAGTCCAGGGCGACCAGGCCGTGCGCGCCGACGGGCTGACCCGCGGCCAACTCGGTGAGGCGTTCGTGCGAGGCGACCCCGGCCGGGGCCGCGTGCTCGACGAACCAGCCGAAGATGTCGCCCACCCCGCTCTGCCCGGCCTCGTAGCCCCAGGCGCCGGGGCTGATGCCCCCGTCGACGACGCCACACATCCCGGCCACCTCGGCGAGACTGCTGCCGTTGACCACGTGGCAGGTGGAGGTGCCCATGATCGCCACCAGCCGACCGGGTCGTACGGCCTGCGCGGCGGCCGCCGTGACGTGTGCGTCGACGTTGCCGACGGCCACCGCGATCCCCTCCGGCAGGCCGGTCCACGAAGCGGCCCGGGCGCTGAGCGTGCCGGCGCGGGCGCCGAGCGGCAGCAGCGGGCCGTCCAGCTTGCCCACGAAGTCACCGAACGCCGGGTTGAGCGCGGTCAGGAAGCTCTCCGACGGGTACCGGCCGTCCTGCCGGATGCCCTTGTAGCCGGCGGTGCACACGTTGCGCGTCTCGACGCCGCACAACTGCCAGACGATCCAGTCCGCGGCCTCGATGAAGCGCTCGGCCCGGTGGTAGACCTCGGGGTCCTCCTCAAGGATCTGCAGGCCCTTGGCGAACTGCCACTCGGCGGAGATCTTGCCCCCGTACCGACCGATCCACGGCTCGGCCCGGTCGTGGGCCAGAGCGTTGATCCGGTCGGCGTGCGGCTGGGCGGCGTGATGTTTCCACAACTTGACCCAGGAGTGTGGACGGTCGCGCAGCTCGGGCACCTCGCAGAGCGGAGTGCCGTCGGCGGACGCCGGCAGGACGGTGCAGGCGGTGAAGTCGATGCCGATGCCGACGATCGCGGCGGGGTCCACCCCGGAGGCGGACACGGCTGCCGGGACCGCATGTCGGAGCACGTCCCGGTAGTCGTCCGGATTCTGCAGGGCCCAGTCCGGTGGCAACGGGCGGCCGGTGGGAAGGGCCGAGCTGAGCACTCCGTCGTGGTACTCGTGCACCGCGGTCCCCAGTTCGACGCCATCACCGACCCGGACCACCAGGGCTCGGCCGGACAGGGTGCCGAAGTCGACACCGACGACGTAGCGGTCGCCGGCTCCGTCCACATGAGTCATGTCCACCTCCACCGTTGACGGGCTCAGTGTTAACGCTCACATCCAAGGGCGTCAAGACATCAGGGCGCAACAGATCCGTAACGTCCCGTGCGGGTGCGCGGGCGGAGCCTCGCCGCTGTCGCCGGGTCGAGGGGGTGGACACCACGACGGCGGGGATGCGGAGTGGATCAACCGAGTCGATCACCCGGAAGGAGGCTTCAACTCGCCGAAGGAGCGCCGCACCAGGCGGTTGGCGTCCTCCTGGGTCAGCCCGGCGGCCACCAACAGGTCGCTGGCCGTGGTACGGACCTGGGCGACCACGACGGCACCGGAGAAGCCCACCCCCGCCCGGTAGGCGTCGCCGGCCGCGCTGACCGCCCGCAGGGCCTGCGCCCGCGCCCGGTCCGGTTCGTCGCCGTCGGCGAACTCCCTCTTGAGCAGCCGGACGGCCTCGGCCAGGGCCGACACCGCCCTCGGCAGCTGTGCCGGAATCGGCTCACCGTCCTCGATCAGAGTCACCGCCCGGCGAATCAACGTTCCGCTGTTACGCATCGCACGCTCGATCGGCTCCGCCGCATGCGCGTACCGGCCCACCGGCCCGTGCCGCTCGTGCCAGTGCACCGGCGACAGGGTGCTGGCCTCCCGGGCACCCTGGGTCGCCTCGATGAAAGCCTTCACCTCGTCCTGGTTCTGCCGCAGTTCGTCGCGGGCGGTACGCGCTCGGCCGGCGTCACCCGCCGTCAACGCGCTGGACGTGGCGTCGAGCTGGGCGATGAGCAGGGCCAGTGCCGGCTTCGCGGCCCGGTTGAGCACTCGCAGCGGATTCAGCGGCAGCAGCACGGCGGTGACGATCAGGGCCACCGCTCCCCCCACCAGGGCATCCACGAACCGGGGGATCTCCAGGTCCCGAACGGACGGGCTGAGCGTGGCGATGAGCACCGCGGTCGCGCCGGCCTGGATCACCACCGGCGCGCTGCCGACGAGGAACAACGCCACGGCGATCGCCAGGATGACGATCAGGGAGAGCTGCCACCAGCCGGTGCCGATCAGCGTGAGCAGCAGGTCACCGATCACCACTCCGACGGTGACGCCGATGATCAGCTCGATGGTGCGGCGCAGGCGTTGGCCGACCGACGCCGCGAGGGTCGAGACCGCGGAGATCGGCGCGAACACCGGCTGCGACACGTGCAACACCTCGTGCACCACCAGCCAGGACAGCGCCGCGGCCAGGCCGGCCTGCGCGGCGAGGCCCAGGCCACCGCGTACCCGAAGCAGGCGGTCCCGCAGCGTGGCCACCGCACGATCGCGGAGCCGGGCGGCGGTTGCCGCCCGGCCGGCATGCTCACGGTCGTCCGCGCGGGTCGGCGCGCGCCCGTCCGCCTCGTGCCGACCGGCAGCGACCATGGCGACGCCTACCCAGCCCCGACCGGATCAGTCCTGCGTCCCGAAAGTCGACCCGCGTCCGGCGCGGCACCGACCGCCACGCGCGCCTACCGCAGGCAGGCGGCGGGACGGTTGGGCCTGCCCGTGCGGGGTAGACCCGGGTCTGCCATGCGGGGGGCGATGTGGGATGGATCAGCGCGGTTGAGCGGGCCGGGGACGCCCGACGACGTGGTGGAGCTCCGGGTGCACGGCATCTCCGGCGCGAGCGCCGGCCAGGTGTTGGACGTACAGCAGATCGCGCAGGTCGCGGGCGACCGCAGCGGGGGGTTCTACCGGCCCCGCCCCCGGCACTCGGACGGCCGCGACGTCACGGGCGTGACGCTGGAGGCGTACCGCTGGGGTGATCTGCCCGCCGGATCGGTGGTGCGGACGCTGTCGCTGGTGTTCCTGCTGCCGTTCATGCTGGTCAACGTGGCGATCTGGATGCGCCCGGTGAATCGTGGCTCCGAAACCGTGATCCGGTGCCTGTGCCGGGTGCTGGCCCTCACCCTCACCGCGCTGTACGTGCTCGCGGTCTGCGGCGTCGCGCTGGACCTGGTTGCCTGGAAGTGCCTGGCCTCGTCGCGCTGCCTGGCCGGACGCAGTTGGTTGTCCTGGCTGGGTGGGCAACCGCCCGGGCTGCGGATGGCGGTGCTCGCGCTGATACCGGTGGCGGCCATCGGCCTGATCTGGCGGCTCAGCACGCGCCCGGGCAGGGCGTTCAACGCGTTTCGCGCCCCCGAGGCAGGTGTCTCCGGCCATCGGCTCAGCGCGGTCGGCCAGTGGGACGCCGAGCCGCTGGTGGGTCGGCTGCGCTCCGTCCACGTCGCGGCGGCGTTCGCGACGCTGGACGTCACCCTGCTCGCCGCTCGGGCCTCGACCGGCGCCTCGGCCGGCACGATCGCGTTGGCCGTCATCGGCGGGACGCTCCTGGCCACCTGTGTGGTCCTGCTCTGTACGCCCCCACTGATCGACCGGGTCGCCACCGACCGACGGTTGGACCGGATCCCCAGCACGCTGCGGACGATCGCCATCGTCCTGACCATCGCGGTCCTGGCCCACGTCCTGACCAGCGGGCCATCCTGGGACCGGGGGGCCGCCCTGCCCGGCTACGACGCGATCCTCGCCTGGCTGTTCGTCACGCAGACGATGCTGCTGGCCGCCCTTGGGGCGACGCTGCTCTGGCGCCGGGACCGGCAGCCGGACGGTACGCCGCTCTTCGGCCTGGGAGCGCTGGTGATCGCGGCCACGGCGATCAGTCTGGCCGTCGCGTTCTCCGCCGAGCTGGTCTTCCGGGTGGCGGATTTCCTGGACCGCGACACGCCGACCGGGGAGGGCATCGCCACCGGCCCGGCGCGGGCGTACATCTGGGCGATCTTCGGCTTCTTCCGGGCCGTACTGATCACGTTGATCGTCGCGGGGCTGGCGACCCTGTTCTCCCGCCGCCGCCGGTACCGCGCCGCGGCAGCCATCGTCGCGCGCGACTACCCGGACCCCCCGGCGGAGGCCGAACCTCGGCTACGGCAGATACGGCAGGCGATCGCCCGCGCCCGGTTCACCGAGATGCTGGTACCGCTCGCCGTGGTCTACGGCTGTCTGGCGGGTGCCGCCACCGCCGGCACCACCCTCGGCCTGCTGGACCTGTTCCCGGGTGACGTGCTCGAACGGAATCTCGGGGTGCCGGCCGGCCTGGTCACCTTCGGGATCGCGTTCGGCAGCTGGGTGATCGCGGCGATCATCCTGGGCCTGATCATCGGCGGGGTGTTCGCCTACCGCACGGTCGGGTTCCGGCGGCACGTCGGGGTGCTGTGGGACCTGGGCACCTTCTGGCCCCGGGCCGCCCACCCGTTCGCACCGCCCTGCTATGCCGAACGGGCCGTGCCGGAGCTGACCCGACGTATCACCTATCTGGTCAAGAGTGGCAACGCGGTGCTGCTCACCGGGCACAGCCACGGTTCGGTCCTGCTCGCCGCCACGGTGCTCCAATTGCCGCCCCAGGTCAGCGGCCGGGTCGCGCTGCTCACCTACGGATCGCCGCTGCGCCGGCTCTACGCCCGCCTCTTCCCCGCCTACATCGACGACGAGGTGCTGCACGAGGTCGGGCGCAGGGTCGGCTGGCGCTGGGTGAACCTGTGGCGCGACACCGACGCGATCGGCGGCTGGATCTTCTCTGCCCACCGGGCAGCCGTGCCGACCACGACGGGCGGACCGGCCGCGACGGTGGACCGCCGCCTGCGAGATCCCCCGAACGTGGTGGCGCCGCCCGGCGACAGCGTCCCGGCACCGATTCAGGGACACTGGCCGTGCGAGGCCGACCAGCAGTTCACCGCGGCGGTACGCGAACTGGTGGCCCGCCTCCGCGGGCCGACGGCTCCGGCCTCCGCGCCGTGGCTGCCGGCGGGGCGGTCGTAACGGCCGGGCCGGTCGCCGCGGCGGACATCCGATCGCATCTGGAGGTCGACGTGGCTGCGGCATCCCACCCAGTCTTCGCCCGGTTCTATGAGCGACTCAGCGTCGCCATGGACCGCGCCGGCGTCGCGGAGCATCGCCGGGACCTGGTCGTCGGACTCTCCGGCCGGGTGATCGAGATCGGCGCCGGCAACGGACTCATGTTCGGACACTACCCGGCCACGGTCACCGAGGTCGTCGCGGTCGAGCCGGAACCACGCCTGCGCGCCGCCGCCGTCCGGGCGGCGCGGACCGCGCCGGTGCCGGTCACCGTCGTCGACGGCCTGGCCGAGGCACTGCCCGCCGGCGACGGCGAGTTCGACGCGGCCGTGGTCGCGCTGGTGTTGTGCACCGTGCCGGACCAACCAGGTGCCCTCACCGAGATCCACCGGGTGCTGCGCGCCGGCGGTGACCTGCGCTTCTTCGAGCACGTCGCCGCCGAGCAGCCCGGCGGCCTGCGTCGACTCCAGCGGGTGGTCGACGCGACACTGTGGCCGAAACTCTTCGCCGGCTGCCACACCGGCCGGGACACCGCCGCCGCCATCGGCGCGGCCGGGTTCGTCGTGGACGAGTTGCATCGGTTCCGGTTCCCGGCCACCAGCAACAGCCCGTCCGCACCGTGCGTCCGCGGTCGTGCGACCAGACCGGCCAGTGGACACATTCGGTAAGTCGAACTTCTTTCGCAGTACGCCGGCCGGCCGGGGCGACCCAGTGGACAGATGACCGGCGCCGACGTCGCGAAGGTTGACATACTCGCGCCGACCGTACCGCATTTGTCCCGTTTTGAACACTTAGGCCATGCCGACGTGATGTGGTGGTCTGCGCCAAGTTGGTGCTCCATCTTGGCCGTTCCAGGCAGGGCGCGACCACCAGACGCCCCTGCGAGCAGTACTCACGGAGGGTGTTCTGTGACAGCTACAGCCAAACATCGCTATCGACGGGTGGTCCTGCCAGCGCTGGGAGCCTCCGCAGCTGTCGCAGTGGCCGCCAGCTTGCTTCTCACCTCGTCCGCGGCCAGCGCGGCCGACGCGCCGGTGGGCCTGGGCACGGCAGAGACGTTCTCCGTCCTGGCCGGGGCCCAGCCCACCAACACCGGGCCGAGCTTCCTGGGCCAGAGTCTCGGGCGGTTCCCCGGAACCACCGCGACCGGCTTCGGAACGGCAACCATCGGTGGTGAGATCCACCTCGGCGACGCGGCCGCCCTCCAGGCCCAGAACGACCTGACCACCGCCTACAACGACGCCGCCGGTCGAACCCCGTTCACCGTCATCCCCTCGGAGCTGGGCGGTAACACGCTCAACCCCGGGGTGTACCGGGTGGGCGCCGCGCAGCTGACCGGGGTGTTGACGCTCAACGGCCAGGGCGACCCAGCGGCCGTCTTCATCTTCCAGATCGATTCCGCGTTGACGACAGCGTCGAGCAGCAGCGTGGTTCTGATCAACGGCGCTTCGGCCTGCAACGTCTTCTGGAAGATCGGCAGCTCGGCGACGATCGGCACCGGCACCACCATGGTGGGCACCGCCATGGCTCAGGCGTCGATCACGATGGCCACGGGTGCGACTCTCCAGGGCCGCGCGCTTGCTCGAACCGCCGCCATCACGCTCGACACCAACGTCATCTCCGCACCCTTCTGCGCGGCTCCGCCCGGTCCGCCTGGCCCAACTGGCCCGCCCGGCCCATCCGGCCCACCCGGCCCGTCCGGCCCTCCTGGCACCCCAGGTGCGCCCGGGACCCCCGGCGCACCCGGGACCCCCGGCGCACCCGGCAGCCCCGGCGCACCCGGCAGCCCCGGCGCACCCGGCAGCCCCGGCGCACCCGGCAGCCCCGGTGCCCCTGGTAGCCCCGGTGCCCCTGGTAGCCCCGGTGCCCCTGGTAGCCCCGGCGCGCCAGGCGCACCCGGCGCACCCGGCAGTCCAGGTGCGTCAGGCAGCCCCGGTGCACCAGGCGCTCCCGGCGCACCCGGCGCTCCCGGCGCACCCGGTAGTCCCGGCGCACCCGGCAGCCCCGGCGCACCAGGCGCTCCAGGCGCCCCCGGCGCTCCAGGCGCCCCTGGCGTTCCCGGCCCGCCCGGGCCGCCCGGCCCTCCCGCACCACCTGGACCGCCCGGTCCGCCCGACCACGGAAGGGACCACGAGAGCGACCAGCCAGGAACTCTGCCGGTGACCGGCAGCGGACTGGTCCCCGCCCTGACGGGTACGGGAAGTGCTCTGGTCGCCCTGGGCGTGCTCGCGTTCTTCCTCGCCCGCCGTCGAACACGTACCTCCTGAACTGAGGGCCCGGCCGGGACCTGCCGGCCGGGCCCCACAGCTCGGCCAATCGTTCTACCCTGACCGGGTCGGACGGTTCGTGCACACGGGCCACTGCGTAGTCGGGTCGAGCAACCTACGTAGTGACTACGGACGATCTGCGGCCGGCTGGCCGGTGCAATGGACGCATGACCAGCAACGAGGCCGCGAAGGCCAGCAACCCGGACAGCGCCGAGGCGATCGCCCGGCCCACCACCACCGCACCGACCACGCCGCCGCAGCGGACCACCCAGGACGACGCGCCGGCACGGGCGGACACCGCCGCGCCGATGCCGCCGCCGGTCAAGGCGCCGGACCAGAGCCGCCAGACGGAGCAGGCGCAGCGCGCCGAGGGACCACCGGCCACGGCCACTCCGGCCGCCAAGGGGGACGCCCAGGCTGCGCCGACCACCCCGACTCCCGCGCCACCGACCACGATCACGGCCGACACCGTCGCCGCCCGGGCCGTCGTGCTCGACGGCGCCCAGAACGGCCTGGTGCTCACCAACTTCAAGACCCGCGCGTACACGATCGGGATGAACGGCGACACCAGCTCGATCAGCCTGGCAAACGACAAGCGCGCCTACACCACGATCCTGGACGGGCAGAACGGCAACCTGTGGGCGGCCAACAACGTCAACAGCCGCAGCCTCAGCGCCAACCAGGTCGACCTGGACGGCCCGAACAACCACATCAAGTTCTGCCACAGCAAGACCCGCACGTACACGGTCGGCATCGACGGCGAGCACAGCTCGATGTCCTTCGCCCACCCGGACACCCGGCAGTACAAGCTGCTGCTCAACGGCACCACCGGCGACCTGTGGGCGGCCAACAACCTGAACAGCCCCAGCGTCACCGCGACCAACATGTCCGCCGCCAACACGGTCAGCTCCAAGATCGTCGCGGCGAACCAGGTGGACCTGGACGGCACCAACAACCACATCAAGTTCTGCCACAGCAAGACCCGCACGTACACGGTCGGGATCAGCGGCGACCAGAGCTCGATGTCCTTCGCCAATCCCGACACCCGGGCGTACACCGTGGTCATCGATGGTGTGCACGGTGACATCTCGCTCAGCAACGCGGATCTGGCCGAGGAGTTCGACGTCGCCGACGGTCACCTGCACGCGGCGATCCCCGGCGCGGTCCTGGTGATCGGCGAGACCGGCGCGCTGGAGCTGGCCGACAAGCCGTACGACTCGGCGGTGGCCGGTGTGGTCTCCGGAGCCGGCAGCTTCGCCCCGGCGATGGTGCTGGACCGGCGGCCGGACAGCGACCAGCGTCGGCCGCTGGCCCTGGCCGGCAAGGTGTACTGCCTGGTCGACGCGGCCCACGGCGCGGTGCGCCCCGGCGACCTGTTGACCACCTCCCCCACCCGGGGGCACGCCATGCGGGTCGCTGACCCACTCAAGGCGGTCGGGGCGATCCTGGGCAAGGCGCTGGGCCCGCTGCCGACCGGTCGCGCGCTGGTGCCGATCCTGGTGACCACGTCATGACCAGCCTGCGCCAGGCGGCCGGCAAGTACCTGCGGTTCGAGGCCCCGACGACGGTACGGACGGTCGGTGCCGAGCTGGGTCACCCCAGCGGATCGACCCGACGGCTGCTCGTCCAGCTGGACCAGACGTCGAGCGAGTGGTTCTCCGGCAGCCTGTTGCCCTCGAGCGTGAAGGGCAGCGCATGGCTGCGGCTGTTCAGCGACGGTTTCTACATGTTCGAGGGGCACGTGCACGAGAACGGCGCCGTCTCGCACAGCTGGTCGATGGTCGCCACGCCGAGCTTCGTGGACGGCGAGGGCAACGCCTTCGTCTTCTCCGCCAACGGCAAGGTGTCCGACAACCACAGCAGCGACGACTTCGCCGAGCACGGGCACGATCCGCGGATCGCGCAGTACTGGGATCAGCTCAACAACGCCAGCGTGAACTTCCGGCTGAGCGTGACGATGAACGTGGCCGAGCTGATCGGCAACATCCTGAAGTGGATCCCGCTGGTCATCGTCGGTGCGGTGGTCGCCGGGTGGGTCGCGTTCTTCGGCCAGCCGGGCAAGGTCCACGCCTACAAGGACGAGAACGGGACCGTGCACATGTGGAAGTCGAGGGAGTGACGGCATGACGAGCGTGCGGACCGCCGCCGCCCAGTACCTCGACATTCAGGCGCCGCTGACGCTGCGGCACGTCGGGGCGCAGGTCGGGCAGCCGGCCGGGTCGACCAGGGTGACGATGGAGCGGCTGGACCAGACCTTCAGTCAGACGTTCTCCGGCAGCCTGCTGCCGTCCAGCGTCAAGGGCACGGCCTGGCTGCGGATGGCCAGCGACGGTCACTACTGGTTCCAGGGCCACGTGCACGAGAACGGTTTCCTCAGCCACAGCTGGAGTTTCGCCGCCGGGCCGAACGTGGTGGACCAGAACAGGAACGTCTTCGTGGCCGTCGCGACCGGGCGGGTGACCGACGAGCACAGCAGCGACGACTTCAGCATCACCGGCCACGATCCGCGTATCGCCGCCCTGTGGGAACAGATCCGGTACGCGCCGGTCACGTTCCGGCTGGACGTCACCGCCAACTTCGAGGAGCTGGCCAAGACGGTGGGGAAGGGAATCCTGACCGGCCTGGGAATCACCTTCCTGGTCGGCGCGATCAACATCCTCGGCGCCAAGGGGGCGAGCTGCCAGGAGGATTCCAACGGCAAGATCACCTGCTACACGAAGAACACCTGACGTGTCCGCGGTCGGGGACGGCCGTGACGCCCGAAGGCGTCACGGCCGCCCCTACGTCACTCAGGCCGCCAGCCGCAAGGCGTCGGACAGCTCCCGCCGCGAGGTCACCGCGAGCTTGCGGTAGGCCCGACCCAGATGTGTCTGCACGGTACGCACCGACAGCACCAACTGCTCGGCGATCTCCCGGTCGGACAGCCCACGGGCGGCGAACCCGGCGATCTGCGCCTCCCGCACGGTCAGACCCGCCACCCTCGCCGGATCGCCGGGCACCGCCGCCCGCAGGCGGGTACGCAGGTCGACGGCGAGCCGGGCACTGTCGGCCGTCCCGGCGCGCCGGCCGACCTCGTCGGCCACCTTCAACGCCTCGCCGGTCATGTTCATGTCCATCAGGCGGTGGGCGTGCTCCAGCATCACCGTCGGGTTGCGTCCGGCCAACGCGATCACCGCCCGGCCCGCGGTGACCAGCCGCTCGGCGTCCACGTGGCCAATGGCCTCGGCGATGCGGTCCGCGTACCGGGCCGGGCCGGCGACCGGGTCCAGGTGTGCGGCGTAGATGAGATAGCCCAGCTCCACGAGCCAGCAACCGGAGGCGTGGGCCACGACGATCGCCTCGTCCATCAACTCCCCCGCACGTGCTCGCCGGCCGGACGCCACCGCCACCGCGGCCCGAGCCCACGGCCCCAGACCCGGCACCAGGGCGACCTCGTCGACGGGATGTTCGCGCAACACCGTCTCGGCCTCGTCCGGGCGGCCGTCCTCGGCCAGGGTGACCGCGAGCCAGCCGCTCGCCTCGGAGCGGAACAGCCCCTCACCGCCGGCCTGCTGCGCTACGGCGTCCCGGAGCCGGCTGATCGCGCCGGCCCGGTCACCGCTGACCCGCTGGGCGTACCCGTCGAAGACCGGCCACGCCGTATGGGACAGACCCGAGACGAGCGGATCCGGGGGCAGCGGCCACCGCCCGGCCGCCGGGTCCGTGACCGGGCCGGTCGGGGTGGGCTGGCGCCACAACTCGGCCAGCGCGAGCGCCGCCCCGGCCATGCCACGGGCGTACGGCAACGCCGACGAGCCGGCCCTCTCGACCGCCTCGACGACGGCGCGGCCCACCCGTACCGCCTCCTCGGTGCGCCCGGTCAGCACCAGCGCGGCCACCGACGCCAACGTGACCCGCAGTTGCGCGCCGGGCGGAGGTGCTTGCTCAAGCAGGTCCCGAGCACCCGCCAACGCCCGCGCGGCCTGACCGCCGAACAGCTGGACCAGCACGGCGACCGCCGCGGCTTCGGCCCGTCCGGCCAGGTCACCGGCCGCCTCGGCGTCCGCGCGCAACCGGCGCAGGTCGTCGTACGCCCGTCGCGGCTCACGCCCGACCCAGGCCCGATGCCCGGCCAGGGCCACCCCCACCGTCACCTGGGCGGCAGGGTCACCGGTCGCCTCGGCGTGCCGTCCGGCCGCGACCAGCGCCTCGTACGCCTCCGCGGTGCGGCCCTGCTCGACCAGGGCCGAGCCGAGCGCGATCGCCGCCCGCGCTCCACCGCCGCGCTCCCAGGCCCGCCTGGCCAGCTGCTCCGAGGCGGCCGGATCGGCGTACAGGCAGAGGCTCGCCGACCGGATCAGTTCCTGCGGCCCGACCGGCTGCCCGGCGTGCACCGCCCACAGCGCACTGGCCATCGCGTACGGCCCTCGGGTCGACGGTGCGCGCCGGGAGTTGGCCAGCAGCGCGGCGGACACCCGCCGACGCCGTGCGGGAGACATCCGGCGACGCACCGCGGCGCCGAGCATCGGATGGCGTAGCCGCACCAGGACCTGCTCGTCGCTCTGCTCGCTGCGTACCATGCCGAGCTGTTCGAGATCGGCCACCAACTCGGGCGACGCGGCCTCCTCCACCACGGACAGCGGCAGGGGCCCGCCGAGGGCCAGGGCCGCCAGGGCGTCCTCACCGGAACGGCCGACCCGGTCCAGCTCCCGGTCGAGCAGGTCAGCCACCTGTACGGGTACCGCCAGACCGGCCCGCCACCGCCACTGGTCGGTGTCGCGCACCAGCGCACCGACGTCCCGTCCGTGGTCGATCAACGCGGCGGCCAGCTGCGGCAGCCCGCCGGTCCACTGCCACAGCAGCTCGGTGGTGGATCGGCTGACCGGGCCGGCCAACCGCTCCCGCGCCAACGCGCCGACCGCATCCTCGGTCAGGGGTGGCACCAGCAGCCGGGACAACCCCGCGTCCTTCCACAGCGCGACGACCGCGTCCGGAGCCGGAACGCCGGACCGGGCGGTGACCAACGCACGGACCGCGCGGGCCTGGACGAGACCGAGCAGCACTCCGGCGGAGGGCCCGTCGAGCAGGTGGGCGTCGTCGACGACCAGGACCGGGGTACGGCCGGAGCCGCACCGCTCCGCCAGGGCGGCCAGGACGGTGCTGTGCACCAGGGCCGGGTGCAGGGCCGGGTGACCGCCGGTGAGGAGCCGGCCGAGTGCGCCGAACGGCACCTCCTTGCTCGCCTCGGTGGCGGTGATCCACACCTCGGCGAACAGCCGGGGCGGCAGGTCGGCGACGACCGCCCGGGCCAGGGCGGTACGCCCGACGCCGGGCGGACCGAGCAGCACGGCGCCGTCGGCCCGCACCAGCGCGGTACGGGCCTCCGCAAGCAGGCCGTCACGCCCGGTCAGCATGACCGGATCATCACGTACCCACTGACCAGCGGCGATCAGCCATCCGACAGCTGTCGCGCTACCGTCAGTCGCCGCCTGACCAGGGCTTAGTGGTCGGGAGTGCCTGGTCGGCTCAGCCGGTGAGGCCCAGCTTCCGCATGACGTCCTCCTCCTGCTCGTGCGAGAGATAGAGCAGGATCTGCGGCTGCCCGTCACCCAGGCGTACGACGTAGGTCTGGGCGAACTGCGCGCTGACCGCCTCACCCTCGGGTGGCTCGAAGTCCAGCGTCCACTGGGTGGGCACGAGCACGTATCCGGGCGCGAGATCGAGGACGTCCGAAACGGTCACGCGGGCGGCGGCCAGACCGAACTGCTCGGTCATCGCCTTCTGCCGTTGGTCGAGCGCCACCCGGTACTGCGCGTCGTTCGTGATCGCGGTGGCCGCGCTCGGGTCACCCTCGATGTAGGTGTCGGCGTAACTCGCGGCGATGACCGCGTTGTCGCCGGTTTCGACGGCCCGCGCGTAGTCGCGCAGGAAGGCGGTCACCGACTCGCGTACGTGTGCCTCCACAGGCTTCATGTGCGGTCCTCTCGGATGCCCAAGGCCGCCATTATGGCAGGTGATGCCCTACTCGCCCGACGCTCGACGGCCATCGGCCCGCGCCGGCCACGGGGGCAGGTCGGTCAGCCAGGCGTCCAGGGCGGCCGGGGAGCTGAACAACAGCACCGGCGGCGCGGACGGGTCGCTCTGCCAGGCGCGCATCCGCCGCCGCGCTCGACCGAACGCGCCCACGTGCCACACCAGGATCGAGTCCGCAGAGAACACGCTGCCCAATGACTCGCGGTTGCCGTTGCAGATCTCCTCGCCCGTCACCAGCCGCCGCGCAGTCCGACGCAGCAGCCGCCAGAACGAACACCACCGTGGGTAGTCCAGGCCGACCACCAGGTCGGCACGGGCCAGCGGTACGTCCCGCCAGCCGTGGTACGCCCCGTCGAGGATCCAGCGATCCCGTCGGCAGATCTCCTCGATCCGGCTGCGCTGCTGCGCGACCGGCACCTCCACCCAGCCCGGCTGCCAGAGCAGATCGTCCACCGGATACCACGGCAGCCCGAGGTGCCCGGCCAGCCGCTGCGCGAGGGTGGACTTGCCGGCGCCGTACACCCCGTAGACCAGGATGCGACGTGGTGCGCTCATCGCGGCAGCGTACGACGCCGCCGAAAGTCGGTTGCCGTGCGCAGTGGGCTTCGCCAGAGTGGTGCCCATGACGTACTGACGGACACCTCCCTGCATCGCGGCCCCGTGGCACAGCCCGGCGGCCCTGTCGTCCGTTCCTGCGTCCGTTCAGAAGTGAGCATCGTTGTCTCAGCACCACTCCACCCCTGCCACCGTGTCCGTGTTCGCCTCACCGGCGAGTTGGGTCGAGTCCGCGGCCCTCGCGCAGTGCCAACAGGTCGCCGCCCTCGACGGCATGATCCACGTGGCCGCCATGCCGGACCTGCACCCGGGTAAGGGCGCACCCATCGGCGCCGCCATGGCGTCGACCGTGTTGTACCCGTTCCTGGTGGGCTCCGACATCGGCTGCGGCATCGCCGTGTTCCCCATCCGGCTCAAGCGCGCCGTACCCGAACGGCTCGCCGCCCGTTTCCCCGACCTCGACCGCGCACTGGACCCCGAGCAGGACGCCGACGACCCGGCGTGGGCCGTCGTACCGGACGACGTTCCCGCCGGCCACCTGGAGGGCCTCGGTACGGTCGGCCGGGGTAACCACTTCGTCGAGCTCGCCCGCGTCGAGACGGTGTTCGAGGCGGAGCACGCGACTCGTCTCGGGCTCACCGACGGCGATCTCGTGCTCATCGTCCACAGTGGCTCCCGTGGCCTGGGGGAACGGATCCTGCGGGCACACACCGAGGTCCACGGCGCGGGGCCGGCCCCCGACCCGGCGGCCTACCTGGCGATGCACGACGCGGCCGTGCGCTGGGGTTCGCTCAACCGGCGGTTGATGGCCGCCCGGGTCGCGCACGCCCTCGGCGCCGAGCCCACCGAGCCGATCGTCGACCAGTGCCACAACCTGGTCGAGGTCCGGGACGGCGTCTACCTGCACCGCAAGGGCGCGGCGCCGGGTGACGACCGGGACGTGCTCATCGCCGGGACGCGAGGCACCGCCTCCTATCTCGTGGCCGCGCACGCCGGGTCGGACGCCAACCACTCGGTCGCGCACGGTGCGGGGCGCAAGATGTCGCGCGCCGATGCCCTGCGCCGGGGTCGGGCCAAGCACACCGTCGAGGAACTGCGCCGCACCTCCGTGGGGTCGCTGGTGGTGTGCGGCGACCGCCAGTTGCTCTTCGAGGAGGCACCCGGGGCGTACAAGCGGATCGAGCAGGTGATCGCCGATCTCGTCCAGCACGGCCTCGCCACCCCGGTCGCCACCACGACCCCGCTGGTGACCTACAAGACGCCCGACCGGGGGTCCACGCCCGGCCCCGCCCGCCGGGACCAGCGTCGCAAGCGGGGCAGGGCATGAGCGTCCACCTGCTGCTGTCCGCGGGGCGTGGCCCGCAGGAGTGTGCCTGGGCGCTGGCGCAACTGCTGCGCCGTCTGGAGGACGACGCCCTTCGACGGTCCGTGCGTACCCTCCGGGTCCGGGCCGTGCCCGGAGACCGACCCGGCACCTACCGGTCGGTCCTGGTCGAGATCTCCGGCGCCGAGGCCGAGGGTTTCGCCGCCTCGTGGACCGGGACCCTGTGCTGGCAGGCGCCCAGCCCGTACCGCCGGGGCATCGGCGGACGTCGACGTCGTCGCCTGCCGTACCGGCGGCCCCGGCGGCCAGCACCGCAACAAGGCCAGCACGGCGGTACGGGCGACCCACCGCCCCTCGGGCATCGTGGTGGTGGTCGACGAGGAGCGGCAGTTCAGTCTGAACCGCCGCATCGCCCTTCGGCTGCTGCGTCAGCGCCTTGAGGACGGCGACGAGGATGCCCAGCGTGCCGTCACCACCGCCCGTTGGCGCGTCCACGACGACCTCGTACGCGGCGATCCGACCCGGATCGAGCGCCCAGCCCCGCCGGGCCGGAACACCGAGGCTAGGGGCTGACCTGTAGCACCGCGTCGGCGAAGGCCCGGGGTGCCTCCTGTGGCAGGTTGTGCCCGACGCCGCCGCCGATGGTCCGGTGCTCGTACGGACCGGAGAACTGCTTGGCGTAGACGCCGGGATCCAGGTGCGGTGCGCCGTTGGCGTCCCCTTCGAGGGTGATGGTGGGCACCGTGATCTTCGGTTTGCCGGCCAGCCGTTTCTCCAGCTCGTCGTACTGCGGCTCGCCGACGGCGAGGCCGAGCCGCCACCGGTAGTTGTGGATCACGATGCGGACGTGGTCCGGGTTGTCGAGCGAGGCCGCGCTGCGCTCGAACGTCGCGTCGTCGAACCGCCATTTCGGGGAGGCCGTCTGCCAGATCAGCTTGGCGAAGTCGCGGCGGTTCCTGTCGTACCCTTCCCGGCCGCGTTCGGTGGCGAAGTAGTACTGGTACCACCAGGAAAACTCGGCCTTCGGCGGCAGCGGCTTCTTGCCGGACTCCTGGCTGTCGATCAGGTAGCCGCTCACCGCGACCAGAGCACGGCAGCGCTCCGGCCAGAGCGCGGCCACGATGTCGGCCGTACGGGCGCCCCAGTCGAACCCGGCCAGCGTCGCCTGCTCGATCTTGAGGGCGTCCATGAGTGCCACGAGGTCCACGGCCAGGACGGACGCCTGCCCGTTGCGCACCGCGTCGTCGGCCCGGAACCGCGTCGTGCCGTAGCCGCGCAGGTGCGGGACGACGACCCGGTGACCCGCCCCGGTCAGCAGGGGTACGACCTCGACGAAACTGTGGATGTCGTACGGCCAGCCGTGCAGAAGGAGCACGGCTGGACCGTCCGGCGGGCCCGCGTCCACGTACCCGATGTTCAGGGCACCGGCGTCGACCTGTCGTACGTCATCGAACAACGCCATTGATCCGGCCATCGCGGTGGCCTCCCTCCGTCGGCTGATCCCTGGGTGCGATCTCCGGCTCGGGGGGGGGTGCACCGGACAGCGTACGAATGCTAAAGCCCTGTGCCGTACGCCGACGGCGGGTTGCGCAAGCACCTGCTGGCCGATCACGACGTGGGTAGGATGCGCCGTTTCCGACTTGTCGCGGGCCACCCCACGCATTGGGACTTGTGTATGCCAGCCACATGTACACAGCGACCCGCCGCCGGTACTTTTCCTAAGTCATTGACGGATCCAAATTGATTCGCCGGCACGTCGCAGAAAGGACGTCAGCCGATGACGACGATCAGTGCAGCACGGTCCACCCACGGCGCGAGGTGGACGATCGCCCTCGCTGTCGCCACGGCCGTCGCCGGGGTGCTGGGGGCACCGCCGGCACCGGTCTTCGCCGCGGTGTCGGTGGGTGTGGGTGACGTGTTCGCGGTGGACACCCACGGTGGATCGGGGATGACCGAGGTCCACGCCCTGAGCCGCAGCGGCAACTACCAGTCGTTCACCGTCCACGCCGCCACCAGCCTCGGCCCCACCGACGTCAACCAGTGGACCTTCGGATTCGGCGACTACGACGCCGACGGCCTACCCGACCTGTTCGCCGTCAACACCGCCGACACCAACGGCCAGAAGACCGCCGCACACGTCCTCAGCGGCGCCTCCAACTTCCAGAACGCCCTGCTGCACGTCCAACTACCCGCCATGGGCGGCGCCAACCTCGACGTCTGGCAGTTCGCCGTCGGCGACTACAACGCCGACGGCCGAGCCGACCTCTACGGCATCAACACCCGCGACAACAACGGCCAGAACACCGCCGCCCACGTGTGGGATGGCGCCAACAACCTCAACAGCTTCCTTCTGCACGCACAACTAACCGCCATGGGCGGCTCAGACCTGGCCGTCTGGCAGTTCGCCGTCGGCGACCACAATGCCGACGGCCGAGCCGACCTCTACGGCATCAACACCCGCGATGGAGGCAACACCGCGGCCCACATCTGGAACGCCGCCGACAACCTGCACGGCTTCCTTCTGCACAGCCTCACCCCACTGCCCGCCAGCGACCTGGCCGTCTGGCAATACACCACCACCGACTACGACGGCGACGGCCGTGCCGATCTCGCCGCCATCAACACCCGCGACGCCGGGAGCAACAGCACGGCCATCCACGTCCTCTCGGCCAGCAGCAACCTGCGGACCTTCGCCATGCAGACCGGCACCGCCCTCAACCAGTCCCAGCTCAGCAAGTGGCAGTTCCACGGCTGGTCCGGACGACGCGGCGGCGGGACGGTGAGCCCGAACCCGTACGGGCCGTCGGAGGTTACGATCGGCTGGACCCCGCGCATGCAGTACGTGGTCAACCAGCTCAACGCCGCCCACGATCCACGCTTCTGCGGCGGCCAGGCCGACGGCTCCGGCAGCGGGCACATCAACGGCAGTGATCACTACAGCGGCAACGCGGCGGACTGTTTCGCGGCCGGGGTCGGCGCGATCGCGACCGGAGGCGACAAGGCCCTGGGTGACGCCATGGCGGACTGGGCCGTCCGCAACGCCGCCGCCCTGCGGGTCAAGTACGTCATCTGGTACGCGCGCATCTACAACGTCCAGTCGTCGAACCCACGCTGGGAGTACTACTGCAACTCGGCGTTGACCGCCGCGCAGTGCGCCAACCCCAGCCCCGGCGATCCGGCGACCCTGCAGCACATGGATCACGTACACATCTCGGTCATCCACTGACGCCGACGCGGCGCCGCGTCACCTCGACAGGGGCAGCGATGACCGGGAGGGGGTGTACGAGCTGAGGCTGACCGACGGCAACCTCAACCGACACCTGCGGGTCCTGGAGCAGGCGGACCTGACCGACGCGCCGGGTTCGCCTGGTACGGCTATTCCGCCGAGCCACGCAGCGCGGCCTCGATGAGCGCGGTCACCTGGCCCATGTCACGAGCGCCGCGTACGTCCAACTCCGCCGACCACCCGTCGGCGCGGGCGAGCCGCACCGTCACGTCGTCGCGGCGGTGGGTCAACCAGCCGGCGACGGCCTGCACCAGAACCATGACGTCGCCGCCACCGTCGGTGGCGACCAGCAGCCCGTCGGCGACGTCCGCGGCCTGCTGGTCGGGTGGCGCGGTCGGCCCATTGGCCGCGGCGACCTTCTCGCGAAGCCGGTCCTCGGACCGCAGCCAGGACGCCAGCGAGCGCCGGGCATCGGCCGACGGAAGATCCGGGTGGACCCAGAGCGTGATCGTCTCCAGAGACTCCGGCACCACATCTCCCTTCCTGGAGCGGACAACCGACGCAGGCAGGACAACCAATCTTGATCCATCTACGACCCGGATCCCAGCGGTGCGTCCGTTTCGTGGCAACAGCGGCTTCTTCACATCCCGCATCTCGCGCACGAGTCAGGGCTGTACCGCCTCCCGGAGGGGCGGCGGGCTGAGGAGGATCGTCTCGCGGCGTTACTGCCGGAGAAGTTGCTCGGCGGGCAGGGCACGGGCCGGCCGTCGACAGCTCAGGTGAGACTTGTGGCCACGGCCTCGGCTGCCGTACGCGTGGAATCCCACTCCGGCGTCGGTGCCTGGGCGGTCACCAACAGGGTCCGCCCGTTGCTGACCGGGACGAGCCAGTGCGCCTGCCACCACGTCTGGCCGTCGTGCTGGTAGGTCAGCTCCACGACCTCGACGTCCCCGACCTGACGTCGCCCGCCGATGGCCTGCCCCGGCCCCACGAGAGCGTCCGGAGCGGCGAACCGCTCGGCTGGCACCGGCCCCTGCGGGAAGATCAGGCCGTCACCCGGCCCGAAGAGATAGAAGGGCGTACGGTCCGCGGGATCCTGTGGCGACTCCAGAGTGAACCCCCGTGGCCAGCAGGAGGTGAACACCGAGGTCTCGATCTGCCAGTCATCGTGGCCCGGACCGTCGCTGATCTCGACCACATCCGTGCCCGCGATGCCGTCCCCCGGGCGGACGACCGTCGCACGCGGCCCGTCCGCCATCCACCTGGTCACCTCGACCGCGCTCGGATCGTCGGGTACGCGCACGAAGCGGTAGGGCCAATACGGCACCAGCGTCAGGTGATGACCGCTCAACCGGGCAAGCACGTGACTCACATGACCTCCTGTTGTCTGCTCGGGCGGCAGGTGAACCTACCCGCCGGGCTGGCCAGTGCCGTCGCCGGGTGGCCAGCCGAGGGTCGAATGCGATTGCCGCGCGGGTGCGGCCGCTGCCAGGATCTCGGTCATGTCTGCCGCCGAGCTGTCCGTTGACGATGCGCTGACCGCGTTGCACGCGTCGCTGGACGAGCGACGCCGCCCGGAGGTCGTGGCACACCTGGTGTGGCGGGCCGTCGGCGGCCAGCTCAGGCTGCGTGAGCGCAGGGTCCTGGGCCGGGTGGCCCGGACCGCGTCGCGGTGGAACGGCTGGAGCTCGATGTCCGGGGACTTCAGCCGGCCGGTTGGTGGCGGGCGTCAGGTGCAAGCGGCGGTACGGCTCTTCGAGCTGCCCCCGGTCGACGTCGACACGGACGATCCCGCCTCGCTGCTGGACTTCAGCGCCCAGCTCAGTGAGTCGCTGGGTGCGATCGACGCACGACGGTTGGACTTCCTGCGGGACCGGTTGAACCGGGAGGCCCGTACCGCCGCAGGGATCGAACTGTCGAAGCGGCAGTACAACCGGCGGTTCCGGGTGACGCAGCGCGTGGCGGCGAAGGCGGACCGGTTGGAGACGGAGCGCACCAAGCGCGAGCTGACGTTGGTCGCGCGGGCCGGTTTCGCCGCGGGCATCGAGCGGGACGCGTTCGTCGCCGATCCCTGGGCGGGTTGCTTCGTCGCCTACCTGTCGGCGAAGCGCAAGCTGCGGCGCGAGTTCACCCTGTCCGGTCGGGAGAACCCGTACGACGAGATCGCCGATCTGCTGTTCCGTCGCTGCGTGGACAACCCGCACACCGACTGGTGGATGATCGCGCAGGTGTGGCCGAGTCCGCAGGTGCTCTCCGAGCTGTCCGAGGCGCGGCGTGGTGAGCTGCTGGGCCGGTGGTGGGCGACGATGCGCCAGGTCGCGGGTCTGCTGAAGCGGGTCTGGTCGGCCAGCGAGTTCGACCGCGCCACCATGATCGTGCGGCGGGGCAACGACTCGTCGACGTGGAACCTGCTGTGTGGTGCCTTCAACACCGCCCGGGCGGCCTGGATCAACACCCTGGAGGCGTCCGGCAGCACCGGCCTGCTGGAGGCGTCCTGCCCCGGCAAGGCGATGACGCTGATCGCCGCGGATCTCGCCGCGTGGCATCGCTCCACCGGCGGTGGACTGCACCCCGACATGGGAGTCTGGGCGCGGCTTCCGCTGCCCTGGGACGTACTCGACGGGGTGGCAGCCTGCACCCGCGCGGACGTCGCGGCGGCCTGCGTCGAGGCCGGTGTCGACCCGGTCAGCTCGGGCTGGGTGCGGGCCCGGCCGGCGGGCGCGGTCGGCGCGTTCCGGCCGACACCGGAGTTGGTGCACGGTGTGTCGATCGCCGACCCGGTGTGGGCGTCCGTGCTGCGCGCCGACGGGGTGTTCTCCGGCAAGCCGGCCAAGGACGGTCGGGAACACCACCGGCTCCCCGCCGGAATCGTGATCAGCGAGCTGCCGGAACGCGGTGGACAAGCCCCGAAGTGATCCGGCAGCATCGTCGGCAGCCCGTCGTAGCTCAGCGGTAGAGCTCCCGGCTCTTATCCGGGCGGACGCTGGTTCGAGCCCAGCCGATCGGGACGTGCGGGGATCCGTTGTAGCTCAGTGGTAGAGCAGCCGGCTAGGGACCGGCAGGACGCCGGTTCGAGCCCGGTCAACGGAACCCCGCTCCGACCACTGGCGATCCTGCAGGACTGGGGGCGGCGGTCGCCTCGTTCATCCGTCAGGTCTGCCGGCGGATGAACGGGGCGCTCTGGTCTGCGACGTCTGCGTACTCCGCCGGGAGTTGGGTGACCACCTGCTCGTAGCCGGACGGGTCCAGGACGTCCCGGAGGACGTCGAAGACCGCCGTCACACCGTCCCTCGCCCCGTCCACGTCAACATCCGCACGACCGCTCACCCGCTCGACGAACACGTCGAGCCCGAACCGCTCGGCGGCCTCGCTGCCGCCGAAGGCGTACCCCTGCAACCCCGCCGGCAGCTGGCTGGCCAGGTCGCGCGCCTCGCCACCGTCGATCCGCTCGGCCAGGGTGGTCAACGTGGCCTGTGTGACGGCGGTCGCCTGCTGGGACGACATCCCGGACCGTGTCGCCACCAGGGCGAGGAACTCGTTGTCGTTCACCGTCAGGCCTTCCTCTCGCCGTTGGGGCCAGTCGTGTTCCCAGGCTCCAGGGCAGCAAACGAGGTCGCACCTGGGCGCGAGCGCCAAACCTGCCGCCAACGTCAGATCTGGTCCGCCCCGGAGTCGGGCAGTTTCTCCGTCACGGCCTCCGGCGTAGCAGCAGCGCTTCGGCGCCGACCGGTCGGAAGCCTGCGGCCTGGAATGCGCGGACACTGCGCGCGTTACCCGCGGCCTGCTGTGACCAGACCGGTTCTCCCGCTGGTGTGAGGTGGCGGGCGGCAGTAGCCAACGCGCGGCCCAGGCCCTGGTGGCGAGACTCAGGGTCGACCTCGATCGCGGTCTCCCAACGGCCCGCCACCCCGCGACCGAGGATGACGATCCCGGTATCGGCCGCCCAGACGCGTACGTCATCCCGACGCTGACGTGCTCTGACCACCCGGGGATGGTCTGGGTCGGTGATCTCGCGCAGTCGTATCGGTGGTTCTCCGGGCAGCGCTGTCGCCACCGTCAACAGGTCGATCGTGTCGGTGGATCGGTTGGTGCGGTCGAGCATCGCCGTGAGGAAACGAGGGTTCATCGTGGCGGCCAGCTCATCGCACTGGAGGGCGGCCAGGGTCGTACGCACCCAGTCCGGGTCCTCATCGGTGAACACCACCGAGTGTGCGGTGAAGGCGATCACCCCGGCATCGCGACGGTTCGGCTGCGGCACCACCGTCGTGCCGCCGTCCGCTGGTGGGAACTGCCCGTCAGCCGCCGCGTCCAGAATCCTCGCCAGGGTGCGGTCCAAGGTCGTGCCTCCACGGATCACCAGTGGTAGCTCAGGTTCACGAACAATGCGGCCACCGCGGTGGCCAAGAACACCGCCCCTCCCACGAGCTTGCGGGATCCCACCCGCAGGTGAGCGATGAGCGCGCCGACGAAGTACAGCACGAGGCCGGCGGCGGCAAGTGCCCCCACCAGTGGTACGACGAATCCGGCCAGCAGCCCCAGCGAGCCTGCCGCCAGCAGCATGCCCAACCTCGGCACCCACGACCGCGGCAGGCGCTTCATGTCGGCCTGGGCCTTCGGGTAGTCGTGGCCGATCAGGTAGGTGACCGCGGCGATGCCGTTGAAGACCGAGGCGACAATGGTGACCGTGACGTAAGCGGCGAACATGAACACTCCTTGGTGGGTTGCTTGCCGCATGGACGAGACAGGTCCGCGAGATGTGACCGCCAACGGGGCGGGTCGCCCTCCACAGTGGTCGGTACGGATACTCACCGCCGTACCGTCTGGTGGTAGGTACCTGGACTCATGCTCGTGGCCGTCGGTATCGAAATCGTGGTGGCATGTCTCTGAACACCACCCAGCGGGCCGCCGCCGTCCGGACCGAATCCACCAGGGACCGGGTGTACCACGTCGTCACCATGCTGCTGGCCGTCCTGCTGGCACCGGTGGCCTACCTGGTCGCTCGCGGGGCGGCTCGGCACACCGCCTGCCAGTGGGCGCTGGGGCTGCGCTTCCCGGCGGAGGACCTGACCGGCCTGACTCCGCCAGCCCGGGCAGCCTTCGAGGCGGCCCGTACGGAGGCCATGTGGGGATACGGGACGCTGATCGGGCTGACCTCCGGATACCGCGACGCCGCCACCCAGGCGGCCTTGTACACCGCGGAGATCTGGCGCAGCGGATCCGTGGCGGCCGCCCGGCAGTGGACCCTGCCGCCCGAGGAGTCCCGCCACGTGGCGGGCGTCGCCCTTGACGTACGACCCACCGAAGGCGCCCGCTGGCTGGAGCGGTACGGCGCGCGGTACGGCCTGTACCGCAGATACGACAACGAATGGTGGCATTTCGAGTACTGCCCCGAAGGTCGGCCCGACCGCCTGCCGCATCCGGGCGCTGCTGCGGCGGTCGCCGGTCCGCTGGCGGGCTGCGCGGTCGCGACGGGCCGTTCATGATCGACACCGTGATCGAGGAGCCGCGGTGGTGGCAGGAAGCTCTGGCCGGCCTGGGTGGTTGCCTGTTGCTCACGGTGGCGACCTCTCCCGAGTACACCCAGGGGCTGGCACCGTTCATCGAAACGCCCGGCCGGTCGGAGCTCCACGGCACGGGGTGGGTGCTCGCGCTGATCCCCATCGTGGCGACCGTGGCGGGCCTGTGCCTGCTGCGCTGGTGGCCTTATCTGCTGGCAGCCGCCGGCCTGCTGAGTGCGCCCTCCGTGTGGGGGCAGCTGACGACCGTGTCGCACCCGGCGCTGGGGACCTTCGCGCAGTCCGCGGCGTATCCGCTCGCCGTGCTGGGTGTGCTCGCCTGTGCCCAGAGTCTGCTGAGCAGAGGCTCACCTCGGGCGGGCGCGGCCCTGGTGGGGCTGGCCACCGGGTCCCGTCTGTTCGGCTCGGCGATGGTGGGGCCCGGTTGGTGGTCATCGGACCCCTCCCGGCCCGCCTGGCACGCCGGCATGATCGCGGTTGCCCTCGCCGTGGTCGTCCCCGCCGTTTGGCGGATCCGACGTGGCGACCGCGCCGCTGCCGGCCCGCCGGACACCAGCGGGTGGGCGTGGCAGCGACTGCGGCTGGTCATCGCCGCCGGGCTGGCGGTCTGCCTGGTGCTTCCGCTGTCCCTGTTGACCACCGAGCGGCTCGCCGCACTGCTGAACGTCGACTGGTCGGCGCTGTACCGGCACCAGACAGCGGCGATCGCGGTGACCGGTGTGATCACGCTGGTGCTGGCGATCGGTCTGGCGGCCGTCGCGGGACTGTGGCCGCTGGCCGCCGCGCTCACCGTCGCCACCGTCCAGGTGGCGGTCGCCGCACCGCTGATCCTGGCGTTCACCGCACTCGGTGCGACGGACCCGGTCCGCTGGCTCGGTGCGATCGCGGGTGCGGCACTCGGCGCGGTGGCGGCCAGCAGCCGGTGGCGGGTCGCGGCCGCCGCGACGCTGGCTCTCGGTGCGGCAACGGCGGTCTTCATCGCGTACGCCGCCACCACCGGCCATCCGGAGAAGCTGGCTGAGCAGCAGCGTGTCGTGCCGGCGGTGCTCCTCCTCGTCCTGGTGACCGCGGCAGGCACCGCGGTCGCCGGTGCGACCGGGCCGATACTCGCGCGCCGTGGTGCGGTTCCGGCCGCGCTCGGTCCGCTCGTCGGCGTGCTCGCCGCCAGCGGGCTTCAGATCGTCGAGGTGACGTATCTGCGGGACGGCCTGCCGGTGTCGTCGTACCTCAATCCGGTCTTCCACCTCACCACCTCGGCCGTGCTGTTGCTCGTGGCGGGCGCGGGGCTCAGCGGACTCGGCCTCGCCCACCACATCGCCGAACGGTGGGCGGAACGGAAACGGGCCGAGCTGATCCGACAGGAGGCCGCCGCCGCCGAGCGCGACCGGCTGGCCCGACCGATCCACGACGGCGTCCTGCAGGTGCTGGCGCTGGTGCAGCGGCAGGGCTCGCAGCTGGGCGAAGGCGGCTCGCAGTTGGCGAGGTTGGCCGGCGAGCAGGAAGTCGCGCTGCGGCACCTCCTCAGCGGAGGCGTCGGAATGGCTCGTCCCGGCGGTGATGCGGACCTGTGTACGTCGCTCAGCGCCCTGGGCTCCCCCATGATCGAGGTCTCTACGCCCGCGCAGCCGGTCGTGCTGCCATCGGGCCCCGCCGCCGAACTCACCGCGGCAGTCCAGGCCGCCCTCGACAACGTCCGCCGACATGCTGGTCCGGGCTCGCGGGCATGGGTGCTGCTGGAGGACGAGGACAACGGGGTACGAGTGACCGTCCGCGACGACGGCGTCGGGTTCGAGCCGCAGCGGCTGACCGAGGCGGCCCGAGCCGGACGACTGGGGGTCGCGCAGTCGATGCGGGGCCGGATCGCGGATCTCGGCGGTACGACCACGATCCACAGCCAGCCCGAGGAGGGCACCGAGGTGGAGTTCTGGGTGCCACGGCCGCGGTGAGGCCTCGGCCGTTCAAGGTGGTCCCCTCACACGTCACGGCGCGGGTGGCGTCCGTGTTGGCACGCCACCCGCACCGTCAGCCGCTGCGGGTCAGCGGAGGGTGCCGCTGACAACGCTGTTCTTGCGGGATTCGGTCAGTCGGCGGGTCTCCAGGGCCCGCTGCTCGGCTGTGGTGGCGGCGCGCGTCGCGACGGGTAACGGGCTGCCGCCGAGGGCGTCGATGTCGTAGGCGATCCAGAAGGGTCCGAGTGTGTCGACGGCGAAGGTCAGGGCGATGTTCACGGCCGCGCCGGGGGCCAGGCCGCCCAGTTCGAGGGGAATGGTCAAGGTGGTGGCCAGTCCACCGCCGGGTGGAGTGGTGGCCGGCAGGTCCATGGACAGGTTCCGGACCAGCACGGTCCGTCCGTCACTGACCGTTATCGAGGTGGTCGGGTTGGCCGGGTTGATCAGCCGTAGGTTTGAGTGCACCGCCGGCGAGGAGCCGCCGCCCAGCGGTGCCCCGTTTTGCTGGCTGAGGCTGGTGATGCGGACTCGGGCCTGGGTGATCGGGGTGCTCGATCGGTTGGTGATCGTTCGCCTGAGCACCAAGGTGCCGGGGGTTCGGACCCGGTTTGGCGCGACCGAGCGGGACACGTTGGGGTCGAGGAGGGTCGACTGCATGGCAGCGTTCTGCTGGTAGGTGCCGAGGCTGTTCTGCGGCGACGGTGAGCCGAGCGCGGAGGGCACTCCGTTGATGGGACCGCGGACGGTGGAGACCAGCCGGAAGTCCGCCGCGTTGTTCGCGGTGTCTTGCGGCCTGCCGGCGACCTTGAGCCGGTTCCAGGCGTGGTGCACGAACGGCGGGCTGGTGAAGGCCGGGAGCGGGGTGCCCTCAGCGAAGTCGGGCGTGGAGCTGGCGGCGTCGGTGACGGTGTGTGCGCTGTCCGGGGCGACCAGTCGCAGACCACCTTGCCCCAGGCTGGGCACGATGAAATCGGGTTGGATGTTGGTCAGCGAGTACTCGGCGGCGGCGACCAGGAAGCCGCGACGTGGTGGCACCGGGCGCTCGGTGCCGGGGATCAGCAGGGAGAGTCCCCCGGGAGCCTCGATCCGGAACCCGGCGACCGGCAGATTGAGCTCGGTGGTGTTGACCAGTGAGACGTACTGGTCGGTGAGGCCGTCGACCCCGGATTGGGAGAACTGCTCGATCAACAGTTGCCGGGGTGCGGCGCGGACCTCGACAGCGACGGTGTTCGACACCGCCTCGGCGCGCGGGTTGACGCCGTCGTACTGGATGCGGAACCGGTTGAGTCCGAACGCGGGCATCTGCAGGTCGAAGGAGGCGAAGTTGAGCTCCAGCGGGAAGGTGCCGAGCGGGGTCTCCACACCGTTGGGCAACTCGTCGACGAGCGACACGGTGCCCTCGGCGGTGCCTGGACCGACAGCGACGTCAAAGTGGACCGATGTTCCGAAGGTGGTCGCCGAGGCGGAGGCTGTCAGGGTGACCACACTGGCTGGCTGGATCACCATCCGGATCGGCTTGGTGGCGCTGAACCCATTCGCGTCAGTCACCTTGACGGTGGAGAAGTAGGCACCGGCCGTGGTGGGGCGGCCGGAGATCAGACCGCTGGCCGGGGTGAGCGCAAGGCCCGGGGGCAATGCCCCAGCGGCGACGGACCAGGTGAACGGTGCTGTACCGCCGATGACACTGAGCTGTTCGGCGTAGGAGCCGTTGACCTCACCCAGCGCCGGCGGCGGGAAGTTCAGGACCGGGGCCAGGTTGACGGTCAGGATGATCAGCCGGGTGCCGGACTGACCCTCGGAGTCGGCCACCCGGATCACCACCGGATAGACACCCGCCGTGGTCGGTACGCCGGAGATCCCGTTGGTCTGCGGGTTCAGGGCCAGACCTGGCGGAAGCGTTCCGGAGGCCAGTGACCAGACGAAGGGTGGCGCCCCGTGGGTGATGTTCAGGGTCGCCGAGTAGGAGATGCCGACGGTGGCCGACGTCGGCGCGTTCCACAGCAGCGTCGGTGACACATTAGCGGTGACCTCCTGCGATAGAGCCGACTCGGGCCCGGTTCCCTCGGCGGTGCGGGCGGCCACTGAGAACCGGTAGGTGACCGTCGAGATCAGCCCGGTGACGGTCTGCGTGCTGGCCCGGCCGAAGGTCTGACTGGCCTGACGCACACCCCCTACGTACGGGGTGACCTCGTAGCCGAGGATCGGTGAGCCGCCGTCCGCGCCGGGTGCCCAGCTCAACACCGCGGTGACGGTGTCGGCGGTGACCGCGACGATGGTCGGGGCCGCCGGCAGCGCCATGATCTTTGCGCCCTTCGAGCGCGGGCTGGCCGGGCCGGTGCCGACCGCGTTCTTCGCGGCGACGGTGAAGGTGTAGGTCCCCTTGCCGGCCAGGCCTGAGATCTTCTGGCTGGTCTCCGGCGAGTCAAAGGTGACCGGCTTCGCCTTCTTGCCGTTGAGGTGCGGGGTGACCACGTAGCCGGTGAGGGCAGCGCCATGGTCGGCGGGTGCCTTCCAGGTGACCGTGGCGGTGCCGCCCCGCCGGGACACGGTGGGGGCGGCCGGGGCGGCAGGTGGACCGCTGGGTTTCGGCGCGGCATCGGCCGGTTGGGTGGAGGCGAGTACCGCCGCCGTCCGGGCCTCCGATGGGGGTACCGACATCGCCGACGTCCGGGGGTTGCCGGCCGAAGCGGTGGTCGGCGTCGAGAGCAGGCTGACGACGATGGCGAGTGCGGCTGCGGCGGCGAGAGCCGCGCGCCTCTGAGCGCGTTGTGCTGTGGGCATGGAGGTTCTTTCTCGTGAAAGAGCGGGAACCGGCCACGGGAGGGAACGGGGTAGACGGCCATCCCTCTTGGCCGCGCACGGACCCGGTACTCCAACCGCAGTGGCGACGGACGACATGCGACAAACTCTCATGTCATAGAAATCCGTCAATCAATGTCTAGCAGTTTCCCCAGCTCAAAGGCCATATGGAGATGCTTGTCACGCGACATCCAAGCGCGACGAGTCAGAAACCCGACTGGACCGCCTGACCGGCGCGACCCTGGTCGGCCTCGGCATCCGTGCGGCAACGACCTGAGCGGAACCATCATGGATCATCGGTGGATGCCCCAACCGATCCTGCGCACCGCCCGCCTGCTGCTGGTTCCGCTCGACGACCGGCACATCGAACTGGAAGTCGAACTCGATTCCGATCCGGAGGTCCTTCGCTACCTCGCCGGCCGGGCCCGCTCCAGGGACGAGGTGATCGAGTCCCACGCGCAGCGGATGGCCCTGTCCAGCAAGGTGGACGGCCTGGGCTACTGGATGGCGTTCGGCCCCGACAGCGACGCTGGGCATGGCGTATCGGCGCCGGATCGTGAGAGCGACGGCGACTTCGTCGGGCTCATGATGCTGCCGCCAGCACACGGCCCCGACCAACCGGACGATCCGACCGTTGCGGAGCTCGGTTATCGACTCATCCGCCGCTACTGGCGCAGGGGTCTGGCAAGCGAGGCGTCGGCTGCTCTGCTGCGGCATGCCTTCGACACCGTCGGGCAGGCCAGGGTCATCGCACAGACGATGGCGGTGAACGCCGGGTCTCGTGGCGTGATGGAGGCTGTCGGCATGCGGTACGTGCGGACGTTCTCTGCCACCTGGGACGACCCGCTGCCCGGCACGGAGTCGGGTGAGGTGGAGTACGAGATCACCCGCGAGTTGTGGGAGGCGCGTCGCGACGTGCACTGAGATCTGCGCCTGCCGCGCTCCGGTCGAAGCCGAAGCCCTGGCGCGATTTCCGCTACCGCCACGCCGGGGTGGCTGTCTACCCTCGCGCCATGGCAAGGATCCGCAGACGGGCGATTCGCGTGGACAACATCGACTACCGATGGACGGTCCGCCGAGACGACCCGGGTCACGTCGTGATCAGGGTCTGGCCGATCGAGCCCGGGCGGGGCGTTAGCTTGGAGGCGCGGGTCGCCTTCGACGACCCGTGGCTCAACTACGGGCCAATCATCACCGCGCCACCGGACCGGCTGGCGAACTTCGCCCTGACCCCGGTCACGCCGGAGCAGGTCGCGGGGCTCATCCGCGCGGCTGCGCCAGCGACTGACTCCGAGGTGGTCCGCTCGTCCCCTCGTCGTGTGGGCGCCCGTGCACCTGATCAGGTCAAAGATCGCCCGGCCACCCCATCGCCAGTCGAGGGAGGACCGACGCACTAGCATTGCCGCGGTCCGGGACGGCTCTGCTGAAACGAGGCGTAATGCGTTGGCTGCGGCGGTTGCTGGGTGGCGGGCGGGTCCAGCTTGACCCGGGACGGCAGCAGGCACTGCTACGGGACGTCCACCGGTACGGCGCCGGCGCGCAGAGCCGGTTTCCCGAGCAGGTCGAAGCGGTCGCCGGGATGCTGGACAGCGACGACGGCCTGGTGGTGGCGGCTCGAATCGTGAGTCAGGTCGCCGACGAGGCGTACGCGGACCTCCAGGCTCAGGCGCACGAGGTACACCGACGGACGGGCCGACGGCTCCTGGTGCACCGCCGGAACTACCGGCCGCTGTGGATGGAGGCCGGTCCCTCGCTGCGGTGGCCACTGTTCGCGCTGCCGTGCGGCTTTCACCCGTACGCACAGGTTGCCGCCGCCGTCACGGTGGTCGGCAGCAGGGCGTCCCGCCTCGACCGGGTGACCGACCCTGGCCCGCTCGTGACCCGTGTGTTCGAGGTGCTCGACCTCACCACCGCCGGTTGGGAGTACGGCCGGGTGCGGGTGGACACCGACGCCGCCACCCTGGCCGATCGACTGATCTCAAGCGCCGCGCAGGTGCTCGCCGCCATGGACGACCCGCCCCGGCTGCCACCTGCGGTCCGTGAGCTGATGCGCCGCAACAACACCCTCGCCGTGCATGATCCGACCGGCCCTCGGGCCGTGGGTGGGATCAATCTGGGCGCGACCATGCGGGAACGTCTCCTGGCCTGAGGCCACCGCGCCGGTCCCTCCTGCGAGGGAGCGCCCTCCCCGGTCGGCGGGGACCGCCCGCGCCCGGGTGGCGGAAGGATCGGTGCATGACGACAACGGCATCGACCGCTCGCAGGAACGGCCGTGCCCTGACGTACGCAGTGCTCGGCTGGGCCGTGGCATACGGGGGCGTGCGTCTGGCGTGGACCGTCGGTGAGGCTCCGGATTTCCGGCAGTTCGGGTCGGATCTCCTCGGTTTCACCGGCTGGCGGTCGGTGGCGTTGTGCGTGGCCGTGGGTGTCCTGGCTGTCACCCTGGACCGAGTGGCGACGTGGCGGCCGATACTCGCGGGAGTTGCCTGGACGGTCGCCGGGGCGCTGATCGCGGCGGCCGCGATCCTACTGCCGGAGTTGGTGGGCTTCCTGCTGTTCACGGTCGGCCCGTATTTCGACCCGGTAGCGTTCGCCAGCCGGCTCGCTTGCGCCATCGGAGCGGTCCTGCTCGGGTTGGCCACCGCCCGCTATCAGCGGCGCACCCGGGGCGAGTGTCCGGACTGCTCCCGGACAGTCGCCCCGGGATGGCGGCGGTCAACACCCGCGCGGTGGGCGCGCTGGGCCGCGTACGCCGCGGTAGCCGGGCTCATCACCCGCTTCGCGGCCCAGGTCGTGGTCGGATTCGACGGCCTTACGCAGGACGCCTCCATAATCGGGCTGGAGATCGGCCTGGTGCTGGCTGGAGTGCTGCTACCGCTGGCGCTGGTACACGGCTGGGGCGAGATCTGGCCGGGATGGGTGCCGCTGCTCGCCGGCCGCACGATCCCCCGTCCGCTGTTGCTGGTGCCCGGATTCGGGCTCGGGGTGGGCATCGTGGCCTACTTCGGCATGGGGATGGTGCAGTTGATGTCGGGATCGATCAGCGAGTTCTCCGACACGTTCCTCTGGGTGGCGCTGTCGGCGTACTGCCTCCTGGGGATCGGCCTCATCACGGCCTCAAGCGATTACCACCTGCGAACCCGCAGCGCGTGCAGGGCCTGCGGTCGATGAGTTACCAATTCCTCGACGATCTGTCGGAAATGCAGCACTCCACGAAATGTTCACCCTGTCTCCTTCCGAAGTTCTGCCGTTGAACATCGTGCCAACGGCGTCCACGTCGGTACGACCAAACCGACACATCTCCATCGATTTGACAGTTGGGCCCGTCGCCCGGAAGCGTGGCCGCGTCCGTTCGATAAATCGTCCCGGAGAAGGCCGCGAATGCGTGTCAGGAAACTACTGGCAGTCACAGCCGTAACCTCGCTACTTCTCTGTACCGCAGGAGCTGCGGCTGGGATATGGGCATGGAACGCCCAGGCGATCTCGACCGCTGGCCAGGTCGTCTTCACGCGTCCGCTGGCGATACCTCCGTTGGCACCGTCGACGATGGAGTCCGGCCGTCGGGTGTTCAACCTGACGGCTCAAGCTGGTACGCAGGACTTCGGCCACGGCGCGACCTCCACCTGGGGCTTCAACGGCGCGGTCCTCGGGCCCACGCTGCGCGCGACCCGCGGCGAGCAGGTGGCGGTCAGTGTCACCAACGCCCTGGACCAGAGCACCACCGTGCACTGGCACGGCATGCATCTGCCGGCGTCCGCCGACGGTGGCCCGCACCAGCCAATCATGCCTGGACAGACCTGGTCGTCGACCTGGAAGATCGATCAACCCGCGTCGACGCTCTGGTACCACCCGCACCCGCACGGCGAGACTGCGCGCCAGGTTTACCGAGGGTTGGCGGGCATGTTCATTCTCGACGACCCAGCGACATCGGTGGCCACGCTGCCCCATGACTACGGCGTCGACGACATCCCGCTGATCGTTCAGGACAAGAAATTCGACGATGCCGGCCAACTCGACGCCAGTCCGAGCGGCGTCACCGGAATGGGCATCCTCGGCGACACCATCGCGGTCAACGGCACTGTCGGCCCGCACCTGGACGTCACCACCGAACGGGTACGGCTGCGGCTGCTGAACGCCTCCAACGCGCGCTCCTACAACTTCGGGTTCGCCGATGGCCGCGGGTTCGCGCTCGTCGGCACCGACGGCGGACTGCTTGACACGGCGTACGAGACCGATCGGCTACAGCTCTCGCCGGGCGAGCGAGCCGAAATCGTGGTGACGGTGCGGCCAGGCGAGAACGCGGTGCTGCGCAGCTTTCCCCAGGATCTGGGGATGGGCAGATTCGATCGGTTCGCGGGCGGCGATGACACCTTCGACGTATTACAGCTGCGCGACGCGAGCGCTCTGGCACCTCGTCCGGCCGTGCCGTCGCACCTGGTCGGCCTCCCACGCCTGCCGCGTACGGAGGCTGTGCAGCAGCGACGCTTCGAGCTGACCGACGACGCGATCAACGGCCAGAAGATGGACATGAACCGGGTCGACGCCGCGCCGGTACAGGACAGCGTGGAGATCTGGAAGCTGGTCAACACCGATGGCGTTCCCCACAACTTTCACGTCCATGATGTTCAATTCCAGGTACTCAGCCAGGACGGCGCAGCACCACCCCCGCCGCTGACGGGCTGGAAGGACACCATTTTTCTACCGCCGAACGTCCCGATCGAGCTGATCATGCGATTCAGTGACTACGCGGATGCGCAGACGCCCTACATGTTCCACTGCCACATGCTTTACCACGAGGACTCCGGGATGATGGGCCAGTTCGTGGTGGTGCCGCCAGGTGGCAGCCCCAGCGGCACCGGCCACCTCGCCGACCCGACACACGCCGGCCACCATTGACAGCGTTCTTCACCACGGCTTCGCGGCGAGTGGGCGGGTGCGAAGGCGCCGTTGTCGGCCGGGACATGGTGTCGTTGACTTTCGGCAAATCACTTCGAGCCCGCTATGGATTCCCGTATCGACCGGGCGGAAGCGGCAACACTGAAGCCAGCAGGCAGGCTGTCGATCAGTACGAGGTCATTGATGGTGCTGTTGAGGCGCAGCGGCAGAATCTTCCGGTATTCCGGTGAGTTGTACCAACGCTCGACTGCCTCGTGGTCCGGAAACTCCATCAGGACGACTGTGCCGGGCCACGCACCCTCAAGCACCTGAACCTCACCCTGCGCAAGCCACTTGCCGCCAAAGGGGGCAACGGTGGCTTCGACCTGCTCCAGGTAGGTCAGCCCAGCATCGCTGGGGACGCCCCCAGGAATCCGTAGGTGGTTGATCAGATAGGTAGCCATGCGCCCTCCCCCTGTCGATGCCCCCATCATGCCCAGGAGAAGTGGCTCCGACGCTGGTATGGAGGATTTTCAGGCGAGCGGACGACCGGCAGGTCCACCAAGGAGGGCCGTGGCGTGATCATGCGCGCCGGCACGGACTGCGCCGCCTGGCCATGCTCAGGCGTCGGCGATAATCTCGCGGAGCTCAGGCGAGCGCACCTCGAAGATATCGAACACGCCCACGGCGGTAAGCGCGGGCGTGAGAGCCCGCAACTGTGCGACCACCTCGTCGTACGCGGGCGTGCCCGATTCAAGCTCCGACAGGTTCTTGGCATTGGAAATGAAGGCGCCGATCGTGCCCTTACGAACTGGAACACCGCCATTCATGACAGTTACATCGGCGTTGTCCGGCAGTACGTCTTCCGGGCGTACAACCTTGCTCTTTTCGCTGTTGCTCATTGTATTGGGCTCTCCGGATGTCGCTGGTTTACGCGGCGGACTACGTAAACCAGGCTAACCTCCAGCCGCCGCGCGTCCCGCATGATCCGCACCACTCGCTCGCCCCGCTGGACGAGCATGAATACCCACAGGTCTCGATATTGCCGAAACTCTGGCACCGGCTCGGGCCGGGCCTCTCAATCGCGATGGGTCGCGAGGGCCCGGTCCAGTAGCGCCTCAGATTCCGCCAGGAAGCGCTGCGCGTACTTCAGGTCGAATCCCCGAGACGGCCGGATCGGGGTGCCTTTCCTGCCGAACAGGTCACCGCTGCGGCCCTGAAGGCTCGGAGTGAACAGTAGCGGCACCATGTGGCGGGCATAGGATCGCGCGGACGGCGCGAGGAGACCAATGAGGGCTTCCACAACCCTGTGCGTCGCGCTGCCCTCGCCCAACACGTTGGCTCGGATTCCAGTCCTGATAACCCCTGGAGCAAGCCCGAAGAACGCCAGTCCCGGGAAGCGGCCCTGCCCCGCGATCACCAGTGCCTCGTTGCCGGCGAGCGTGTTGCCGTGTGCCCGCATGGCGCCGTAGTGGCGTTCAGAGTTCAGATCATCGACCGTGCCGACCTCACCCCAACCGGGCGAGCCCATAACGAACACCCGCGGCTGGATTGAGTCGTCGGCTCTGGCGGACCCGAGCCGGCCCGAGAGTTCCCGCAGCATGGCCAGGCGGCTGAGGTAGCTGACGGCCAGGTCCCGCTCAACGCCCTCGGCGGTCACCTCGCGCTGCTTGGCGGCGAAGATTCCGTTGGTGAACAACAGGATTTCGCAGTCCTCCACCGGAAGTTTCTGCCCGACCGCAACGGCCCCTCGCATGGTGGTGAGGTCCGCCTGGACGAACGACAGTCGATCGCTGGGGGCGTCTCGAAAGGTCCGACCGACCACCGTGACGCTCGCGCCACGGCCCAGCGCCTCTGCGGCGATGGCACGGCCCAGCCCATTCGTGCCCCCGACCACCACAACCCGGCGCCCGGTCAGGTCGAGTCGCTCGACCGGCTCGCACTGCACCTGGACGTCGCGGTTACGTCTGGGTGGCCGCATCGCGCCCGATCGGGGCGCAGGCACCGAACCCTCGCTGGACTTGTTGATGACGACTCCTCCCCAAGGCATTGGCTCGGCCGCCGAGGCGACCGAGCCACAACCTTACTGAGGCGGTTTGACGACGCGGTTTCGGATGCGCGGCTCGACGTGGGCTGGCAGATGGCAGCACGGGTCGTCGTCGGACCATCGCGGCAGGCGAGTTAGTACGTGAAATCGAGGCGCAGGCGAGTCTGCGTGAGCTCACTGATGTACCACGAGCCGTCGACCTTCACGAACTTCGCGTGGTAGTGGCCGAACCCGTGCATGCCCTTGGGCAGCGGTCCGTCCGGTCCGTCCGCCATGCCCTCGCGCTCGACGCGGCTGACCAGGTCCTCCATCGCCCAGGTGCCACGCGCGGTGGTCTCCGACTCCACATCGATCTCGTCGGAGAAGATGTGGTGGATCAGCACGTCGCCGGGCATGTTGCGGCCGCCGATGGACTTGGCGATTCCCTCGCGGCCCTCCATGCGCATCCACATCGACCCGTCGGGCTTGTACGGAGTGAACGTGCCGTCTGGGGTGAAGAGCGCGCCCAGGTCCTCGAAGCGGTGGTGATCGGCGCTGTAGACGTAGCGCGCCATCACCCGACGAAGATCCTCGATGATGGTCAGGCGTTCAAGGTCGTTCATGGGGGTCTTCCTCCTGGTGGCGATAGGGGTCAGCGAAGCTTGCGGAACGAGGCGCGCAGGTCGTGGATCCAGAAGTCGGGGTTCTCGTACGGGCCGAAGTGGCCGCCCTCCTTGTGGACGTAGAAGTCACGCACGTCGGCATAGAACCTCCCGCCGCCGGCCTTGAAGATGTCGATGCGCTCCTCGGCCGTGTCGACGCCGGGGAAGGCGTCGCCCAACTGCATGGTGAAGCTGGCCGGGGCCTGGACGTAGGTCTTGTCGTTGACCGGCGTCGGCGGGTAGAGGCTGGCGTTCTTGTAGGCGCGGATCGAGGACCCGATGGACTGGGTGACCCAGTAGATGGTGGCGAAGGTGAGGATGTCGTCGACGGGCCAGTTGGCGACGAAGTCGCCGTTGCGGTCGCTCCACTTCTTCCACCGCCGCAGGATCCAGGCCAACATGCCGATCGGCGAGTCGTTCAGGCCGTGCGTGATGGTCTGGCCGTCGAGCAGGTGCGCGGCCACGTGCGAGACGTAGGTCTCGTGGAACTTCAGGGTCCGGGCCCGCACGTCGTCGGGAAGCTCCTCGGTCCTTTGCCCACCGGTCAGGTCCCAGTAGCGGTCCCCCTGGAACATCGCCGGCGGCATGTCCTTGGCGAGGTGGATGCCGTAGAGGGAGTCGACGTACTTGTGGCCGAGACGCGCGGCGACGAGGGCGCCGTAGTCGGCGGCGCCGACGCCGTACTTCTGGTAACCGAGCACGTCGGTCATCAGCGTCTGCATACGGTCGGCCATGCTCGCGTAGTTCTCCCTGGGGTTGGTCAGGGGCGTCGAGAAGCCGAAACCAGGCAGGGAGGGCACGATCACGTCGAAGGCGTCGGCCGGATCCCCGCCGTAGGCGGCCGGATCGGTGAGCGGGCCGATGACTTTGAACCAGTGGTAGTAGGTCCACGGCCAGCCGTGCATCAGCAGCAGCGGAATCGGAGCGGGGCCCTTACCGCGCTCGTGGATGAAGTGCACGGGACTGCCGTCGACGTCCAGACGGTGCTGGTTGTAGACGTTGAGCTTCGCCTCGGCGGCACGCCAGTCGAACCCGTCGGCCCAGTACTCCACGATGGGCTTCAGGTAGGCGGTGCTCAGGCCGTAGGTCTCGTCCTCGTTCTCGGGGTCGGCCGCGAAACGGGTCGCCTTCAGTCGGGCATGCAGGTCGTTCAGGACGTCCTGCTCCACGTTGACGTGAAACGGTGCGAGTGCATCGCGAAATTCGGTACTCACAGTCTTCTTCCTTCGAAGAGCCGTCTTGGCCGCCGGGTGCGGTGACGGACTGGTCGTGAGGTCAGAGCCGCGTCGTCCAAGCTGGCTTCTGGACCTGCCGGTCCACCCATTGTGAGCCGGCTTTTTTGGACCGACAAGTCCAAAGCAATTGCCCGCGAGGGGCCCTGGCCGGGTCGCCGAACGACACCGAGCGAGTTGTACGCGAGGCCACGGGCCCATCCGCCTCCGTACAGCCGGGAGCCGTCCCGCAAGGGCCCATGATGCGGCCAGATCGCCTCCCGGCGACACCACCGGCCTACCCGGGCCGGCAGCCTGAACACGCCCAGACCTCCTCGGGTGCGACCTCAGTCCACCTGACGCCGCAGCACCGCTTCTCACACGAGCTTACGGGGATAAGCGGCCTGATTCGTGGCATATCAACACGGTGGCTTGCCGCCGAGAACGGCTCCGGCGTCAGCTCGCCGGCAGGAGTGAACTAGGGGTTCGGCGGTGATCGGCGACACCGTCCTCTGGACTTGCCGGTCCAATTATCGGGACGCACGATGGGTGGACCAGACAGTCCAGGAGAACGGGCCGGACCCAAATTCGCGACGACTGTTGACGTATTTGATCGATCGGCCGAATCGATCTGAACAGCTGACAGCCCAGCACCTGCCGGCCCGGCCTGACACTGCCGGCCGCGCCGCCCACCGCGGCGGACGGATTCCACATTCACACACAGGGGATGGCAAATCATGGATGCCGTTGAGCGTCTGAGCATTACCGAGGAATTGCGTCGTGTGATGGCCCGCTACGTCTACAGCGCGGATCATCACCGTTGGCAGGATCTGGCCGGCCTGTTCACGCCGGACGGCACTTTCACCCCGCACAAGCCGGATGGTTCGGTCTGGCTGCGGATGGAGGGCCGCAAGGAGATCGCGCGGATCATCGGGTCCAGCGGTGGGCCCGACGACGTCCTGATCCACCACCTCTTCTCGGACGAGATCGACGTCGAGTCGGAGACCACCGCGCGTGGCACCTGGGCGATGGAGGACATCGTCACCCGGCCCGAGGACGCCGAGGTGAACGACGAATTCCCCTTCAAGAGCATGCACGGCTTCGGCCATTACCACGCACGGTTCGTCAAGGTCGACGGCTCCTGGTACATCGCGGAGCTGAAGCAGACCCGGCTGCGCCTGGACTTTACCTACTAATCCTCAACTACCACCAGAAAGGCAATCCTGTCATGGCTGGAAACAGCAAGGCCGATTCGCTGGCACCCTACAAGATCAACGTCCCGCAGGACGTTCTGGACGACCTCAAGAGTCGCCTGAAGAACACGCGCTTCTTCGATGACCTGGACAACGAGACCGAGTACTACGGGGTGAGCACCGCCTACCTCAAGCCCCTCGTCGAGTACTGGGCTGACGGTTTCGACTGGCGTGCACAGGAGAAGCGGCTCAACTCGTACAACCAGCACAAGGTGGAGATCGACAACGCGCCGGTGCACTTCGTCTACGAGCACGGCAAGGGCCCGAACCCGATCCCGATCATCGTCCTGCACGGCTGGCCGTGGCCGGGCGAGTTCAGCCTCCCGGTCGTCGGCCCGCTGACCGACCCCGCGAAGTACGGCGGCGACGCGGCCGACTCGTTCGACGTCGTCGTGCCGAACCTGCCCGGTTTCGCCTGGTCCACCCCCCTGGCCCGGGGCGACCTGAACTATTGGAAGATCGCTGACATCCTGCACAAGCTCATGACCGAGACACTCGGTTACGAGAAGTACGCCGTGGCGGGCTCCGACTACGGCGCGCTGATCGCGAGCGCGCTCGGCCACAAGTACGCCGACAGCATCATCGCCATGCAGTACGGCCAGGACCTGCCCCCGGGCATGTTCTCCAACGAGCGATTCTGGGATGTAACCGACGGGTGGCATATTCCGGAGGATGCCTCGCCGAAGCTGCGGGCGGGCATGGAGAACTTCGTCACGACCTACGTCTCCCACGTCACCGCCCACATGCTGGACGGCTCGACCATCACCCACGGCCTGAACGACTCGCCGATCGGCATGCTCGCCTGGCTGCTGCAGCGGTGGCGGAAGTGGAGCGACAAGAACGCCAACTTCGACGAGAACTTCTCCCGCGACTTCATCCTCACCCAGGCCACCACCTTCTGGGTGACGCAGTCCATCGGCACCTCGATCCGGATGTACCGCAACGCGGTGCGCTACCCGTGGGTGCCCTCGCACGACCGTCAGCCGACGGTCGAGCCGCCGGCCGGCTTCACGTTCCTGCTCGGCGACGCCTACCCGCCCGGCGCCACCACCCCCGAAGAGCGCATCGCCGCCTTCGAGAACGGCCCCACCTACGACACGTTCAACGTGGACAACGTCAACGTCCACCAGAAGGGCGGGCACTTCGTCCACTACGAGAACCCCGAGGGGTTCGCGAGCGACGTCCGCAACACCTTCCGCAAGTTCCGCTGACCCCGGGCGCAGGCCCTGCTCCGGCTCCGAGCCGAGCAGGGCCCCTGCCCGCGACTCCGTCCGCATCCCTGCCAATTCATGGACTCCGCATGTGCATGTGGGGCCCGTTTGGACTCCTCATGTCATCTGCCACCACCCGAACCCACAACCGTCAACTCGCCCTGGCCTTCATCTCGACCGCCCAACTGGTCGTGATCTTCAACGCCGCGGTCCTGAACGTCGCCCTACCCTCCGCGCAAGCCGATCTGCACATCAGCGATGGCAACCGGCAATGGGTGATCACGTCGTACACCCTGGTCTTTGGGGGTTTGTTGCTGTTGGGTGGTCGCCTGGGCGACCTACTGGGCCGCAAACGGGTCTTCATCATCGGTCTCGTCGGCTTCGTGGTGGCGTCGGCCCTGGGCGGCCTCGCACCCACGACCGGGATTCTGCTCGCGGCCCGAGCCCTGCAGGGTGTCTTCGGTGCGCTGCTCGCCCCCGCGGTCCTGTCGCTGATCTCGCTGTCTTTCCCCGACGGCAAGGAACGCGCCAAAGCCTTCGGGGTGTACGCCGCCATCGTCACCTCCGGCAGCGCGATCGGCCTGCTGGCGGGCGGCCTGCTGACCGAATACCTCAACTGGCGCTGGGCGCTGCTCGTCAGCATCCCCCTCGGCATCATCCCCATTATCGGGGCGGTGCTGTTCGTGCGGGACGAGAGCGAGCCCGACCGCACCAAACGCCTGGACATCCCGGGCGCCATCCTGGCCACGCTCGGTCTCGGCTCGCTCGTCTACGGCTTCACTCTTGCCCAGAGCCACGGCTGGAGCAACCGCACCACGCTGGGGTCGTTCGTCCTGGCCGTGGTGCTCCTGACCGCCTTCATCATGCTGCAGGCCCGGGTCCGCGACCCCCTGCTGCCCCTACGAATCCTCAAGGAACGCAACCGGGCGGGCGCCTACCTCTCCGCCGCTCTGGGACTGCTCGCCCTCTTCGGCGTCTCCCTGTTCCTGACCTTCTACCTGCAGACCGTCAAGGACTACTCGCCAGCACGCACCGGTGTCGCCTTCCTGCCGCTGGCCATCGCACAGGTCATCGGCTCGTCCCAGGTCGGGGCGCGGCTCCTGACCCGCCTGCGCCCCGGGACGATCATGGCTGGTGGATACCTCGGCGCCGCTGTCTCCGTCCTGCTGCTGCTCCTGCTCGACGTCGACACGTCGTTCAGCCCGGTGCTGCTCATCGCCGAGATCGGCATCGGCCTGTTCCTGGGCACCGCGCTGATGCCGGCCACCAGCCTGGCCGCCTACCGCGTCGGCGCGGAGGACGCCGGCGTGGCCTCAGCGATGATCAATATCTCGACCCAGGTGGGCGGCTCCATCGGCACCGCCCTGCTCAACACCCTCGCCACCAGCGCCACCGTCGCCTACCTCGCCACCCACCAGGACGCCCAGCGCAACGCCGCACTCGTGCACGGCTACCACACCGCGTACCTGTGGGCCGCGGGTTCGCTCCTCCTGGCCGTCGTGGTCACCCTGGCACTGGTGAACGCTCCACGCCCCAACATGAACGTCAGTTCCCCGCCTCCCGAGGGAAAGGCCGTCCTCTGACGGCCCGACGAGGCCATGGGCCCCCGAGGACATCGTCTTTCAGAACTACGGCGACCCGGAACTGCACGGCCACGCCAACCTCGTCACCATGTGGTCGAACGTCTTCGGGCACTTCGCGCAGGTCAAGTTCGAGACGCTCAACCAGGCCGTCAACAGCGACCTGGTCATCGCCGAGCAGATCCACGGGCTCGGGCTGGCCGGCGGAAAGCTCGCTCCGATCAAGAACCTCGCGGTGTACGAGATCCGGGACGGCAAGATGGCCGCTTGGCGCGACTACACCAACCCGGAGTACGCCCGCCAGCTGCTCGGCGCCTGACCGCGGGGTTCATACCGCGATCCTCGGGGCTTGGTGGGTGTGGGCCGGCGCCGTGGCTTCGCGGAGCAGGAAATCGGCCAGGTCGGCGCGCGATATTTTGGAGGTGAGCCGAATCTTCAGGTCCGTTCCTGCATGGTACCGGCCGGTGTGCGGCTTCTTCGTCAACGCGGGCGGACGGACGATGGTCCAATCCACGTCGGAGGAGCGGATGAGTTTCTCCATCTCGTCCTTGTCACGCATCTTGTCGCCGAGCATCGCCCGCAGAGAGCGCGCGTAGAACGAGCCGTCGTTGCTCTCGGCCGCGCCGTGGGCGCTCACCACGACCAGCCGTCGCACCCCGGTCCGGTTCATCGCCAGGAGGATCGAGCGGACGCCGTCGGTGCACACGGTCACCGGCCCTCGAGCGTTGGTGCCCAGCGTGCTGACGACCGCGTCGCAGCCGTCCATCGCCTCTTGGACCAGCCTGACGTCGTTGAGGTCCGGCACGACGGCGATCTGTAGGTCGGATTGGGCCTGCAGCGCGTCCGTTCGGCGTACCACCGCGGTGACGTGGTGTCCCGCGGCGAGCCCCTGCCGGACGGTTTCCCGCCCAGTTCCGCCACTGGCTCCGAAGACAACTATTTTCACGGTTACTCTCCACCTACATCTTCGAGACAACTTGCCTCAGAAGGTGAGGGTGGCATCGCCGCCCCTCTGAGTCAAGTTGTCTCAAAGAGTAGAATGCTGTGATGAGCAACTCGACCGACCCCCGCGTCGCACGCAGTCGAGACGCGATTTTGATCGCCGCCCGGTCGCTGCTGCTCAATGAAGGCCCCACCGCGGTCACCCACCAACGCGTCGCCCAACAGGCGGGCGTCGGCCGTGCCACGGTCTACCGACACTGGCCGCAAGCCGAGCAGTTGGTTCTGGATGTCATGGGTGAGGTCGACCTGCCGTACTTCAACGAACCGGAGACTCCGGTCCGCCCATGGCTGCATGGCCAACTCCGCGAACTCGCCAACCAACTGACCATCCCCCAGGTCGCCGCCTTCACCCTCAATCTGATCCTCGGCGCCGTGTGGGACCCAAACGTCGCGCAACGGCGCGACCACTGCCTCAACACCCTCAACGACAGGCTCGCGGTGGCACTGACCCTTGCCGTGGAAAACGGCGAACTCGAGATGTCAGCCGATCCGTCCGTGCTCTCGGCGGTGCTGGTCGGGCCAATCATCTACCGCACCGCCCTGCAAAACCGGGACGCTTCTGACCACCTCATCAGCCAGCTTCTCGAGACCGTGGGAGAGTGGCACGGCAACCCTGATGGGATCACCCACCTCAATCAATCCCAATAGCTTCGGCGGCAATGAGGCGAGCGAGTTATCCCTCCGCAGCGGGTCGGTTGTGCACCACCAACTCGTCGATCTCCAACCGGCCGACGCGCAACTCCCGCACGACCGCCCGGCGGATAGCCAGCCGCCCGATGACCAACGCCCCGACAGCCACAGCCCCGACAGCGAGCGCCCCCACAGCGAGGGCGCCCAGCGACGCCGCCCCCACAGCCCGCGCGCCTGTAGCCACCGCGCCATCGGCGCGCGTCCCGGTCAACCGCATCAGGCGCACCTCTCGCTTCATCCCCCCATTGTCCGCGTACTGCCGGCCGCCCGCTTCCCAGAGCTCCGGATATGCTCCCCCAATGCCGGGCCCGCGACCCTGGCGTCGCGCCGGACGCGGACGCCCACGACCGAGGCGTGCAGGACCTGGTCAACGGACAGTGGCCATTCCGCCGACCCTGGCGGAGATGCCGTCCGCGGTGGGGGTGGCGGTGGCGAAGACCAAGGAGGGGCGGCCTGCGGTGTGCCCTTGCTCGACTTCGATGCCGCTGTGGCCATGGGTCGCGAACAGGTGTGCGGCGAGGCATCCTGTGCTGTTGGCGTTGACGACGTCCTCGCCGACTCCGATCGCCGGTGCGAACATCCGTGCGGTCGCCGCGTTGCGGGTCGGGGAGAGCGTGTAGACGAAGCAGCCGAGATAGCCGAGACGGCGGCATTCGGCTGCGAGTCGACGTGGGTCAGGCCGTATCGAGAGCAGGGTCGGCACCGTTCTGACCGGTACGAGCAGGCGCGGTGTTCCCGGTGAGGCGACACACGGGACGTCGTCGGTGGCCATGTCGTTCGATCTGATGTTCAGGGCGGCGAGGATGCTGTCGAGTCCCGCGGCAGGGCAGCCCTGAAGCTCCACCGGGCCCTGGTCGAACCAGACCTCGATGCCGTCGTCGCGCTGGATAGCGGTTGTGTCGAAGGTGCGGCCACCGGTCCGCTGACGTAAGCGATGTTCCTTGATCCGGCGACGGTGTAACAGGACCGCCTGGGCGGCGATCGTGCCGTGCCCGCAGTTGGTGAGCTCACCGTGTGCGGTGAAGAACCGCACCGTGGGCGTGGTTCCCACGTCGGCGTCGACGAACGCCGCGTGCGAGGTGCCGACCCGCTGGACGATCGCGCGCCGAGCGCTGTCGCTGAGCGTGCCGTCATCGATCAGTACGGCGGTAGGACTGCCACCTTCCCGGCGGCGGGTGCAGGCGTCGACGATCGTCACGTCGTGGCCGTCGTTGCCGGTCATGTCGGGGTTTCCGCTGCCCGGCAACCGGTGCACAGGCGAGTAGGCGCGGATCGCGGCAGGTCAGGCGGCCTGTAGCGAGGCGCGTACGTGTCGGCGGGCGTCGTGGATGCGCGACTTCAGGGTGCCCACCGGAATGGCGAGGTGATCGGCGACCTCGTCGTAGGTCAACTGGCACAGGTCACGCAGTACCAGCGGAGCGACCAGGTCGGGGCGGTGTGCCTCCAGTCGCTCCAGCGCGTCCAGCAGGTCGAGCCGGGAACCCGCGATCACGCTCGTGGTGCGCGGGTCGGCGGCATCGAGCGGGAGCAGCGGGGTGGGCTGCTCGTCGGCCCGGCGCTTGAGGCTGCGGTACGTCTGCCGGGCGCAGTTGGCCGTGACGACGTACAACCAGGTGGAGAACCTCGACCGGCCGGCGAAGCTGCCGATGTTGCGGGCGACCTGCAGCAGGGCGTCCTGGCACGCCTCTTCGGCGTCCTGCCGGCACGGGAGGAAGCGCAGGCACTGCCGCAGGACCTGGGGGCTGATCCTGCTCAGCAACGCATCGAGAGCGGCAGCGTCGCCCGTGGCGGCGCGACCGGCGAGCTCCTCGGTGTCGAGATCGTCTGACATGCTCAGGCCCCCCGGGTCCCTTGTATCTGGTGGCTCATAATACGGCCGTGTCAGTACCAGACAAGATCGGCCGGTATCGCGTACTGCGGCGTATCGGGTCCGGAGCGTTCGCCACGGTGTGGCTCGGCGCCGACGATGATCTCGACGCGTCCGTCGCGATCAAGGTGCTGGCGGACAACTGGTCGTACCACCCGGATCTGCGGGAGCGGTTCGAGCAGGAGGCACGGATCATGCGGCGGGCCGATTCCAGTCTGCTCGTCCGTGTCCTCGACGTCGGTGAGCTGCCCGACGGGCGGCCATATCTGGTGATGCCGTACGCCGCCGGTGGCACCCTCGCGGATCGCCTCACCTCGGGCCCGATGCCGGTACGCGAGGCCCTGCTCGTCGCGGCCGACATCGCCGGCGCCGTCGCGGTGCTGCACGAGGCGGGCGTGCTGCACCGTGACCTCAAGCCGTCCAACGTGCTGTTTCAACCGACCCCGGGCCGTGATCGGGTGCTCGTCGCGGATCTCGGCCTGGCCAAGGCTCTCGCGAACGCGTCTGGCTTCACGATCGCCGCTGGCACACCCGGCTACATGCCGCCCGAGCAGACCACACCCGGCGGCGGCCTGGACATCCGCGCCGACGTGTACGCGATCGGCGCGACCATGTACCACATGTTGACCGGTCACCCGCCGGAGCAGGCAAGGCCGGTTGCCAGCCGTTCCGGCAGGGCCGCGCGGTCGGCACCTCGGCCGTCCCAGGTGCGGCCCGGCATTCTGCCCGCTGTGGATGACGTGGTGCGACGTGCGTTGCATCCTGAACCGCGGCAACGCTGGGCGTCCGCCGAGGCCATGATCGAGGAACTGCACCGGGTCATCGCCTTGATGGAACGGGACACGAGCCGTGGCCGCGTCGTGCAGTGGCTGGGACGGGTCGTCGGCGTCGGGGTCGCATTGACCGCTGTCTTGGCGACGACGGGTTCCAGTCCCACCTCGCCGGCCCGATCGGGCTGGGTACGCGTACAGGATGCCTTTGGCGTTCTTTCGATCGCGGTGCCGCCGAGCTGGGCCGGCCAGCTGAAGGACGCCGGCTGGAACCCTTCGGCGGTGCGGCTGCCCGCTGGCCACGCGCCGGGTCTCGTGGTCGCCCCCGACCTTGCGGTCTGGTCGGATCCGGCGACCGCGGTTCCCGGTGTGTTCGTCGGTGCGAGCAAGGCATTGCTTGCCAGCGGGCCGGCGCCCGCGTTGCCCGGCCACACCTCGTGCGTCCAGCAGCCCGACCGCACCGTGGACGTGGGCGGCAACTTGGCGCGGGTACGGCGGTGGACATCGTGTGGCGCCTCGGTCTCGTTCAGCGAGGTGGTGCTCGCCGTGCCGCAGCGCAGCTACGGCGTCTACGTGCAGATCAAGCAGGTCGGCGACGCCGACCTGACCGACGAGATCCTGGCCGGCCTGCGGATGTCCAGCTCACTGGCACCGCAGGCCGGCCGTATCGGGTTCGCCTACTCGTAACAGTCCTGGTTCGCGTACTGAAGGGTCAGTGCCTCGACGGTGCCGTTAGCGGTCTCGATGCGGTAGACGGCCTTGTTGTTGCCGGGTGCCTTGACGAAGCCACGACCGTTGGTCGCGTCGCCGTCGGCTGCCTGCCAGGTCGGGTAGATCCGGAGCATGTCGGCGCTGGACATGCCGAGCCGCACGCCCTCGGGCGTCTTGATGCTGCCGTAGGCGTCGATGGTGGCGATTCCCAGAGTCGGGGAGTGCAGGACGACACCCTTGTCGGTCGGGGCGGCGCGCAGGTGTGCCGGCGCGCAGCCCGGCGAGTTGGCATCGAACGCGCCCAGCGCTCCCGTCGCGGTGGCCTGCCGACGAGTCATGCCGAGCTTCAGCGAGCCGAAGCCATTCGGGCCCAGGACGAGCGATGCGGTGGTGGGGGCGCTGGACGACCGGGTGGACGGAGTGGCAGACGCAGACGGCGTGGAAGACGCGGAGGGCGCGGGCGCTCCGGTCGTCTGCGCCGGCGAACCGGCCGGTGCCGCCTCGCCGCTCTGGTGCGCGGGCGACGCGCACGCCGCTACGAGCAGGAGGCAGGAGAAGGAGAGGGTTCCGGCCAAGGGCATTACACGCATCATCGGCTCCGGCGTAACTCGATCGGGTTGCTGTCGTAGGGTTCGATGCGCCCACACGGGATTTTGTTCGCCGTCCTGAGTCGTGAATCTGTCACAGCAGCGCGGAGTCAGGTTATCGGGCGCCACCCGTCGCCTCGACGTGCGCTCGTAGTCCTGGAGTCGGGCCTTCGCGATGGCTGATCGTGACCAGCAGTGCGGCTGTGGCGCCTTGGCCGCCGCCGGCCTGCTCCTGTCACTCGGCCGCCACCGGCTAGCCCACCTGGCTGCGTCCGGATACCGATGCCGGGGGTGCCAGCCGCGCCACGGGCGGGAGCGGCGAGACATCCAGGGAGGCTTGGAATGCCGAGATGGCGAGCGCGGCGAAGCGCCGGGAAGCGGTGACCTGGGTAGTCGGCGAGGTCGCGTGGATACCGCTGTTGGCCATGAGCACGAGGATGACGTCGTCCAGGACAAAGTCGGGGCGTAGGCGGCCCGCTTCCTTGGCGCGACGGGCCAACTCGTCGATAGCTCTGAGCGCGTATTCACGGCGCGCGTCGAAATCAACTGCATTGGGAAAGGTGGAAGTGAGAGCTGCGGTAAAGCCTCGGTCGCGTGCGTGCAGTTCACACATTTTCTCGATCACGAGACAGAAACCGTGCCATGGATCCGGATCCGCAAGGCCCTCGTCGACGACGGCGCGACACGCGTACATCTGTTCTGTGAATGCCTCGGTGACCAGCATCTCCTTGGTCGGAAACCGGCGGTACAGGGTGGCGGGTGCAACCCCGGCGCGTCGGGCGACCTCCCGCATCGGCACGTCCAGACCGTCGACGGCGAAGACCGCGCGGGCGGCCTCGAGGATGCGCTCACGGTTGTCCAGGGCGTCGGAGCGGAGAGTGTGAGACAAACGATCGGTCACGGGTCTCACTTTAGCGAGGCGGACAGCGGCGTGCGTTAGCGTCCGTGTGCATGAGGGCTTTGCAATTTTCGAAGTACGGTCCAGCGAGTGTCCTTGAAGTCTCGGAGGCACCGGAACCCCACGCCGGACCCGGCCAGATCCGGGTGGCGGTCCGGGCCTCGGGCGTCAATCCGGCCGACACGTACGTCCGCGCCGGCCGATTCCAGGACTGGATGCCGCTCCCCCTGCCGCACGTGCCCGGTGTCGACGCTGCCGGCGTGGTGGATGAGGTCGGTGACGGGGTGACCACGGCTCGGGTAGGCGATGAGGTCTTCGGGATCACGGACTACGCCCAGATGGGCGGGGCGAACGCCGAATACGCCGTCCTGGCCGCGTGGGCACCCAAGCCGGCCGCTCTGACCTGGGAAGAGGCCGGCGGCGCGGCGGGCAACATCGAGACGGCCACCCGAGTGCTCGACCGGCTGGGCGTCAAGGACGGCACCACGCTGTTGATCGAGGGCGCGGCCGGCGGCGTCGGTACGACCGCGATCCAGCTCGCGGTCGCTCGCGGCGCGGCCGTCATCGGCACGGCCAGCGAACGCAACCACGAGTTCGTCGCCTCGCTCGGGGCGATCCCGACCACCTACGGCCCCAGCCTGGCCGAGCGGGTCCACGCTCTGGTGCCCGGCGGGGTGGATGTCGTCCTCGACTGTGCCGGCTCTGGTTCTCTACCCGACCTGGTCGGGCTGGTCGCGAGCCCGGACAGGGTGGTGAGCATCGCCGACATCAACGCCACGGCCTACGGCGTGCACCTGTCGCGCGGCTCTGGCCCCGGCGCGGACACACCGGCTCTCGAAGGACTCGCCGCCGCCGGCGAACTCGCCGAGCGGAGTCGTTTCACAGTGCCGGTCGCCGCCGTGTTCTCCCTGCAAGAGGCAGCCGCCGCCCACGAGTTGAGTGAGTCCCGCCACGCGCGAGGCAAGATCGTGCTGAAGCCGTAGGGTGCCCCGCCGAGCCGCTGTCCACCGGACCCGAACACGGGCGCGGCCTAGATCATCCCGCGTCTGTTCCGCAGCGCCTGCGGGCGGGCGACCGGCGTTATGAACTTCGGTGTGGATTCCAGGACCGCGCTGACAGTATGGCTGACCTGCCGGAACAGTCCACCGTTGTACGGACTCGCCCCAGCAGCGTTGCATCTCGGACAATTCGTCCGACAATCCGGCACGATTTGCCAACAGCCTGGCATCAAGCCTCAACCAATTTCTTGCCTCGGCGGTGATCATAGACTACGTCCGTCCGGATGAGCAGGAAGAGTGCGACATGAGATTTGCATTGAGGCGTCGACTACGCCGTATTGCTGCTGGACTGCTGGCTAGCATCGCAGCGGCTGGCGCCCTAGCGGTTTCGTCCGCCGCACCGGCTAGCGCCGACACCTATACGCCATGGGGGTATTTGGTCAACTGGGCAACGAAGCAGTGCCTGGCCACCGACTTCAGCACCAGCGTCTACACCTTTACCGGCTGCAATGGGCCGCAAAAGTGGCGACAGCAGTTTCTCGATGCCTACCCGGGAGACTATATGCTGCAGAACGAGGCGACCGGACGCTGCCTGAAGCAAGTGGACTACTACCGGGTAGTCAGCGCCTCCTGCAATGGAGCCGTAGTCGAGTTCCGGTGGTATTCGTACGACGGCTTCATCCGGAGCGCCAACACCCAGGGCCTCCTGGTCACGGACTTCACCCGCAAGGTGTCTCTATATAATGGGAACACCTGGCCCGATAATCAGTGGTGGGGCTTTCGCTATTCCTGAAAGTTCCACTGGTTCAGCTTCCGTCTCGCCGATCATGAGTCCCGTTCGTTAGACCTGTGTGGCACGAAGAGATTTGACGAACCACCAGTGGGCTGTGCTGGCGCCGCCGCTGCCGGCACAGCCTGTTCGGGGTAACCAGTGGCGGGATCACTGGCAGGTCATCAACGCGGACGGCTGCTACGCCTTGTGCCGCCGCAGCGACTCGTTCGCCCCCACGAAGCTGTACTGCTGGCATCAGACGAGGCGCTGTATCCGGACCTTGGGGCGCTCGTTTTTCAGGTGGCCGTGCTTGTGCTGGCGGACCTGCTCGTTCCAGACCTCCTGGTCGTAGTCCGTGTCCGGTGGGATCCACTTGTGCGAGCCGTCGTTGTAGTGGAACTTCTCGTCACCCGGCCGCAGGATGCTCACCGAAGCCAGCCGAGGAAGCGTCTGTGCAGCGCACCCGCCGGCACCCAGGTCAGGTCCTCGGTGACCCGTACCAGCTGGGCACCTAGGTCGAGAGCCAGGGGGATCGGAGCGTCGTCGAACTCGGCGCGTAGCTCGCGCTGCCGCGTGCGGCAGGGCCAGGGCGCATCGCAGCCGCCGCAGCTCCAGATCGGCAGCACCGGGCCGCGCGTGGTCATGCGCGGCCTCCGAGCAGCGCCGCCGGCACCGACCCGGCCTGCCGGCTGGTCGCCCAGTCCACCTGCCGGGGGTACGGCGTGAGCCGCGACCACCACGCCCGACAGCCAACGCATTGGCCGTCTTCCCCGGGCCGATGTACGACCAGGGTTTGCCGCTCGGCCTCGTTGCTCACTGCTCCGCCTCGGCTGGCCAGTGCCCCCGGTTGATGGGGATGCGGTGTCGGCTGCGACAGGGCAGCTCGGCCCCACAGCGGCAGATCCAGCTCCACTTCCGCCACAACCACGCCGGGCGGTGTCGCCGTGCCAGGGTCATCGCGACGGCGATCAGGTACTGGTCGTAGGTCACCCGTCGCCATGGTGGTGTCCTGTCCCGCATCAGCGGCTCCCTCCACCGGGCAGCACTCCGTGGCCGACCCCGAAACGACGGGACCGGATCTGGAACGTTCGGTAACTGCGACGCTACGATCACGACGACGGCGGTTGGACTCACCCGCAGTACGAGTGAGCAGGCCAGATGAGCTACCGCAGCACTGGTTGCACGGCGGAACGTCGACCACGGGTCAACGTAGGGATGACGCATGAGAGGTCCCGGACGATCAGCACCACATCGCGGCGGGGTGAGCGGCTACCTGTTCAAGCTGATCCGGGAGTCCATCCCGCTCACCCAGGAGCAGCTCGCCGTCGACCTGGACGTCGATCGCGTGACCGTGCAGAGCTGGGAATCCGCGCGCCGGCCATTCACCGCGGTGCCGCTCGGGCAGGCGATCGCCGTCCGACGCCGGCTCGGACGGCTCGGCGCGAACACGCTCCTGCTCGCAGCACTTGACGACGCCGCCGAGGCGGACCTCATCCTCGCCGCCGTCCTCAACGAACATGTGGGCCGCTGCGACCTCGGCGAACAGCCGCTGGGCTGGTCCGTACTCACCCACCGTCTGACCGACTTGATCCTCTGGGCCGTCCTCGGGCAGACGCCGACCTTCGCCAGAGGGCTACCCATTGCGCATCCCCGACGGGGTCCAGTCGCGTCCGGCCCGACCCTGCCCGTCGACGAGCAACGTGCGTTCTTTACTCATCTACACGTGCTCGCCGAGCGTGCCGCAGCCGGACGGCATCGGAACGTGCTGCTGCACCGGCAAGCGTGCTTCCTCGCCGGCATGGACCCCACCAAGACAGCAGCAGGTTGGCTCGCCCAGACCACCGCCCGAGCACGCCGCATGACCACCTTCCGCACCTGGTCACCGCTGTGGCCCGACGCCCGCTCCGTCGTCACGTCCCTCGCTAACCAGGGTGACCTGGAACCGTTACGAGACTTCATCGCTCGCGCGCATCCCGACGACGCCTGCGAGCGAGCGGCTCTCAACTACTCGGCCTACTGGGTGGGCGAGATCCCGTACCGCCACCGCGATGACTGCTTCATGCCCGGAGCGCTCGCTGACTGGCATGGCTCAGTCCTCCTTCGGCACCTGGTCCATCGCCTCGATCCAGGGCATCCCTTCGTCGACCTCAACATCCACAACGTCTGGGCGTTGCTGGCCGCGCGACGCGGCCTCGCTCCCGACAACCCCGCCGCGACTCGGGCACTCCTCGACCGCAGTGTTCCGCTCCTGGACAGTGACCGGATCTCCGCGCAGTCGCGGCAGGAACTAACCTCTATCGTCTACAGCCTGCGGACGGACGGGCTCACCGGCACAGGGACGGGCAGATGACCGACGATCACGACGCCGCCGGAGCGATGAATTTCATCTTCGAGGCCGGCGTCCTCAAACGCGCCTCCCGGACCGGCTGGTGGTTCGCCGGCGTCAAGCAACCCGAGTCCATCGCCGAGCACTCCTTCCGAACGGCGCTCATCGGAATGATGCTCGCCGTCATGGAGGGCGCAGACCCGGCCCGGGTGTCGATGCTCTGCACCCTGCACGACACTCAGGAAACCCGAATCACCGACATCCCACACATCGCCAAGCGCTATCTCACCGCCGTACCCAACATCGCCGTCACCACCGACCAGGTCGCCGCCTGCCCACCGGCCGTCGCCGACGTCATCACCGCCGCAGTCGCCGAATACGAAGCCGGCGAGACACTAGAAGCTGTCGTCGCTCGTGACGCTGACAAGCTGGAGTGCCTCGTCCAAGCCGTCGAGTACCGCCACCAAGGCATCGACAACGTGCAGCGCTGGATCGACAGCTCACGATCCGCGCTCAAGACCGCCAGTGCCCACTGCCTTGCCGACGCCGCCCTCAGCGGACAACCCCTGGCCTGGCTCACTCCCCCGCTGCAGGAGTAAGCGTCTTGGGTCTGCCGATGCCGGACCACAGACATGCCCCAGGCGGCATCAGACGCACACTGGGCTTGACGGATCAACCTCCGTAATTCCCGGGGTCTCGGTCGGGGCTTGAGAGTCATCGCCTACCTCGAACGCACCCGACTCGGGAGCCAGGCCGTGTCTGATGCACTGCGGACCTGGTTGTCGTCCAGCCCCGCTCGCCTCGCCCGGTAGGCTCGCGAGCTTGTTCGCCCTGCAGGGAGCCCCATGATGTCCGCGTGCGGCCGCCCCGGCAGGTCCCATGCTGAGAGTAGGTTTCGTCAGTGGCATGCCGTATCGGTGAGCACGTGCTCACGTGCCGCGGCCCCGAGGTGCTGGCGCGGTTCTGGTGCGAGGTCCTGGACTTCGTACTGCTCGATCGCGAAGAGGGGGTCTACATCGAGATAGGCCCGCGCGAAGGGTTCGGCGGCCCGCAGCCGACGATCTTCCTCATCCGCAACGACGAGCCGAAGAACGGGCATGCCCGGCTGCACATCGACGTCAACCCCACCGACCGCGATCAGGAAGCCGAGCTCGAGCGCCTCCTGGCCGCCGGGGCCAAACTCGTCGACATCGGTCAGCCTGCGGATGCGTCCTGGCACGTCCTCGCCGATCCAGAAGGCAACGAGTTCTGCCTGCTCAAGCGCCGCCTCGACCCACTCTGACGGCCCTTGTCCAAACGATCGACGCAGCCGCCATCCCGCAGCCGCCGCCAAGATGTGGCGACCCCACCAATTGACCCAGCCAGCGGAACCTCGCCGTCCCGTCGCCGTCGACCCGCCCTTGTGGATACGCGGGTATCAAGGCACGCGGAAGCCTCAACGCCGTTGGTCGCGGGGGCGCGTTGCTGACCATGGTTAGGGTCGGAGGCGTGGAGGCCGGTCGGAGAGTTCTTGCCAACGCTGCCGTCGGCATTCCGGCCGCCCTCGTCGTCTTCGGCGGGTCGGCGGTCGGCCTCTTGGTGCTTGCCGAGCATTTTCGCGACAGGTGGCTTGTCGGCCGGTTGTTGGCCATGATCGGGTTCTATCTCGCGTCTGGCGGCGCGCTGCTCGTCACGCTGCTCCTACTCATGGCCGTCTTGCGGCCGAACCTGGCCGCGAAGCTGTTCTTCGTGCCCAACAAAGCGCTCACCCCGAACGTTGTTCGCGACCTGATTGCTAAAAGGGCTGCGCCTGTCACGGTTCCGATCGCGTCGGAGCACGGCGTACTACGGGTCGTTCCGGTCAAGCCCGAGTGGTGGCTCGACCAAGACGCCTATGCCGACGACGCCGCGCCGGTCATCGCCGTCGAGGACATCGAATATCGGTTGCCCGGGTGGGATCCGTACGACGTCGCGGTCCCAGCCGGCACCGTCGACGTCGTGGCCTGGGTGCCTCGTCGCAACGGAAACCCGGGACGACGAGTCCGCAACTCCATCCCAGTACGTGAGGGTCGGGTCGGCGCGTTGGTATTCCGACCTTCATCGATACCGGAACTCCCCGGCACCGTGGAGTCGCTGAACAGCGAGTTGACGGGAACTCTCTCGTTGTTCCGGCTCGTCCTAGCGGCCGCGCTGCTCATCGGGTTTACCTACGCAGCATGGCGGCTAGCCACCGGGTAGGCACAGCCAGCCCCCGGAGGCGCAGTGCGTGCACAATGGCTTCCACCATTTCCATCCGATGCTCCATGGATATCAGGTTCGCATCCGCGACGCCCGCCCCGCCGGGCCTCCACCACAAGCCCGCGTCCCAACCGCTACGGATCGAACGCCGAGTCAGCAGCCGCGCAGCCCTGGTGCCCGCAAGCCGGAAGGGACCCAAGGCAAGCCAGCCCGGAACGCCGGACATGTCCCCGCCATGACCGCTCAAGTGGACCACGACACCACTCTTCGTTGAGCGCGGTCAGGAGCTTGCGCCACGGCTTATCGGCGTCGCACCCTTGGTCGCGGGCATGATCGGCAAACCTTTCGCTGCCACGGTGCGCCAGCGGCACATTGTCTTGACACTGGGGCTCCTCGTGGCGTAATGAACGCTGCCGCTTCGATGCGTCACCGCTTCCACTGCTCGACAGGCAGGCAATGGTCTGTCGGTTTGCCGTAGATCCGCGTGCCGTCCGGGGTGGCATAGCATTGAGCGAGTTGGTCCTCGGCTTGGAACAGTGGGCGTCGGTCGATCTCGGCTCCCCCGGCGTCGTAGCTGACCAGCTCGGGGGCGTCATCGGCCTTGAGTCGGCCCCCGGTCGTCATCAGTCCGAATGCTCCACCGGCGAGGCGCGCTTCCGTCTTGTGACCGTCCCCGTGATCGAGTACCAGTCGCTCGACGCGTTCGCTGACTCGACCGCTGACGTTGACGTCCCCGCCGTCGGCTTCGGTGGAGGTCAGCAGAAGCCTCTGCACCGGACCTGGCAGCCACTCACCGTGTGGCCACCGATCGGTCGCACTCCCCCCGGACGGCTCCCCGTCGCCTGCATCAAACTGCAGGTCACACGTCGAGAAACCAACATCGTTCATGAACAACACAAGCGCACGATCATCACGCTCGATCGCCACCGCGAGGTCAGCCAGCGACAGTGACACGTGCGGGAAACCCTCCTCCAGCCCCGACCCCCGACCCGGCGTGTTCCAGCGCAGGCACTGCTCCGCCGCGTCGCTCAACGTCGGCGACAACTCAGCGGAGCCCATAGCCAGCACCTGGACGCCCGAGCCGTCCGGCCTGTCCCCGAGCACGGCCGCGACGCCCGATACGACGACCAACAACACGGCCGCGACCAGGGCGGTCCTGACCGCTGGCACGCGGGCCGGGCGACGACCCACCACGCGAAGCAGGTGCGCCCGCATCGCGCCCGCGGTCCCCGACGGCAAATCACGCTCCGCAGGCGGATCAAGGAACTCGTTTACCACGTCCCCTCCCGGATCTCCTCAGGCATCAACCCGACCAGGCGACTGCGAGCACGACTCACCCGCGACCGCACCGCCACCTCACTGATCCCCCACACAGCCGCCGCGTCCGAATACGAGACGCCCGACCACAAGCACAACGCCACCGCCTCACGCTCGGCCGGCGACAGCCGCCGCACCACCGCAAGAAGCTCAGTCATCTGCCGCTCGTCGTCCAACCGCCCGGCCACCTCGTCGGCGAAATCGCCGTCAGCGTGTCGCTCCGTCGGCAACCGCCGCAGCAACGCCAGCCACCGGCGCGCCGATCGCCACTCCGAACGCACCGCGTTCGTCGCGACAACCAGCAACCACGGCAACGCCGAACCCTCCACCAGACGGGCCTCACCCCGACGCCTCCAAGCGACAAGGAACGTCGCCTGGGTGACGTCCTCCGCGGTCGACCACGCGCCGCACAGCCGGAACGCGTGGTTGTAGACCACCCGGGAATACCGGTCGAACAACGCGCCGAACGCGAGTTCGTCACCAGCGGTGATCGAAGACCACAACTCCTCGTCCGACGGCCGTTCCTGATGGCTCACACCACACTATGGCCACCACGGGCACCCCTGTTGCAGACAGCGGGGACGGTTCACTGGCAACCGCGGCGTATCCGCGTTCCGACCTCATGTCTGAACGTCCAGCACCAGCGAGGAGGTGACGAGGCAGACACGTTGTGGGCACCCCCGGAAGGGCTCGCCTCCATTCGGCCGAGCCCGTCTCGGAACCTTGACCGGCCCACCCAGGTGCCACAGGGCGGCCAAGACAGCGCCGACCACCTGACTGATCGGGACCTCGTGCGAGGCCAGGCCTCTTCGGAGCCCTCATGACCCTGCCGGCGCTGGCGTGCCGAACAGCGACGTCGGACTCTCGAATCATCGAACTGTCATGTGGCCGCCCTGGACCACCCGCCCGCGGTCGCTGCTCCCAATCTGCTCCCATTTCAAGCAGCACAAACGGCGAAGCCCGTTACCGGCTACTCCGGTAACGGGCTTCTGACCTGCACGGACTAAAGGTGGGCGATGCTGTTATCGAACCTGCGACCTCTTCGGTCTGAAGGAATGATCACGAGGCCATGAGCTGCGCGAGCAGCCGGACTGAACTGGCCGACCGCCGCCGGTTGCCCTCATCCTGGCTGACGCCGTCGGCGCTGCTGCCGCACCGGTTCAGGAAGTGTGCAGCGCCATCAGGACACCCTTGGCGTGTCAGGGCATACGCTGACGACCACTCAGCATGACATTTGATCATTCCGTTCATGTTCCGGATCTTGCTCTGCAGGCCCCCGCGCCGTATAGGACACAGAGGTGCAAGATGTAGCTGAGGAAAGACCGAGGCTAATCGAAAGAAGCCGCCGTAGTCGCCACGGCGGCACGGCGGCACCTTTCGGGCCGGCTCATGCAGCGGCAACGACAGCTCGCCGCATGCAGTTCCCTACTGCACGCTGTATCCGTAATTCATCCGGTACGGGTAAGTGCTATTGCAGTACTTCGTTGACCAAGTGCTACCGTCGCTGGCCCGATCCCTGATGGGCCCCGTCAGGGTCGTCACCCTGCCGTTGTCGTTCCCGCACTTGATCCATACCCAGTACTGACCGTATCCAGCAGTGCACGTCGCATAAGCCCCATTCCCACCGTTCGTGCCGGCGTGGCAGCCGCTCGGCACGGCGAAAGCCGGTACCGGCGAGAGCCCCACCGCAGCGATGGCCGTGGCTAGCCCGAGGGCAATCTTCCCCGTTAATTTGATCATGCCTGCGAGGGTAGCGCAGGAGACCAATCACCACAATAGACAACCGTTGTTGGGGAAACGCCGTGTTCAGCGGCAATACCGTTGCATCCTCTCCGAATAGGTCCACGACTACATCCGCGAACAGGTCAAACGCCAAGAGGCCGCCCGATGCCCGCACGTGCGGCGCTCCACCCCATCCCGTGTGCCATCGACCCGCCCTCTTCGGGAGCGGGCCGCCGCCCGACCCGCCACGTCAAGACGGCCTTGACGCACGGTCGGTCGCTGGCGGGTCGGGCGGTGGTCTGCCCGGCTTGCCGGGTCAATGGCACACGGCAGGGCCTACCGCACCCACCCACGACCGCGACCCGCCAGCGCAGGCCCGTTCATCCTGGAGCCGGAGCGCCCGCGCCGGAGGCGCGCCCTAACCGCAGCCCCGCGCACGCCGCCAGCTCGCCGACGCGACCGGCGTGCGCTCGCCTACGCCGCGCGGCATGCCGGCCGCGCGGCCCGGCCGGCTGCCGGCCCCATACATCACGAGGCAAATAGTCTGTCGTGCGGCGGCGGTTCATCGGGCTTTCTGCTCTCCTCAACGTTAGCCATCTATTAGTTCGATCAGCAAGGTCCCACCTCCAGCACCGCTTAATGATGGGGTGGAGCAACACTTAACAGGTTGGCCAGTTCAAACACAGCGTTAGGTCGCCGCGAACGGAGGCCGGGTGAAAAGGACCCACGGGGAGCGGGTTGCGCGAACGTGTGCGCCTCGGGCGACCTCGGCGAACCCGGATCGACCCGCACCGTCGTACGTGGATCAAACCGGATCCACCGTACCCAGTTGCTCACCGCGAGTGATCTATTGGTCGGGCGGCGTCAGTCACGAACCTCGGTCAGCAGCATGTCGCTCGCGTCGGTCCTGAAGTACAGCACCAGCCGGCCGCTGCGCGACGCGTCCACCAGGCCGGCCGACCGCAGCAGGCCCAGGTGTTGCGAGACGGCTCCCGGCGTCAGTCCGGTGCGGTAGGCCAGTTCCGTGGTGGAGGCTGGTGCGTCCAGTTCCAGCAGCAGCCGGGTGCGCGAGCGCCCGATCACCCGTTCCAGCGCTGGGGCGGCCGCGGTGGTCGGCTTCTCCCACAGTGTCGCCACGCCGCGGGCGGGGTAGGTCAGGGTCGGTTGCCAGGGTGGCATCGTGCTGGAGAAGACGGTCGGCCAGACGAACGCCGACGGGACGAGCAGCAGGCCCTCGCCGTCCAGTTGGCGGTGACCGACGAAGCGTGGATGGACGATCGTGAGCTGGTCGTCCTGCCAGCTCACGGATGGCGCCAGGTCGGCGAAGAGGCTCGTGGGTCCGCCGTCGGCCAGGCGGCGGGCGCGGTGCACCACGTCAGCTTCCAGAAGGCTACGCAGCCGCGGCCAGTACTCGCTGACGGCCAGCCTCCAGTAGTCGTTCATCTGCCGGGCGAGGCGATCCAGCCCCGCCGCCGGGTCGGTCCACATGGCGTGCAGCTCAGCATCGTCAATGCGCGCCTGGGCGTCGTCCCACCCGGCGGGTGCGCTCCGCCGCGCCGGGTCCCGCAGTGTCGCCAACCGGTCCAGGTCCGTGCGCACCCGTTGCAGTGCGATGCGGCGGAGATCCGCCAGCTCGGTCTGCAGATCGGGTACCGGCGTCGTCGGGGGTGGTGTGACGAAGTCGGGGATGTACCAGCTCGGCACCGGCACCAGGGCGAACAGCAGGTCGAAGGCGCCCGCTGCCGCGGCCACCCGGGGTGCCACCTGTTTGACCCACGGCACGTGCAGGGCGTGCGCCGCTGGATCCTTGAGCACACGGACGCTGGCGACGATCTCCTGCATCGGTGAGAACGCGAACCGCATCACCGCGAGGTCGTACGTCGAGAACCCGATGGTGAGCATCGCCCTCCTGGGATTTAGCCTGGTCTAAATCTATCGAGCTGGTCGCGCTGTCGCACCATGCTCTCCGCATGGCGAATCGAGACTTCGAACTGCTCTTCGCGAGCACGGCGGTGAGTCGAGTCGGCAGTGAGATCAGCTACATCGCCTTCCCCTTGGCGGCGATCGTGGCCCTGCAGGCCGGCCCGGAGCAGGTGGGCCTGCTGAACGCCGCCACCACGGCGGCGTTCCTGTTGATCGGCCTGCCGGCCGGTGTGTGGGTCGACCGGCTGCGTCGGCGTCCCGTTCTGCTCGCCGCCGACCTCGTTCGGTTCCTGCTTCTGGCCTGGGTGCCGCTGGCGTGCTGGTGGGGAGTCCTCACGATGACCCAACTGCTCGTTGTCGCCTTCCTGGTGGGCACGGGCCGGGTCTTCTCGGACGTGGCGGCGCAGAGTTATCTGCCGGCGGTAGTCGGACGCGAGCACCTGGTGGCCGGTAACGCCCGCCTCGCCGGCACCGAGGCGGTCTCCCGGATCGTCGGTCGAGGGGCCGGCGGCGCGCTCGTCCAGGCACTGACGGCGCCGGTGGCTATTGCCGTCGACGCGGTCACGTACCTGTGGTCGTTTCTCTGCCTGTGCCTGATCCGCCGCCCGGAGCCGGCACCTGCCGTACCCGACGGGGCCCGGCATTTGTGGCGGGAAATCGATGAGGGCCTGCGTTACGTCGCCGGACAGCCCGCCCTGCGTGCCGTCGCCGCATCGGGGGCTCTGGTGAACCTGGCCTCCACGGTCATCGTCGTCATCGTCCCGCTGCTGATCGTCCGGGAGCTGCGGTTGCCGGAGGGACTGGTCGGTGTCTTTTTCGCCATGGGCGGGGTGGGCGCGGTCCTGGGCACGATGGCCGCCCGGCGGCTCGCGCTGCGCTTCGGCTACGGGCGGACCCTGATAGCCGCCGCGACGAGCGTGGCGCCCATCTATCTGCTGCTGCCCTTCGCCGACCAGGGCGTCTGGCTGTGGGCCGCCGCCGTGGCCTACCTGTTGATGATGGCGAAGGCGTCGATCGACAACGTACTGCTGGTCAGCTTCCGGCAGACCATCACCCCGGACCGAATGCTGAGCCGGATGAACGCCACCATGCGTTTCGTGCTTTCCGGGGCGCTGCCGATCGGTTCGGTGCTGGCCGGTTTCGTCGGGGAGTACGTGTCGCTGCGCGCCGCGCTCTGGTGCGGCACCGTCGGCATGGCCGTCGCCTGGGTTCCGATCTTTCTATCGCCGCTGCGCACGATGGTGGTGCTGGCGGTCGACCCGGCAGAGCCGGCACCGGTTGCTGCCGCGCCACGGTGAAGCGGCCCCGCATGGCGGCTTCAACCAGGTGATCGCGGCCGGAGACCGCCGTACGAACCTGCCGAGCAGGTTAGCCCCGGGGCTGGTTGTCGTCGTCTGAGAAAGACTGACGCGGTCGGCCGGGGGCTCAACTACGCTGCGGCTTGGAAAGAAGCACGGTTCAGGAAACCGATGCCTTGGCCCTGAGCGCAGGAAGATCATCATTCGCGAGCACAGGCCGACCAATCAGAGTGCACGCACTACCAACCCCGGCTGCGGACCCACGACTCGGCTTGGAATGCCAGCGGGTCATTCGATATTGGGCCAACGCCGGAGCAAACGACCAGCTTTGTGCCCGAATTGAGGTGCGGTGTCGCTGGGCCAGCGGGTGCTCCGCTCGTTAGCGGCCGAAACGCAAGCGGTGCGCGCTGCAGTCGATCTCAGCGCGCACCGTGGGGCAATAGTTTGTGTCCGAGGGGCGACACGACCCATTGCCCCACCGCCGATGACGCTCAGCGCAACTCTGAAGCTCACGCAAATCTAGCTGCGCTGGTGACCTCTTCGGCGGAGCCGAAGAGGTCACCGTTCAGGAAGCTCTGCTCAGAGGTTCGCCAGCGGGATCTGGGTCTCAGCTCGCGGGATCCGTACCGACACCACCGCGACGACAGCCAGAGCGGTGCATCGATGCGGGCTGGCCTCGTGATTGGCGCCGGCAGGCCCCAGTTCAACAGCCGGCACCAGCCAATCGGGAGGCTGGAGGCTTGACGTCTTCGGTATCCACTGGGAGGTCACACCGCACCGATCGACCGCATCACTGCAGGTCAAAGCCCTCGTCTCTGTCCGGCGTCGGTGAGCACTTCGGACGCGGTGACCACTTCGCCAACCTGCACCCCAATCTGCTCCCAGTTGCAAGGCCAGGCCAGCCAACGACTCCTTACCGCCTTGACCTGCGCACACCCCCTGCCAGGCAACATAGAGCGTTATCGACCGATACGCAGAACCGCGGAGCACTCCGCGGTGAAACAGGACGCCGCACCGACTCTGACCTGCGGAAATGGAAACCTGCTGGTAGGGGTGGGTGCAGTTGAGTGTTGTTCGGCGCGGTTGGGTGCCGTTCGGAGCCGTTCAGGGCACGCTGCTGCTCCCAATCTGCTCCCCCGACCGGAGCTGGCACGGGGCTGCTGGCGGTCGGCCACGGCCATCCTCGTCCAGCACGGCCGTGGATCCTACAGCAGGCCCGGAACCTGCTCGTGGACCTGGGCGGCCGGGCTGACCGGTTCAAGGTGTTGATCCGCGACCGGACCGGACAGTTCACCACCCCCTTCGACGCGGACGCCGAGATTCTCCTCATCCGCCCGCTCGTGAACGTCGGCCAGCAGGTCGTTGCCGGGCAGGTCATCGGCTGCGTGGGGTCTTCCGGCCACAGCAGCGGACCGCATCTGCACTTCGAGGTGGACCTCGACGGAGACCGCAGCGAAGGCGGAGCCGTCGACCCGGTGCTGTACCTCGCCGTACGCGAATTGATCTTGCCTGACGTCAGATCGGGTGGCTACCCGCCAATGCAGCGTCCCGAAGCTCGCGAAGAGACACTCGCGCACCGTCGGGCCGACTCACCTGCCAAAACTTCATGCCTTCGCAGCGGCGTCCCTTGACCGCTCGGCCTGCGTCATCGGCCTTGCGGAAGACCTCACCGGTAGAGAGGCGGATCGCTCCGTCGGCCTCGATGGTCGCCGTGACCTCGGCGTTCCCAACGACGGCGGTGAGAACCGTGCCTGCGGACAGAACGCCGTCTCGCAGCATGCGTTGCACGTCCGTCAGCCGTCCGGCGGGCTTCCTCGGCGCTGGGACGACCGCCGCCGGGGTGACCGTGTCGGGAGCGGCATCGGCTGCCGGTGCCTCGACGGAGAAGCCAAGCCGATCAAGTCTCCAGACGGCCGCGCAGAGGCGTCGGTAGAGCTCTTCGCGGACGGTGACGGCGGCGCGCAGCCCGCCCGAGCCCAACGGGCGCAGGTGACCCTGCAGGTCGTGCAGCTGGATGAAGGTCCGCATTGGCTTGTTGTTCTGCTGGAACATCGGGTGCAGGCAGCGAAGGAGAAGGTTTTCACTGCGGTACACCTCGATCTTGCGTTCGATCGGGGTGTCCTGGAGGCTCGCGTTGACGCTGGCTTTGAGCAGGCCCAGGACGCCGATGCGATTGCGCAAGAGGCGAAATTCGATCGGGTCGGGTACCTCGGGATGCCGTTCGGGTCGATTCGGGAAGATGTGTTCGATCTGCCACCGCCGGTCCGACGCCAGGTAGTCGTCGGTGAGGTCGCGCTCCCCCCAGCCGGTCTGGGCGAAGGCGGTAAGGCGCGCGAGCAGGTACTTGACCTGTGCGGAGTTGTTGCCCCGCAGCCCGAACGACGTGACGGGGTGAAAACTCTGGTCGTCGGGCAGTTCGTGGACGAGGAACGACGCCACGTCGGCCGGCCGCTCGCACTTGCGAAGCTGCGGGATGAGCCTGGGCATGAGTTCGTCGAGGTCCCGGTCGAGGGCCGACTCGTCCGTGAGTACCCGGACGACATACCAGCGGTCGATGAAGTTGGCGACGAGGCGCGCCTTTTCCTTGGCGACGGTCAGCGTGTCGCCGGGGCGTATCGCGGCCAGGACGAACGCCATCTGGTTCGACAGTCCGTTGATGCTGTTGAAGTAGAGCGCTTCGAGACCGTGGTCGCGGTCGAGCTGGTGGGTGGCGGACTGGAAGGTGCGGTAGGTGCTGGCCAGGCGGATGAGGCGTTCGACGAATCCGAAGAACTGGTGTGGACCTCGCAGGGCCAGGTGGTCCTCGGCGTTGCGTTTAACCCACAAGTGCAGTGACGAGTTGATGTCCTCGACGTCGGTGAAGCCTTCGTCCAGGCGGCCGTGATGGGCCACCAGTGCGGCCTTCAGGAAGCGGCTCGGCGCACCCGGGTCGTCGCGAGCGGGGGTCAGCTCGGCGAGCATCTTGCGCCACTGGAGGTTCAGTTCCTCCTCGTCGTGGCCGACCCGAGAGAGCAGATAGCTCTTGAGGAGGTCGACCGGGGTGAGCCGGGCGCCGCGGTCGTTCATCGACTCGAAGATCTTGAAGCCGCTGTCCCGGCTCGGCGCCTCGATGCCGACCAGGAGGACCCGGTTCAGGATCCAGTCGACGAAGCTGGGAACGTCCTCGGCCTCAATCCGCGCTTCGAGCAGCTCACGCAACTCCTCGCTGCGGGTGCACAGATTGCGTAGTGAGAGCGACGAAGCCAGCGGCGGCTCGTAATCGCGTCCGTCATAGAGCGCCTGCAGTGCGTCGCGGCGCTCGGCGATGTTGATGCGGAAGCGCCAGCCGCCGACGTGCGGTTCGCGGATGACACGGACCAGCTTGTCGACCGCGTTGCGGTTCCCGAGTGCGAGTGCCTGCCGGTAGAGGTGCATGAAGATCAGGTGCAGTGTGGTGAAGCGCTGCTGACCGTCGACAAGAAACCGAAGCCCGCGGCGCTGTTCGTAATAGACGAACGGGCCCAGGAAGTAGGGGTCGGCGCGATGTATGCCGCGCCTTGTCCGGGGGTCCGCTTTGGCCTCTTCGAACTGCGCACATAGGTCGTTGACCAGCGTGCGAATGTCTTCGTGGGTCCAGGCGTACTCACGCTGGTAGTAGTCGATGTCGTAGGTCGCACGATCGAACAAGTCCTGCAACGTGAAGGTCTGTCCGTTGATCGTCGCCCCAGACATCGATCACGTCCCCTCTGTGCGCCTCACGGGAAGACAGGGTACACGTGAACCGCACTCACTGTTACGTATCACGTGCTGTCCGCCTTGGCGGACCCCGGCGAGCGGCTTTGCGCGCGCCACACGATCAGGGATATTCGATGACCTCCGCGCCACTCGCGAGCCGCAAAAGCCACTGATGCTGACGCCTTCGGGATCGCCGAAGAAATCGCCGAGCAGAAAGCCCTGGTGAGGAGGTTGCCCGTGGGATTCGAGTCTCAGCTGCCGGAATCCCGACCGATCCCGCCACGGCGGAGTTAGAGCCGCACGTCGATTGAGGACGGCCCCGGTGGCTGGCGTCACCGGCCCAGGGCGACACGCTGCGGCAGACAGGCGGGGAGCGCGGCCAACGCTGACCACTTCGGTTTTCCCTGGGAGGTCACGCCGGGCCGACGCCTGTAACGCCGCAGGTCAGCCTTCTCCGTTCCGTCCAGTCCCGGTGAGCTCTTCGGTCGCGGTGACCTCTTCGCCAACCTGCACCCAATCTGCTCCCAGCTGCAAGGCCAGGCCAACCAAAGGCTCCTTACCGCCTTGGCCTGCGCACACTCCCCCACCAGGCGACATAAAGCGTGGTCGATGGTGTCGCAAAACCGCAGAGCAGTCCGGTGTGAAACAGGACGCTGCACCGACTCTGACCTGCGGAGATGAGAAACCGTAGGCAGGGGTGGGTGCAGTTGCGGGCCGTCGGGTGCAGTTCAGTGCAGTTGAAGGCCGTTTAGTACACCCTATTGCTCCCCACCTGCTCCCTGATCCTCGGCTCGTAACTGGGCTGCGGCGGTCGACCGTCGGTGGATAGCCCCACAGGTCGTTCCTCGCCAGATCACGGACGCTGGCCTGAGGTATGGCCATCGGAGCGGCCACCTCCCCGCAGCTTCGGCCATGGCTGACGGCAGCGCCCCACCGGAATGGGAGCAGGAACAACCGGGCGAGGTATACGAACTTCCCCTACCAGGGCTTGGACGCACTAACCTCGGAGGCCGGCCTGCCCAACGTGCGGCGCCGGTACCGCACGTCACTGATCCAGGGATGGCAGCACCGTTCGAGCCGGGCCAGGCTCCGGGGAGCCCGCTCATCGTGAGCGGGCTCCCGAACGGCTCAACCAAAGCCCACCAGTTCAGCCGCAGTCGCACGGATCGCGGCATGAGCGTGCATTCCAGGGGCGGCGAAACCATTCCGGCGAGAGTTTCTCTGGTGGGGCGGCTGGTGCGGCTGGGCTGCCGCCGCACCAGCAATCAGTCAGTCGCCGGTAGGGGCGTTCCAGTCGACGAGTTGGATGATGACGCCGTTGGGGTCTCTTACCTGGAAGGCGCGCTCTCCCCACTCCTCGACGGTCAGCGGCATGGTGATGGGGACGCCCTCGGCCTGCAGACGGGCCAGCTCACCTTCGAGGTCGTCGACGACGAAGGCGAGGATCAGTCCGGTGGCGTGGTCGTTGCGCTGGTCCTCCGGCAGCGACTTCAAGCCCCGCCGTAGGAAGATGACGTTCATCCCGGCGTCGTCACGGGCAAGGGAGGCGAAGCCGTCAGCAGCCATCTCCTCTCGGAACCCGAAGTGGGTGGTCAGGAACTTGCTGGACGCGGCGGCGTCTTCGACGTTGAGCGACACGGCCGATGAGGTGATCTTCACGAGGCCTCCGGGTCGAGGTTGGCGCTAGCGTTAAACTTCGTACACCGTACAGTGTACGTCGTACGAAACGATGCCGGAGGGACGGTCCTATGGGGAACGACGGGAGCAGCAGCGGTGGTCCGGCACGGACTCTGGAGCTTCTGTGGCGCGATCCCAGCACGAGGGGCCACCAGCGAGGCCCCCGTCAGGGCCTCACCGTGGATCGGGTTGTCGCGGCGGCCATCGAGGTGGCAGACGCGGAAGGTGTGCAGGCTGTGACGATGCGCCGGGTCGCCCAAGCGCTCGGTGTCGCGCCAATGTCGCTTTACACCTACGTTCCAGGCAAGGCCGAGTTACTCGACCTGATGCTCGACACGGTCTACGCCCAGATGGCGCGTACGGACCTGTCCAACAAGCCGTGGCGGATACGGGTCGAAGCGGTCGCTCAAGAAAACCGCGACTTGTACGAGCGGCACCCTTGGGCGGCGACGATCTCCACCAGCCGCCCGCCGCTGGGACCTGGCCTCATGGCCAAGTACGAGCACGAACTGACGGCCTTCGCGGGTCTCGGGCTCGACGACGTCGAAATGGACGCGGCCTTGACATACCTGCTGAGCTTCGTCCAAGCCTCCGCACGCTCGGCCGCGGAAGCCGCCGCCATCCAGCGAGACAGCGCCATGAGTGATGAGCAGTGGTGGGCCGTGAACGCACCCTTCCTGGCGCACGTCTTCGACGAGACCAAGTACCCGACCGCCACGCGAGTCGGCGCCGCCGCAGGCGCGGCTCACCGTGGCGCCTACAGCCCTACCCATGCCTACGAATTCGGACTTCAACGCGTCCTCGATGGCCTCGGCGTCCTCATTGAAGGCGGCAGCAAGTAGCCCCAGCCCGCGGCGTTCCGCCGTCCGTTCGGGGACTGAACGGGAAACTCCGATGCACGCTCATCGACATGTGCGGACACCCTCCTGCTGCCGCCGAGAGGCGCCTGGCTTAATCTCGCCCACAACGCCGCCGGCGACCTCGATCTCGCAATCAGCACGGCCCAGATCGCTCTCAGCCGTCTACCCGCCGTCAGCTCCGTCCGCAGCGTCGCACTTCTACGCCGGCTTCACGATGACCTCGCCCCCGTCGGCGCGCGCTCTCCTGAGGTGCGTGACCTCCTCAGCGAGCTACGCACACTGCCAGAGCCGCTACGGCGAGGGTCGAGTTGAGCGGCTGGGGAATGCCTGCGGCGCCGGCCAATGGAAAGCAGAACGACATGGCGTCAATCGCCCGCATCGGCGTCCTCATTGGGTGGTTCTACCTGTTGATCCATGGACGGTGCAAGGCGACGGTCGTTGATTGGCAGCTGATCATGACCGTTGCCGCTGCTCCCAATCTGCTCCCAATGTAAGCCGCACATGCAGCGAAGCCCGTTACCGGCTACTCCGGTAACGGGCTTCTGACCTGCGCAAACCAAGGGTGGGCGATGCTGGTATCGAACCAGCGACCTCTTCGGTGTGAACGAAGCGCTCTCCCACTGAGCTAATCGCCCTCAGCGCCGGTAACTCTACCCGACCCTGGAGCCAGACCGGAAATCCGGGGTCAGTGCGTCGCGAGGTACTGCATCACCTTGGCGACCAGGTCGATGCCGAGGCTGTATTTGAGTGACAGCCAGACCACCACGGCCACGAACACCAGGCCAACGGACCCGAGCACGACTCGCACCGCTAGTGACCGACGTCTCACCCACTGTGTCCAGCCGTGGACGTGGCGGCGGGTGAAGGCGAGCAGCCTGCGCGCCCAGTGGAACTCGACGGCCCAGATGCCGAGCCCGGCGATCACCAGCAGCCAACCCGGGCCCGGCAGCGGAATGAGGGCGATGCCGATGGTCACCACCAGAGCCCCGGCGATGGCAATGAAGATCTTCAGTGCGATCCGGCCGGTGGGGTTGGCCCGGATCAGATCGAGGGTGGTGGAGATCCGCTCTCGCCAACGGGGTCGCCGCGGCGGCTCCGCCACCGCTACCGGGCCACCGGCCCGGCCCGTGCCACCACCCGTCGGCGCAGCACCGGAGCGGCCGGCGTCGGACGCCGGCCGGCCAAGCCGCTCGGGCTGCTCCATCGGCACCTCGTACCCCCGCTGTTCGGCTGCTCGGGCCCCGATATTCGGCGGTCCGGACGCGGCCACCGGATCCACTGAGGATCGGTTCGTGACCATTTCACCCCCCAGTGTCGCCCGGGCCCGTCACTGCAACGGCCGACTGGACGTTACCGGAGTAAGTCGACGACTGAACCACCCGATGCCGGGCGGGATCACGCACTGGGCAGAACCGGAAATCCTACATGAATCCTCAGATTCACGCGGCCTTTCCGACCCCCTTCCCACCACTGGGTGAAGTCAGCGTATGGCGGAGCGTAGCCAGGAGTAGCACCTGAGTATGGGAAAAGCGGGACACGCGCGTTCCGCAGCGGTGCCGGGGGGAGAACGTCCATGAGTGTCATTCGACCGACGACCGTAGAGGTCGAGACGTCGCTAAGGCTCGTCGCACCTGACGCCACCGCCTTGCCGGTGCGTGCCAGTCTGCGTTACGACCCTGCTGATCCGTATGCGGTCCATGTCCTGTTCCATGCCGAATCGGCCGGTGGCGAGGCGGTGAGCTGGTCCTTTGCCCGCGAACTGCTGGTGACCGGCCTGGACGAGCCGGCCGGCATCGGAGACGTGCGGGTCTGGCCCTGGGCCACCCCGCGCGGCGACTTCGTCGCGCTGGCCCTCTCGTCACCGGACGGCAACGCCCTCTTCGAGGTGCCGCGCAGCGTTCTGGTGCGTTTCCTTCGACGGACCTACGTCGTCGTCCCGCGCGGCCGGGAGGCCGAGCACCTGGACGTCGACACGGCGGTGAACCGGCTGCTCGCCGGTCGCTGACCACCGCCCGATCGGGCAACACCGGCCATCCCCGGGCCGCGCGGATCTGCCGAGTCCGCGCGGCCCTGGCACACCTGGGGGTACGCGGACCCGCCCGACCCCGGGCGGCCGGTGCTCAGCCGTGCGTGGTGATGCCGCCGTCGACCGGGATGACCGCGCCGGTGAGGTAGGCGCCGGCCCGCGAGGAGAGATAGATGGCCGTGCCGGCCATGTCCTCGGGACGCCCGATCCGGCCCAGCGGGACCTGCTGCTCGATGGTGGCCCGGCTCGTCGGGTCGTCCAGCGCGAACGCCATCATCTTGCTCTCGAACGGCCCGGGCGCGATCGCGTTGACAGTGGTGTTCTCGCCGGCCAGTTGGTGGGCGAGACTGCGGGTGAGCATGTGCACGGCCGCCTTGGTGGCCGAGTACGCGTACACCTCCATCCACGGCACGCGGACGCCGTCGATCGACCCGATGTTGATCACGCGGGCCGGGTCCTCCGCGGTGGCGGCGGCGCGCAGCGCCGGCAGCAGCGCGGTGGTCAGCCGGAAGACGGCCTTGACGTTGACCGCCCAGAGCTTGTCGAACGCGGCCTCCGGGTAGTTCTCCAGCGGCGCTCCCCAGGTCGCGCCGGCGTTGTTGACCAGCACGTCGAGGCGGGGGAAACGCTCCCGGACGGCGGTGGCCAGCTCCTCGGCGCCGGCGTCGGTGCCCAGGTCGGCCGGGATGGCCTCGCAGCGGCCCTCGGCGGAGAGTTCCTTGGCGACGGCCTCGCAGACATCCGCCTTGCGGGACGAGATGATCACGCGTGCGCCGGCCCGGACGAAGCCCTGGGCGATCATCAGACCGATCCCCCGCGACCCGCCGGTGACCAGGACCGTCTTGCCTTCGACCGAGAACAGCTGCGTCATGCCCATCCCATCGCGAGTCGGCAGGGTCCCGCCGGTTCGGCGGGCGGCCGGCGAGGCCCGGGCGGACCACGGCCCGGACGGCGCAACCGATCGGTAACTTAGCCCGGCCGCCGGGATCCCGACAACCCGTGGCGTCCCACGGGACACGGCCCGACGGACACCGTCGATCGGGATGCGGTGACCTGCGGTTCGGGCTACCGTCGCAGGCGATGGTCTCCACCGGCCCCCTCCCCGCGGCAACGATCGGCACGGCGCCACCCGTACCCGACGAGATTGCCACGTTCGCGCTGGCCGACCTGGCCCACGACCCGGGCTGGCACCGACCGGTGTTCGTCGAGCGGGAGCTGCTGATCCTCACCACGCGCGGGCACGGCGACGCCGAGTTGGACTTCCACCTGCTGCCCTGTCGCCCCGGCACGTTGCTGCGGGTGCGCGCCGGTCAGGTGTTGCGCTGCTTCGGTCCACAGTTCGACGCCACCGTGGTCGGCTGGGCCCCCGAGGCGACGAACGGCCTCGACGTCGACCCGGACGCGACGCCGACCTGGCGGCAGTTGGCCGGCGAGGACGAGGACGCCGTGATCAGCGAGGTGAGCCAGTTGGCGGTGGACTGCCACCGGCATGGCGGCGAACCGGCGGCCCGGCCCCTGCTCCGCCACCAGCTCGCGGTGCTGCTGCTGCGGCTGGCCCTGCCCGGCCCCACGGACCAGCCGGCGTTCCGGCCCGAGGTGGAGACGTTCCAGCGGTACCTGCGCGAGGTGGAGCACGGCTACCAGCACACCCGCCGCGTGGAGGACTACGCCGCCGGGCTCGCCTGTTCGGTACGGACCCTGACCCGGGCCTGTCTGGCCGTCACCGGGCGCAGCGCCAAGCAGATCATCGACGAGCGGGTCGCGTTGCAGGCCGGTCGGCTGCTCGCCGCGACCGACGAGCCGATCGCGCGGATCGGCCGGGGGCTCGGCTTCTCCGAGCCCACCAACTTCGGCCGGTTCTTCACCCGGGAGGTCGGGGTCAGCCCCGGGGCCTTCCGCGCCGCCCGGGACCAGCCGGCGGCCGGTCGGGTGGTCCGGCCCCGGACGCCGGCCGAGCCGGCGAGCGCCAACGTCGGGCGTTTCCGCACGGGCAGCCCGGGCGAACCGGGCAACGGCGGTCATGCCGCTCGCCCCGGCACGCCCACCGGACCGGGCGGCGGCACCGGCCGGGCATGATGACGGGGTGCAGATCTCCGCGCGCGGCGACTACGCGGTACGAGCGGCGCTGAGCCTCGCGGCCGCGTACCCCTCGCTGCTGTCCACTCAGGCCATCGCCGTGGAACAGGACATGCCCCGCAAGTTCCTGGAGGCCGTCCTCGCCGATCTGCGCCGGGCCGGCATCGTCCGGGCCCAGCGCGGAGCCGAGGGTGGGTACACGCTGGCCCGCCCGCCGCGCGAGGTGACGATCGGCGCGGTGCTGCGCGCGGTGGAGGGCCCCTTGGCCGGTGTACGCGGCCAGCGCCCGGAGGAGACCCGGTACGAGGGCGCGGCGGAGAACCTGCCCGGCCTCTGGGTGGCGGTGCGTGCCGCACTGCGGCGGGTGGTCGACGAGGTGAGCCTCGCCGAGATCATCAGCGGCCGACTGCCGGCGCACGTCCGCAAGCTCACCGCTCTCCCCGACGCCTGGGAGCCGCGCTGAGCCGACGACGGGTCAGAGGGTGTGCACCACCTCGGCGGTGCTGAGCCGGGGAAGCCGGTCCTCCCAGGCGTCCGGGCCGGGGTGACCCATGATCATCAGTAGCAGCGCCTCGTGCCGCCCGTCGGGGAAGTACTCCCGGGTCACGCCGGCGGCGTCGAACCCGGCCATCGGGCCGGCGGCCAGCCCGGCGGCCCGTACGCCCACCACCAGGTAGCCGATCTGCAGGGCCGCGTTGAACCGGGCCTGCTCGACCCGTACCGCCCGGTCGGCCAGCCATTCCCGGGCCCGAGGTCGGGGCGGGTACAGCTCGGGTAGCCGCTCGTGGAAATCGACGTCGGCCGCGAGCACCGCCACCAGGGGCGCGCTGGCCGTCTTCGCCCGGTTGCCGGACGACACGTACGGCAGGAGCCGGGCCCGGGCCGCCGCCGAGCGGAGCAGCAGCACCCGCAGCGGCTGGCCGTTGTACGCGGTCGGCCCGTACCGGATGAGGTCGTGGATCGCCGCGACCTGGGCGTCGGTGACCGGCTCGTCGGTGAACGTGTTGGCCGTGCGGGCCGCCCGGAACAGCAGGTCCTGGGCAGCTCGGTCGAGCACGAGCAGGTCCGGCGTGGGCGGCGCGGTCACGCTCGCACCGACGGGGCGGCGGTGGTGTTGTAGCCGTCCCGGTGGCGCGGCAGCGACACGGCGTCGGTCGACGGATGCTCCACGGTGGTCACGCCGGCTCTCCCCGCTGCGACATGACCTCATGCTGCCGGCGGAGGGATAGACGGTCAACGACCTTCCAGGAGATGAGACTTGATCCCGTGGACCACGCTGATAGCCGCCACGAGCAGCGTTTACGCCGGTGCAACACCTATCTGTTGAATAGGGATTACCTGGGGCGAGATGCCCGACCGTCCAGCCCGGACACCGAAGGTGTTTCGGAATTCGCCCGTTCGGGCATGTTGGATCTCGACACGGCAGGGAACGGTGAGGAAGGGAGTCCTCCGATGGGCCTCATGTTTCGCAAGCGCAAGAAGATCGGTCCGCTGATCCTGAACTTCACCGAGAACGGCTTCTCGTCCTGGAGCATCAAGATCGGGCGTTGGTCGTGGAACTCCAAGGCCAGGGCGCACCGGGTCGACCTGCCGGGTCCGCTGTCCTGGAAGCAGGACAAGTCCCGGTCGTAGCGTCCCGGGAGTCGAGCGGGGTGCCGGTGATTCACCGGCACCCCGCTCGGCATCTGACGGCCCGGGCACCACGTTCAGCGCGTCACGGTGATGATCTCGTCGCCGGCCAGCCGGCCGGATTCGCGGTCACGCCGCACGTCGCCCGCGTCGAGCAGACCGGTGAGCGCGCGGGTGGCGTCGGCGGCCCGGTAGACGGTCGCGGTGAGGGTGTGCCGACGCAGCTCGGTGACCGGCCGTGGCCCGCCGCGGCGCAGCTCGACCAGCAGCTCCCGGGCCAGCGGATCGAGGTCGGGGTCGCCGGCCACGTCGACCGGAGCGCCCGCCGGGTCGACCGGGTCGCGATAGCGCACGCCGAGATCCGCGCCGACCGCCCAGAGCGCGTCCCGGACGGCCTCCAGGCTGCGGTCCGAGCGGCTGCCGAACGCGATCACGCCGGCCGCCGTGCCGTCCGGCAGCACCGGCACCACCTCGGCCACCAGCGGGAAGCCGGCGGCGACCAACGCGTCCCGGGCACCGGCAGGGGCGTGTAGCAGCACCTCCCCGGTACGGCCGTTGGAGGCGGCGGCGAGCAGCTCCGGGGTCACGGCGCCGGGTACGTCCACGAAACAGAACAGCGGAGCGCCGGCCGCGCCGGCCGCCTTCACCGCGACCGGCAGGCGGTCCGGAGTACCGGGCAGCACGTGCACCGTGACCTCGGCAGGCAGATCCGCCTCGATCGGGCCGAGCCGGGCCGGCAGGTCCGTGGCGCCGTCGGCCAGCACCAGCACGGTCACGCGCCGGCCGCGCAACCGGTCGGCGTGCTCGGCCACCACCCCTAGCGCGGCCGCCGCGCCACCGGCGTCGTCGCCGGCCCAGCCCAGGGCGATGGTGGCCCGGCGGGAGCGGTGCAGGGCCGCGGGCAGCCAGGTCGTCAACTGGCGGACCAGCAGCTCGCGGAGGATGTCGGTGGTCCGGTCGGTCGGCATCGGTCCGTTCTACCGTACGACTGGTCAGGCCGGGACGGAGATCCCCACCCCGCCCCGGGTCTGCCCGCCGTAGCGCTGCCGCTCGGCGGCCAGGTCGAGCCGGCCGATCCGCTTGCGGGCCGCCAGGGCGGCATCGTCGAGCCGGTCGGCCGGTACCAGCCAGACGATCTCGAACTCCAGGCCGTCCGGGTCCTGCCCGTAGAGGCTCTTGGTGGTGCCGTGGTCGGAGGTGCCGACCAGCGCCCCGGCGGCGGTGAGCCGCTCCGCGGTGGCGGCCAACTCGTCGAGGGTGTCAACCTCCCAGGCCAGGTGGTAGAGCCCGACGGTGGCCCGGCCGGCGGTCGACCGCCCCGCGCCGGCGCCGATCTCGAACAGGCCGAGGTCGTGGTCGTTGGTGGAGTCGGGGGCCTGGAGGAAGGTGGCGCCCCGGAAGCCGTCCGGGGTCATCGCCACCGGGCGGAAGCCGAGCACGTCGCGGTAGAAGGCGACGCTGCGGGCGAGGTCGCTGACGTAGAGGACCGCGTGGTTGAGCCGGTGGATTCCCATGACCCCAGGCTAGCGTCAGTTAGTTGAGCGTTCAACCATTCCGCGTATGATGGTCGTCATGACCCGCTGGCTGGACTCCGACGAGCAGCGCACCTGGCGAGCGTTCCTGTCCGCCTCCCGGGCGCTGATGGACACGCTGGACCGCGAGTTGCAACGCGACGCCGGGATGCCGCACGCCTACTACGAGATCCTGGTCCGGCTCTCCGAGTCCACCGGGCGCCAACTGCGGATGAGCGACCTGGCGGAGGCGACCGGCTCGTCGCGCAGCCGGCTGTCGCACGCCGTGGCCCGGCTGGAGGCCGCCGGCTGGGTACGCCGCGAGGAGTGTCCAACCGACCGGCGGGGACAGGTCGCGCTGCTCACCGACGACGGCTTCGCCACCCTCGCCGCCGCCGCACCCGGCCACGTCGAGGGCGTACGCCGGCACCTGTTCGACGCGTTGAGCCCCGCTCAGGTGGATCAGCTACGCCGGATCAGCGAGACCCTGGCCGAGCACCTGACCAGATCCTGACCGGTTCCTGACGGATCGACACCGGCGCGGGTCTTGTACTTACCGTCGTCGGATGAGCACGATGGGGCGTGTCCTCCGGCTTCGGCGAACTGACTGATCAGGCGCACCACCTGGTGTCCGCTGGCGACCTGGCCGGTGCGCAGCGACTGCTCTCCGACGCGCTCACCGACGCCGACCCCCGTCCGGCCAACGCCACCCCCGAGCTTGCCGAGGCGGCCAGCCTCCAGGCGCGGGTGCTGGTCGCCCTCGGCGAGCCGCACTCGGCGCGGGGCTGGGCCGCCTTCGCGTACGCGGCCACCACCCGACTGCACGGCCGCTCCGACCCGCGTACGGTCGCCGCCGCGGCGACCCTGGCCGCGGTGCTGCACCGGGTCGGCAGCCACTCCCGGGCCGCTCGGCTCTACCAGGAAGTCATCATCGAGCTCACCGCGCAGGACGGCCCCGAGTCGCTGCGGGTGCTCGCCGCGCACGCCGACCTGGCCACCGTCGAGTACGCCCGCGGCCAGTGCACGGTGGCCCGCGACCGGCTCCAGGACGCCTGGGAGCTGCACCGCGAGGTGTACGGCGACGGGCACCCCAGCGGCATCAAGATGCTGGCCCGGCTCGGCGCGATGCAGCGCGACTGCGGGCAGTTCGCCGAGGCGCACGACAACCTGGCGCTGGCCCGCGAGCTGTGCCGACAGCACCTGCCCGCCGACGACCCGCTGGCCGCGCAGGTGGCCTCGCTGGCTCGGGCGGCGGCCAATCCCGACCATGTCTGTGCCGACGATCCGCCCGCCGCTCGGGAGACCCCGGTGGTGCCGGCCGCCCGCACTCCCGGGCACGGGGACGAGGCGGTCGAGGCCGGCTACCTACCGCCGGAGCCCGCGCCACCACACCACGTCGACCCGATGACGACCGGCGCCGCCATGGCCGGCGGTGGGGCGGTGGGCGGTGGGCCCGTGCCGAATCCCCGAGCGCCGGCCGACGAACCGGGTGGGTCGGCCGGCTTCAGGTGGCCACCCACCCCGGCGGACGAGCCCACGCCGCACGCCACCGAAGCGCCGGTGCCCCCGTCCGTGGTCGGGCTCACCGGCAGCGCTGAGGAGGCGTCCGGTGTATACCGGTTGCACCGACCCGGTGCGCCCGCCGAGCCGTACGCGCCGCTCGAGCCGTACCGACCGTCCCGGCTGCTGCCGGTGCCCGTGCACCGGGCGCCGCCGCCGCAACGTAACCGGCTGGTGCCGGTGCTGGTGGCGGGCGTGGTCGTGGTGCTGCTGGGCACCGCCGCGGTGATCGCCGGGGTTGCCCGGGTCGGCGACCGTGACGACCAGCCGCCGCCGGCCACCGGCTCCCCCGGCCCCGGCCCGACCGGCACGGGCGCGCCGGCCACCAGCACCGCCTCGCCCAGCGCGGCACCGCCCGCGGCGGCACCCGGCACGCCGCCGGCGGCAGTGGACCTACGCGACACCAGGGACAGCATCACGGTGCGCTGGACGTACCCGACCGGCGGCGAGGGGCCGGTGATCGTCGCAGCCGGACGGGCCGGCCAGGACAAGAGCACCATCGCCACGCTGCCGGCCGGCACCACCAGCTACATCGTCTACGCGCTGAGCCGCACCAACGACTACTGCTTCACGGTGGCCGTCGTCTGGTCCACGGACACGGTCGCCAGCGCCGACGAGGTCTGTACCCGCCGACGCTGAGCGTGCCGCCTCACGGCGCGTCGGTGGGCGGTTCCTGACTCTCGTCGGTCGGCAACACCGGGAGCAGCAGACACACCCGCAGCCCGGACCCGGCCGGCGTGTCGGTCAGGGTGATGACGCCGCCGGCCCGGCGGACCAGTTCCCGCACGATGGCCAGGCCCAGGCCGGCCCCGCCGTCGTCGCGGGCCCGCCCGTCGTCCAGCCGGGTGAACCGGCCAAAGACCCGGTCCCGGTCGGCCACCGGAATCCCCGGGCCGTCGTCGGTCACCGTCACCAGGTGGTACGCCGCCAGCCCGGAGCCGACGTCGGCCGCATTCTGCACGGCTGCCAGCGGCGGCGTCTCGGCGGCGAGCAGGACGGCGCCGTGCGCGTGCCGGACCGCGTTGTCGACCAGGTTGGCCAGCACCCGACGCAGTTCGTCGGCGTTCCCGGCCGTCCAGAGCGGGCCGGACGGCGGCACCACCCGCACCGGCGGCGACGGATACCGGGCGGCGACCTCGGTCAGCAGCGCGCCCAACTCCACCGGGCCGGTGCCGCGGGCCGGCGGCGCCTCGTCGAGGCGGGCCAGCAGCAGCAGGTCGTCGACCAACCCGCTCAGCCGATCGGCGTCGGCGAGCAGGTTGGCGGTCACCGCCGTCCAGTCCGTACGCCCGGCCAGCCGCTGGGCCACCTCCAACTCGGTCCGGATGTTCGTCAACGGGCTGCGCAGCTCGTGTGCCGCGTCGGAGACGAACGCGCGCTGCCGGACCCGGGCGGACTCCAACCGGTCCAGCATCCCGTTGAGCGTGACCGCCAGTCGATGGATCTCGTCGGCCGAAGCGGGCACCGGCAGCCGGCCGGTCCCGGCCCGCCCGGTGATCTCCTCGGCACCCCGGCGCAGCGCCTCCACCGGCCGCAGAGTCGCGCCCACCACCCGCCAGGCCACCCCGGCCAGCCCGGCCACCAGCAGTGGGAACGCCACCAACAGGATGCTCCGGACCACGTGCGTGCTGTGCCGCACGTCGGCCATCGAGCGGGCGACCAGCACGGTCAGCGGGTCGGCGGCGGTGCCGGCGGGTACGGCGACCACCCGAACCGGTCCGACGAGCCCGACCCGCTCCGCCGGCACCTCCAGCCGCTGCCGACCGTCCCGGGTCAGCCGCTCCGGACGAACCATCGGCACCAGCCGGTCCGCGTCGATCGAGGCGGCCCGGATCCGGCCCTGCGCGTCGACCACCTGGACGCGGACCTGCCCGCCGGCCACCGGCAGCGGGTCCGGCAGCGCGTCCTCGGCGGCGAGCAGCGCGACGGCGTCCGCGGTCCGGAACGCCTCGGTGTCCACGGTGCGCTGGAGCACGAAGCCGAGCGCACCGAGCAGCACCACTCCGCCGAGGGCCAGCCCGATCGTGAGGCCGAACACGCCGATCGCCATCAGCCGGCCGCGCAGACCGAGCACCGGCAACCGGGCAAGCCAGGGCCGACCAGCGGGCTGGGCGCCCACGGCGGCCGGCGCGGCGGGCACAGCGGCGGCCGGCGCGGCGGGCACAGCGGCAGCCGGCGCGGCGGTGCTCGGTTCGGCCGGCGCGTCGGTGGTCATGTCGCCAGCCGGTAGCCGGCGCCCCGGACGGTCTCCAGCCGGTCCCGGCCGAGTTTGCGGCGCAGGTAGCCGACGTACACCTCGACGGCGTTCGGCGCGGTCTGGACACTGGCGTCCCAGACGTGGTCCAGCAGCTCGATCTTGGAAACGACCTGCCCGGGCCGGCGCATCAGGTAGTCCAGCAGGGCGAACTCCCGCGCGGTCAGCGCCACCTCCGAGTCGGCCCGGGTGACCCGCCGCCGTGCCGGGTCCAGCCGCAGGTCCCCGACGGCGAGCACCGTCGGGCGTTCCGGCGTGCCCCGGCGCAGCAGCGCGCGCAGGCGGGCCAGCAGCACCACGTACGAGAAGGGCTTGGTGAGGTAGTCATCGGCGCCGCAGTCCAGGCCGTCGGCCTGGTCGTACTCGCCGTCCTTGGCGGAGAGCATCAGCACCGGCAGCCAGTGCTGCTCGGCGCGCAGTCGCCGGACCAGCTCGTAGCCGGACAGGCCGGGCAGCATCACGTCGAGGATCATCGCGTCGTACCCACCGTGCCGGGCAGCATCCAACCCGGCCGGGCCGGTCGCCGCCACGTCCACCACGAACCCCTCGGCCTGCAACCCCCGTTGCAGGGCAGCCGCCAACCGGGCCTCGTCCTCCACCACCAGCAACCGCACGGTTCAAGGGTGCCACCCCGGTCAATCGCGCTGACGGTTCGGCGTCCTCAGCACGTTCACAGCACCGAGCGGGCAGGATGTCCGCAGGAGGTGCCCACCATGTCCGTCCTGAGAAGCCGTCCCGTCCTGCGTTGGCTGGTCCCCGCGACCGCCGCTGTCGCCGTCATCGGTGGCGGCGCCGCGATCGGCACGTTCGCCGCCGAGGCCGAACCGAGTCTGCCGCCGCGCACCGCCGCCCAACTCCTGGTCGATCTGCAGACCTCCCGGCTGGAGGGGCTGTCCGGCACCGTCGTGCAGCGCGCCGACCTGGGCCTGCCGCCGCTGGTCGGCCTGGTCCCCGGCAACGACCTGACCACCCTGCTGACCGGTACGCACACCCTGCGGGTCTGGTACTCCGGGCCGGAGCGGCAGCGGGTCGCGCTGCTGGACACGCTCGGCGAGCGGGACATCATCCGCAACGGTCGGGACCTGTGGACCTGGCAGAGCCGCGGCAACACCGCCAGCCACACCACCCTCGGCGACGCGGTGGCCGGGAAGCCGGCACCGGAGGCGGGACCGAGCCTGCCGGCCACCCCGCAGGAAGCCGCCAACCTCGCGTTGGCCGCGGTCGATCCGAGCACCGAGGTCAGCGTCGGCCGGTCGGCCACCGTGGCCGGGCGGGACGCGTACGAGCTGGTGCTCCAGCCGCGCGACGGCGACTCGCTGGTGCACCAGTTGCGGATCGCGATCGACGCGAAGCAACACGTGCCACTGCGCTTCGAGGTGCTCGCCACCGGCAGCGACCAGCCGGCGTTCGAGGTGGCCTTCACGCAGGTCGACTACCGGCGGCCCGACGCCGACCAGTTCACGTTCAACCCGCCGCCCGGCGTGAAGGTCACCGAGGGGAAGGCCGAGAGGCCCGCCACTGGTGGGCCGGGGCACTCCGAGCCGGCCGGCGAGCCGCAGGTGCGTACGGTCGGCAAGGGCTGGACCACCGTGCTGGTCGCTCGCGTCGACGGCGCCGACGGGAACAAGCCGGCGGCCGGTGCGGCGGACGCCAAGCCGGATGCCGACCTGTCGAAGCTGCTCGGTGGGCTGACGGCGGTCAAGGGCGACTGGGGCAGCGGCCGGCTGCTCACCGGCAAGCTGTTCAGCGTGCTGCTCACCGACGACGGCCGGGTGCTCGCCGGTGCGGTCACCCCGGAACGGCTCTACCAGGCCGCCCGCGGCTGACACCCCGCTGTTCGCGCCGGGTCGACCCACGGGTCGGCCCGGCGCGTCGTCGTCGGTCGGGCGTGCGTCCCGGCTCGTCGGGCGGCGTCGGTGGTGGGACCGGGTCAGTCGGCGGCGGTCGCGCCGAGGGCGGTGAGGAACGCCTCGGCGAGCACCGCGTGGCCGGGCAGGTGCGGGTGCACCCGGTCGTCGGCCCAACGCTTGGCCGGGCTGACCGTCAGCACCCGGTCGAACGCCGCCTGGCTGGGCACGTGCACCGCGCCGAACTCGGCGGCCAGCGCGGCCACCACGGCGGCGTACCGGTCGGTGTCGGCGCGCTGCGGGTCGCCGCGGTCCGGCTCGATCAGGAACGGGTCGGCGAGGATCAGCCGGCACCCGGTGGCGTCCACGGCCTGCCGGAGAAGGTCGCGCAGGGTGCGCTCGTATTCGTCGGTCGGGACGGCCTCGTGCGGCCGGTCGCCGTAGCGCCGCCACATGTCGTTGATGCCGATCATCACCGACAGCCAGTCGGGACGCTCGGCCACGGCGTCGGACGCCCAGCGGGCGGCCAGGTCGCGGACGGTGTCCCCGCTCACACCCCGGTTGACCCACTCCAGCTCCAGCTCGGGATGGCGGGCACCGACCAGCGCGCGGACCAGACTCAGGTAGCCGCTGCCGTAGGGCGCGGCGGCGTCGCGCCGGCCGCAGTCGGTGATGCTGTCACCGATGAAGACCACCCGTTGCCCGGTCCGCAGGATCATTTCGCTGCCACCTCGCGATCACCGGGCGCGTCGGCCCTTCCAGCTTGGAAAGGGCCGGTGGGACGCGCTATCTTCAACAGTTCGGGGGTTCGAAGACACAAAAAAGAACGGCTCAAAAGCCGTTCCTGCAACAGATTCTAATCTTTAGGGAGACGGCTTGTCAAGGCACTCCGGCGATTCCGGCGAATTGCCGCTCGACGACGAGATCGGCCGCGAGCAGGAGTACGTCTCGATGCTCTACGACCGGCTGGACGGCCTGCGTGCGCAGGCCCCCGACCGGCTCACCGTCGAGCTGCGCAGCACCGGCGGCACCCTTCAGGACCGCTCGCAGCGCGACAGCTCGGTACGGATGTACGCCGACCAGGTCGAGCAGTTCTCGGCTGTGGAGAACGGACTCTGCTTCGGCCGCCTCGACGGCGACGACGATGCCCGCCACTACATCGGCCGGATCGGCATCTTCGACACCACCGGCGACTACGACCCGCTGCTGATGGACTGGCGGGCTCCCGCCGCCCGCCCGTTCTATCTCGCCACCGCCGCCAACCCGCAGGGCGTACGCCGCCGCCGGCACCTGCGTACCCGCCAGCGCAAGGTGACCGGGTTCAACGACGAGGTCCTCGACATCGACACCGCCGCCCCGGACGCGCACGAGGAACTGACCGGCGAGGCGTCGCTGCTCGCCGCGCTCAACGCCGGGCGGACCGGCCGGATGCGCGACATCGTCGAGACCATCCAGGCCGAGCAGGACCGGATCATCCGGGCCGAACTGCCCGGGGTCATGGTGGTCCAGGGCGGTCCCGGCACCGGCAAGACCGCGGTGGCGCTGCACCGGGCCGCGTACCTGCTCTATACGCACCGGCGGGAACTCTCCAGCCGGGGCGTGCTGCTGGTCGGCCCGAACGCGACCTTCCTGCGCTACATCTCCCAGGTGCTGCCGACGCTGGCCGAGACCGGCGTGCTGCTGCGTACCCAGGGCGATCTCTTTCCGGGCGTGAGCGCCCGGCGGACCGAGCCCGCCGAGACGGCCGCGCTCAAGGGCCGCGCGGTGCTGGCCGAGGTGCTGGCGCTGGCCGTACGGGACCGGCAGTGGGTGCCGGACGAGCCGCTGGAGATCGAGGTGGAGCGCGAGGCGCTGTCCCTCGACCCGGAGACCGTGCGGACCGCCCGGGATCGGGTGCGCCGCACCGACCGGCCGCACAACCTGGCCCGGACGCTGTTCGACGTGGAGATCGTGCACGCCCTGGCCGACCAGATCGCCGAACGGATCGGCGCCGACCCGCTGGGCGGGGACAACCTGCTCGACGAGGCCGACCGGGCCGAGATCCGCCGGGAGCTGCGCGACGAACCAGAGGTACGGGCGACCCTGGACCAGCTCTGGCCGGTGCTCACCCCGCAGCGGCTGCTCGCCGACCTGTACGCCGACCCGGACCGGATCGCCGCCGCCGCGCCGATGTTCACCGACGAGGAGCGGGCCCTGCTGCGCCGCGAGCCGGGTGGCTGGACGCCGGCCGACGTGCCGCTACTGGACGAGGCCGCCGAGCTGCTCGGCGAGGACGAGCGGGCCGCCGCGGCCCGCCGGGAGCGGATCCGCTCACTGGAACGGGAGTACGCCGAGGGCGTGCTGGAGATCGCCCGGGGATCCCGCTCGATCGACGTCGAGGACGAGGCCGAGGGCGGTGAGATCCTCGGCGTGACCGACCTGATCGACGCGGACCGGCTGCTGGAACGGCAGGAGGAGGCCGACCGGCTGACCACCGCGCAGCGGGCCGCCGCCGACCGGACCTGGGCGTTCGGCCACGTGATCGTGGACGAGGCCCAGGAGTTGTCGCCGATGGCCTGGCGGCTGCTGATGCGTCGCTGCCCGAGCCGGTCGATGACGATCGTCGGGGACGTGGCGCAGACCGGGGCGCTCACCGGCACGCCATCCTGGGCCGATGCCCTCGCCCCGTACGTGGCGCAGCGGTGGCGGTTGACCGAGCTGACCGTCAGCTACCGCACCCCGGCCGAGATCATGGCCGTCGCCGCCGACGTACTGGCTGAGATCGACCCGGCGCTGCGGCCACCGCGCTCGGTACGCGAGAGCGGCGTACCGCCGTGGGACCGTGCGGTGCCCGACGCGGAGTTGGCGGCGGAGCTGGTGGCGGCGGCCACCCGGGAGGCGGCCGGGCTGGCCGAGGGCCGGCTCGGCGTGATCGTGCCGGCCGGCCGGGTGGACGCGCTGGGCGCGGCGCTGACCGCCGCCCTGCCCGAGGCCGCGGTGGGCGATCATCCGGAGCTGGAGAGCCGGGTGGTGGTGCTGACCGTCGCCCAGGCCAAGGGGCTGGAGTTCGACTCGGTGCTGGTGGTCGACCCGGAGCGGATGGTGGCCGAGTCGCCGCGCGGCCGCAGCGACCTCTACGTCGCCCTCACCCGCGCCACCCAGCGCCTGGGCATCCTGCGCCCGCTCGGCTGACCTGCCGAGCCGAGCCGCCCCCGCCGATCGGTCGACCGGCGGGGGCGGCAGGCGTACCTGCTCGGTCGGTCAGTCGCTGACGGACCGGTCCCGGACCGTCTTGCCCGGGCCGGTCGCCGAGGTGGACTGGTCGCTGGTGCCGCCACTCATCGGCGTACTCAGGCCGCCGGTGGTGGCGTCGCCGGTCGTGGTCGGGGCGACGGTGCCCCGGTGCCGCTCCGGCTGTCGGGCCACCCGACGCACGCTGGCCGGGCCGGCGGTGCCACCGGTCGTGGTCACCGCGCCCTGCCCGCGGGTGGGGCCACCGTCCCGCAGCACCTGCGGGTCGATGTCCTCCTTCGCCGGATCAAACGGGTCGTCCTGCTGGATCATCCGTTCCACGTCGGTGCGGGGCAGCGTCACCTCGTCGATGGCGCCCTTGCCGTACACGCCGCCGGCGATCCGATCGTCGGCCCGGCGGGCGGCGTCCTGCCGCATGTCGTCCTCACGCACGTCCATCACCTCGCAGAAGCTGTGGAACTGACTGCGTGCCCGACCACCGGCCGACCAAACCCGGCGTCCACCGGATCGGACACACTCGCCTCCGGTACGCGCGGCGGCCTAAAGGTGACGCCGTACCCCGGCCTTCGGACCTGCCGGTGTCCGCAGCGTTCGCCCAGCGTGCGGTGACCTCCGACGGCCGGGCGCGGATCTTTTTCGGCCGGCGGCGGGTGTTACCTGCTCCGGGGCCTCGGGTAGTCGGGGGGTGTCCCCGCCGTGAGTACGAACCGTGCCGTGGCCGAAACGCGGTAGCGGGGCGAGGGAATGCAGGTACGACTCATCGCATCCTGAGGAGGACCAGATGAGCACGCAGGCTGCTTCCACCCGGCCGATGAACAGGCCGATGTCGGACGTGCAGAATCCCGCGTCGATGCGGGACACGCAAACCCAACAGATGCCGATGATGCATGACGGGCATCGGGATCAGATGCCGTCGCCGGGTACGGAGACCAAGCAAGCGTTCCTGACGACGGAATTCTGGATCTACGCTGCCGCGGTCGCGCTCGTGGTGATCGCCGCGTTCTGGCGAGGCAGCGCCACCAACGGGTTGAACATCAACAACCCCACGCAGGCATGGTGGTTCCTGACCGTCCTGACCGGCGGTTACCTGGTCAGCCGAGGACTCTCGAAGGCTGGCTCGGCACGCCGCTCGGGTCGGGAGCGTAAGCGCTGACGCTGACGCGTCGTCCGTAAACGGTGGCCTCCGGGAGAATCTCCCGGAGGCCACCGTCGTCTGTGGAGGACTACTCGTCGAAGCCGCCGAAATCCCCGCCGAAGTCACCCTCGAAGGCGTCCTCGATCATCTCGCCGGCGATCATGCCGCCGGCGACGCCGAGCGCCGCACCGGCCACCATGCCGCCCATCCCGTGCCCCCGGCCGTGGCCACCATGCCCGTGGCCCGGCCCGAAGCCCTGGGGACGCAGGCTGCCGTAGCGGGAGGTGGTCTCGCGCAGCCAGCCATCCACGACCTGCGCCCAGTCCACCCGGTCGGCATCGGCGTGCGACACCTGGTAGCGACCGAACGCGTCGTGGCCGGCGCTCAGGAAGCCGCCCCGCTTGTCGCACTCCAGGATCACGTCCACCCCGCGCTGGCTGGTCACGAAGGTCAGCTCGACCTCCCGAACCGTGCTGGCGTACTGCGGCGAGGCGAAGAACTCGATCTCCTGGTAGAACGGCAGCGTCTGCTGGACGCCCCGGATGTGACCCCGCTCCAGGTCGGCGTGCTTGAACCCGAAGCCGAGCCGCTGGAACGCCTCCAGGATCCGCTCGTGCACCGGCAGCGGGTGCACCGCCACCAGGTCCAGGTCGCCCTTGTCGACCGCGCGGGCCACCGACAGCTCGGTACGCAGGCCCATCGTCATGCCGTGCAGGCGCTGGCCGTACACGTCGGTGATCGGGGTCTCCCACGGGACCGGCAGCTGGAACGGGATCGAGAGCTGCTGCTTCGGGTCGAGCTGGAACGCGCCGCTCACCGCCATGCGGTGGAATTCCAACGTGCCCGCGTACTCGGTGTCGTGCCCCTCGACCTCGACGCGGGTGACCAGGCCGACCACCACCTGCTCGATGGCCGCCGGGGCGTCGCCGCCGACGAGGTTGACCTGCCCGTCGAGGGTCAGGCCGGGCCGGGTGTTGGGGTTGCTCAGGACGGTGTCCACGCTCGGACCACCGACGCCGAACGCGCTCAACATCTTCTTGAAGACCATCGGAACTCCTGTGCGACGCCGACCGCTCCAGGATGGAGCCGGACGTTGACTCGACGGCACCCTATCCAGTAGCCCTGTGAGGTGGCTGTGAAGCCCGAGGCCGCGTACCGGCCAGGTCGTCGATGACGAGGCGGGCCGCCAGCTCCGGATCGCCGCCCGCACGCGCCAGCAGCCCGTCCACCCACCACGAGTGGGACGGTTCGGCACCCGGCCGCACGCTGACCTCGAGGTTCAGGCCGAGGTCGAAACGCTCGCTGAACAAGGCGATCCCGAGGTCGGGGCGTTGCAGGTGGACGAGTTCCAGGATCCGCGTGGCCGCATCGTCACGCTGGGTACGCCGCGCCGGGTCACACTCCAACAGCGCCTCGGCGACACCGGGTGCGTCGGGATCGAATTCGTTCAGCAACGGCAGCAACGACGGATCGGCGAGGTACGCGGCGGCCTGGAAGGTGAACCTGTGGACCTCATCCTCGGCGAGCAGTTCGCGGAGCAGCGGTAGCGCCCGAGGGTCCCGCCGCCGGGCCAGACCTCGGACACCTTCCGCGCGTACCTCCGGATCGGTGTCCTGGGTGCGGTCCCACAGCGCCTGCCGGACGGTCACGCCATCGGCGCTGCTCGTCCAACCGAGACCGAAGGTGGCCCACTCGCGCACCTTCGGGACAGAGTCCGTGCACAGCTCGATCAACACCGCCTCGCCTGCTTCGGCCGGTGGGTCGTCGAGCACCGCTGGCAGCGAGACGGCGACCCGGAACCGTACGTCGGTGTCGGGGCTGCCCGCGAGGTCCGCCAGGGTCGGCAAGGCTCGGGGATCACCTGTGGCGCCCAGCGCGCGGGCGATCGACCACTGCACCTCGGGGTCGGTTTCGTTCGCGGCCAGCGAGATCAGGGCCACGGCGGCCTCCGCGCGCAGGTCGTCCCCGTGCACGTCGCCCGCGAGGCCGAGCAGGTCGCAGGCTGCGGCCCGCACCACGCCGTCCGGATCGGCGAGGTGCCCGACAGCCAGCCGGACCGCCGAGTGTCCCGAGTCGGCGGCCCGGCAAAGCAGTTCCCACCCTTCGTCGGGGGCCTCGTCCAGCTCGGTGGCGCGACGAAGATCCCGCACCGCTTGGTCGAACAGCTCCGCCACCTCATGCGACTCCACCGCGAGATGGTGTCATGCGGGTCGGTGGTTGGCGCTACCGGTTTCGCGCGGGCTCGGTCCCGCTCGCGCCGATCACGGATTGATGGGTGCGAAATCGCCGCCCTTGACCCCGTCGACGAACGCGGTCCACCCGTCGGCGGGGTAGACGAGGGTCGCTGCCGCGCGGTCCTTGCTGTCCCGTACCGCCACCCGGGCCGATCCGTCGAGGACCGGCCCCGCCTCGACACAGCTCCCACCGTTGCTGTCGCTCTTGCTGCTGATGTGCCATGCCACGTCGAACAGGCTCCCGCTCATGACAACTCCTCCGCGATGCTCGTGATCAACTTGGTTGACTCGTTCTCGCTGAGCGCCGAATCCAAGAGGCGACCATAGGTCCGGACGAAACGCTCCGCCTTTGGCGACTCCAGGTAGAGCCGACCACCCAGGGACTCCACGTAGGCAACCGCAGGATACGGCTCTGGCAGGCGGAATATCCAGAACGTGCCGTCGAGACCTTGGTGGAGAGCTGCGTCGAACGGCATGACTCTGATCTTCACGTTGGCCAGCCGCTGTGCCTCTAAGAGGTGCTGTAGTTGCCGGCGCAGCACGGCGGGCCCGCCGACCTGCCGACGTAGCGCTGCTTCGTCAACGACCGTGGAGATCGTGAGCGGGCGCTTTCGCCGTAGCACCTCTTGGCGGGTCATTCGAAGCTCGACCCAGCGGTTGATCATCGCCTCGGTTGACCCCGGTTCCGCTGCGTTTCGAATGACGGCCTCGGCGTACTCACTCGTCTGGAGCAACCCCGGCACCAGGGTCAGATGGAAGCAGCACACCTGCTCGGCACGACTTTCCAACCAGGGGTATTCAATGAAGGACGCATCGACAACGTCGCCATAGTCCTCATCCCACCGGTCGGTGCGCCAGACCTCCTCGGCAAGCGCCAGCAGACGGGCTCGCTCGGCCGCATGGTGAAATCCGTAGAGGTCCAGCAACGCGATCACATCGCCCTTGCGAATCGGCCAGTCCGCGCGTTCGTAGCGGCCGAGCGCGGACATGTCGCGTTGTAGATGCTCAGCCACCAACTTCAGCGTCATTCCCCGCTCCTCCCGCAGGGTTCGCAACTGGTGTCCGAGCCATTGCGCCCGCAGGGTCCTGATGAACGGCTTGTGCGGCATGATCCACCTCTCGAATTGGCCGGCAAGGCCCGCGTAGGAACCATTGCTCCAGTTCCGAGCCACTGGAAACGTGGCCTTGGGGTGAGGGTGATCGCCGGCCCCCGGGGACGCCCGGTGCAAACACGACAACCGCGGCTGTGCCAACAGCCGAGAAGGTGACGAGAGACGGCGTCGCGAGTGGCAGTCGCATACCGGCTCTCGTCGGGTCTCAACTAGAGCGTCGGGATGTGCGAATCCCGGCTCCGAACCGACTTGACGAATACCTATCACGGGATTGGGCGCCCTCGCGACCATGACCCGCCCATCCACGACGACGAGAGAGATGACCGATGACCCGAGGCACGCTCCACGGCGCTGCCCGCCTGCATCCGCGCCAGGTTCGCGACCGTCAGTTCAGCACCGTCGGCTTCGGCCGGCGGGGCCTCAACCCCACGGAGGTACGCCGGTTCCTGCACCATGTCGCACTCGACCTGACCACGCTGCACCACGATCTCGCGCTGCTCAGCGAGGAGAATGCCCGGGTGAAGCGGGCGCTGCGCGCCTGGCGGGCCGCCTGGTCTTCGGGGCGTGAGCGGTGATTCGGCGCTGGGAGCACCAGTACAGCGGGGTCTTTCTGCCGGTGCCGCGAATCGCCGTCGAGGCGTTCACCGATCCGCCGGAGCCACCGGCCCGGCACGTGATTCACCTGCCGGTGGCGGTCGCCGACCTGGCCGAGGCGCTGGACCTGGCCCGTACGCTCGTCCAGTCGCTGGCCGCGACGCCGCTCGTCGAGGCCGCCGGCACCACCGTGTCAGCGGAGGACGCGCAGCACGTACGACATTGGGTGTTCTGTGACCGGATCCTGGAGGATCGCCGCCGGTGCGCGCGGACGGCCGACCACGGCGGCCCCTGCGACCCCTGAATCCACAACTAAGCTCTGGCCCGTGACAACGGGGAGGCGGCTGGCAGTGCTCGCCGCGGTGGTCGGGCTGCTGATGGTCGTCGGTTGCGCTGCCGCGTCCGTCGGCGAGGCCGCCAGTTGCCGACGATCGGTGCACGACGCGGAGGCGAAGGTCCGGGTGGACCGCTGGGATCCGCCCGAGGAGCTGCCGGGGCTGGGCGACTACCCGGGCATCCACTGGCAGGAGCGGGCGCGGGGCAATCCGTGTTCCTGGCTTCCCGGCCCGACCGACTGGGCCCACCAGGGTGTGGCCGTGCTGCATCCGCAGGACGTACGGCGGCTGGTGGAGCAGTACGAGTTCGTGCCGTTCGCTGACAGCGACCCGGCCAACCTCGGACACTCGACGACTCCTGCGGACGTGTGGCCCGACCTCGTGCCGTACCTCCCGACCGGCGCGCGGTGGTTGCACAGCCAGTCCTACGACGACGCGTCGCCCACCGCTCGGGATCGGGTGGCGTTCCTCGACGTGGAGCACCGGACGTTGCTCTTCATGCTGAACGACCACTAGCCGGCCTCGACGACCACCAACTCGCCGACCTGCTCACCGATCGCGGTACGCGCCTCGACCGGCAACCCGCGGTCGGTGATCAGCACGTCCGCCGCCTCCAGTGGAGCGATGGTGGCGATGCCGATGGTCTCCCACTTGGTGTGGTCGGCGAGCACCACCAGCCGCCGGGCGGCACCGATGAGACACCGGTTGACCCCGGCCTCCAGCAGGTTGGGCGTGGTGAAGCCGGTCCGCGGGCTGAGCCCGTGCACGCCCAGGAACAGCAGGTCGACGTTGAGCGCGCTGATCGCCGCCTCGGCCACCGGCCCGGTCAGCGCGTCCGACGGGGTACGGATGCCGCCGGTGAGCACGACGGTCTGATCGGCGCGCGGGTTCTGGTAGAGCGCGTCCGCCACCGGGATCGAGTTGGTCACCACGGTCAGCCCTCGTACGTCGGAGAGCAGGGTGGCCAGCGCGGCGGTGGTCGTGCCGGCGGACAGCGCGATGGCCATCCCCGGCTCGACCATGGTCGCCGCCCGTTGCGCGATGGCCCGCTTCTCCGCCTGCTGGCGGATCGACTTCGCGGCGAAGCCGGGCTCCTCGGCCGAACCCGGCCCGGCCAGCGTCGCGCCACCGTGCACCTTGTCCACCAGCCCGCGTTCGGCCAGCACCTCCAGGTCCCGCCGGATCGTCATGTCGGACACGCCGAACCGGCTGACCAGGTGACTCACCCGCACACCGCCACGCTGGCGGATCAGATCGAGGATGGCGGTCTGCCGTTGCTGGGCGAGCATCTGGGGTACCTCCTTCGGGCCGTCGCTGTCGCCGGGCTCACGCCGCGCCGTCGGCCCGGTCCTCCCGGACCACGGCCACCTCGCCGGCGGGCACGGTCAGCTCACCGGCAGACCGCGCCCCGGTCAACAACTCCGTGCCGGTCACCGCGAGCCGGACCTCGGCCTCGGTGTGGTTGATCGCGAACAGCCAGCTCCGCTCGCCGTCGCGCCGTCGGACCACCTCCACCCCGGCCGGCACCTGCGCCGCCGGCCGTACGCCGGCCTCGGCGACCAGCCGGGCGACCAGCCGGTCGGTGGCCGGCTCGTCGAACCGGGTGCCGACGTACCAGGCCGCGCCCGCGCCGAGCGGATGCCGGGTCAGCGCCGGCACGCCCGGCAAGGGCCCATCGGTGTACGCGGCCAGCACCTCGGCACCCTCCGGGTGCAGCCGCTCGGTCCACACGTCGGCGGTGCTCCCGTCGTCCAGGCGCACCTGCTCGCCCTCGCGCAGCGGGAAGAACTCCTCGGTGCGTACGCCGAGCAGCTCCCGGAACGCACCCGGGTAACCGCCCAGTCGAACGTGGTCGTTCTCGTCCACGATGCCGCTGAAGTAGGTGACGGCGGCGGTGCCGCCGGCCTCGACGAACCGGCGCAGCGCGCCGGCGTCGGCGTCGCGTACCAGGTAGAGGGTGGGTGCCAGGACCAGCCGGTAGCCGGTGAGATCGGCCGACGGGTGGACGATGTCGGCGGTCACCCCGGCCCGCCACAGGGCGTCGTAGAGGGCGGACAGCCGATCGGTGTACCGGACGTCGGTGCTGGGGTGCGAATCCAACTCGACGCCCCACCATGCCTCCCAGTCGAACAGGATGGCCACCTCGGCGTCGACCCGGCTGCCGCGTACCTCGGCCAACGCCTTGAGGTCGGCGCCGAGCTGGCAGACCTCGCGGAACACCTTGGTGTCCGGCCCGGCGTGCGGCACCAGCGCGGAGTGGAACTTCTCGGCACCGGCTCGGGAGGCCCGCCACTGGAAGAAGAGCACCCCGTCGGCACCCCGGGCGACGTGCGCCAGGGTGTTGCGGCGCATCTGCCCGGGCAGTTTGGCCACGTTGCGCGGCTGCCAGTTCACCGCGCTGGTGGAGTGCTCCATCAGCAGCCACGGTTCACCGCCGGCGACGCCCCGGGTGTGGTCCGCGGCGAGCGCCAGCCCGAGGTGGGCCTGCGGGTCGGCGGCGGTCAGGTAGTGGTCGTTGGAGACCAGGTCCACGTCGTCGGCCCAGGAGTGGTAGTCCATGTGCTTGATCCCGGTGCCGATCATGAAGTTGGTGGTCACCGGCTGGTGGACCAGCGTCTTCAACAGCTCGCGCTCGGCGCGCAGCTGGGCCCGCTGCTCGTCCGAGGAGAAGCGCAGGAAGTCCAGTTGCTGCGTGGGGTTGGCGAAGGTCGGCGCCGTACGCGGCGGGTTGATCTCGGCCCAGTCGCCGTAGCGCTGGCTCCAGAAGGCGGTGCCCCACGCGTCGTTGAGTCGGTCCAGGTCGCCGTACCGCGCGCGCAGCCAGTCGCGGAACGCCTCCGCGCTGACATCGCAGTAGCAGTGCACGTTGTGGCAGCCCAACTCGTTGGAGACGTGCCACATCACCACCGCCGGGTGCTCGGCGTACCGCTCGGCGACCGCGCGTACCAGCTCCAACGACCGGGCACGGAACACCGGGGAGCTGGGGCAGTACGCCTGCCGACCGCCCGGCCAGAGGATCGCGCCGTCGGCCCGGCGGGGCAACGTCTCCGGGTACGCGCGGGCCAGCCAGGGTGGCGGGCTGGCGGTGGCGGTGGCCAGGTCGACCTGGATGCCGCCGTCGTGCAGCAGGTCCAACACGCGGTCCAGCCAGCCGAACTCGAACTGGCCCGGGGTGGGCTCCAGAAGGGCCCAGGAGAAGATGCCGACGGAGACCAGGTTGACCCCGGCCCGACGCATCAGCTCGACGTCCTCCGACCAGGTCTGCTCGGGCCACTGCTCCGGGTTGTAGTCGCCGCCGAAAAAGATGCCGTCACCCTGCCATCGCCGCATGAGAGCTGAGGGTGCACCGGACAACCACCGGAAGTCAACAGGTTCCAACATCGAGTTCTTTTACAACGTTTACCTCGTAACAGCCATGTCACGACTGCGTTCCGGGAGGCGAACTGCCCTCTTGACAGAGTGGCGCGGAAGGGTAGCTTGAGGCCCCAATGGCCATTCGTGTTTGCCAATGTGGATTCTCGGTGGATCCCGATGTGTATTCACGGCGGCGGACCTGACAACACCACCCGACGGCCCTTGGGCGTAGCACCTCTTCATCCGCAGGAGGCACAGATGTCCCGTCCCCGATCCCAAGCCGAGTACCTGGCCCGGCTCGTACCGCCCTCCGTCGCCGGCATCAACCGACGCTCGCTGCTGGCCGGCGCGGCCGGCACGGGCGCGCTGCTCGGCACCGGCCTGCTCGCCGGCTGCGGCGACGACTCCGGCTCCGACTCCGACTCGAAGAACGTGTCGGTCGGCTCGAACCAGTCCGACCCGAAGCCCAAGGATGTCATCGCCAAGGTGATGGACGGGTTCAAGACCTCGTCCGGCGTCGAGCCCGCGATCAACACGGTCGACCACAACACCTACCAGGAGAACATCAACAACTACCTGCAGGGCAAGCCGGACGACGTGTTCATGTGGTTCGCCGGCTACCGGATGCGCTTCTTCGCCGCCAAGGGCCTGGCCGGCGACCTCAGCGACGTGTGGGGCAAGCTCTCCGGCTTCTCCGACGCCTTCAAGAAGGCGTCCACGGGGGACGACGGCAAGCAGTACTTCGTCCCCTCGTCGTACTACCCGTGGGCGGTGTTCTACCGCAAGTCGGTCTGGCAGCAGCACGGCTACCAGGTGCCCACGACCCTGGACCAGCTGACCACGCTCAGCGCCCAGATGAAGAAGGACGGCCTCACCCCGATCGCCTTCGCCGACAAGGACGGCTGGCCGGCGATGGGCACCTTCGACATCCTCAACCTGCGGATCAACGGCTACCAGTTCCACATCGACCTGATGGCCGGCAAGGAGGCCTGGACCTCCGACAAGGTCAAGAAGGTGTTCGACACCTGGGCCGGCCTGCTCCCCCTGCACCAGCCGGACAGCCTCGGCCGCACCTGGCAGGAGGCCGCGCAGTCGGTGCAGCAGAAGAAGAGCGGCATGTACCTGCTCGGCCTCTTCGTCGCCCAGCAGTTCAGCAACGAGGAGCAGAGCGACCTCGACTTCTTCACCTTCCCGGAGATCGACTCGACGATCGGCGCCAAGGCGCTGGACGCCCCGATCGACGGTTACATGATGGCCCGCAAGCCCAAGAACAAGGCCAACGCCCAGAAGCTGCTGGAGTACGTGGGCGGCAAGGCCGCCGCGGACATCACGGTCAAGAACGACCCGAGCACCCTGGTCGCCAACACCGGTGCCGACACCAGCGGCTACACCGCGCTGCAGAAGAAGGCCGCCGAGCTGGTCGGCTCGGCCACCGAGATCGCCCAGTTCCTCGACCGGGACACCCGGCCGGACTTCGCGTCGACGGTGATCATCCCAGCGCTCCAGCAGTTCATCAAGGACCCCAAGGACATCAACGGGCTCACCTCGTCCATCGAGAACCAGAAGAAGTCGATCTTCACCGACTGACGGCGGAAAGGGGAGGACATCATGTCCGACCTACCCCTGATCCAAGCGGATCGCGCCGTACCGCCGCCGCCGGCGACCACCTCCACGGGTGGTCGTCGCCGGCGGCTACGGCTCCTGTCCCGCACCGACCGCGTGGTCATCACGCTGATGGTGCTCGTCCCGCTGCTGCTCGTCACCGGGTTCGTCTGGCTGCCGGCGGTGGCCACTGTGCTGCTCTCCGGCACCGACTGGGACGGCATCGGCCCACTGAACGAGATCGACTTCGTCGGCGCCCGTAACTACAGCGACGTGGTGAACATCTACCCGCCGTTCGTGCCGGCGGTCCAGCACAACCTGCTCTGGCTGGCGGTTCTGTTCGTGGTCGCCACCCCGTTCGGCATGTTCCTGGCCGTCCTGCTGGACAAGGAGATCCGCGGCAGCCGCTTCTACCAGACCGCGCTCTATCTGCCGGTGGTGCTCTCGCTGGCACTGATCGGCTTCGTCTGGCAGCTGCTGTACTCCCGCGACCAGGGTCTGATCAACGCGGTGTTCGGCAGCAACGTCGACTGGTACGGCGACTCGAGCGTCAACATCTGGGCGGTCATGATCGCCTCCGGATGGCGGCACGTCGGCTACATCATGCTGCTCTACCTGGCCGGGCTGAAGGGCGTCGACCCGTCGCTGCGGGAGGCCGCCGCGGTCGACGGCGCCTCGGAGAGCCGGACGTTCTTCCGGGTCGTGTTCCCGGTGCTGCGACCGATCAACATCATCGTGCTGGTGGTGACGGTGATCGAGTCGCTGCGCGCGTTCGACCTGGTCTGGGTGGTCAACAAGGGCCGCAACGGCCTGGAGCTGATCTCCGCGCTGGTCACCCAGAACGTGGTGGGTGAGGCGAGCCGGATCGGCTTCGGCTCGGCGTTGGCAACCATCATGCTGGTCGTCTCGCTGGTCTTCATCGCCATCTACCTGGCGACCGTGATAAGGGAGAACCGGCAATGAGCACCGCGACCCTGACCCGGCGTACCAAGGACGGCCCGGACGCGCCGGGCAGCCGCCGCAAACTGACCCCGGCGCGGATGCTGCTGCACGGCTTCCTCATCGTCGTCGCACTGGCCTGGCTCTTCCCGATCCTCTGGGCGGTGCTGACCTCGCTGCGCTCCTACGAGTACACGGCCACCAACGGCTACGTCTCGTTCGGCGGCTGGACGTTCAGCAACTACGTCACCGCCTGGCAGACGGCGGAGTTCGGCAAGCACTTCCTCAACTCGGTGTACATCACCGTGCCGGCGGTGCTGTTGACGCTCTTCCTCGCGTCCTGCGTGGCGTTCGTCATCGCGCGATTCAGTTGGAAGCTCAACATCGTGCTGCTCGGGGTGTTCACGGCGGCCAATCTGCTTCCCCAGCAGGCGCTGCTCATCCCACTGTTCCGGCTGTTCACCGAGGTGCCGCTGCCGGAGTTCATGAGTGACTCGGAGCTGCTCTACGACAGCTACTGGGGGCTGATCCTGATCAATGTCGCCTTCCAGTGCGGGTTCTGCGTCTTCGTGCTCAGCAACTACATGAAGGCGCTGCCCCGCGACCTGTACGAGGCGGCGATGGTCGACGGTGCGAGCATCTGGCGGCAGTACTGGCAGGTCACCATGCCGCTGTGCCGGCCGGCCCTGGCCGCGCTGGCGACCCTTGAGGTGACCTGGATCTACAACGAGTTCTTCTGGGCCACCGTGCTGATGCGTACCGGTGACAAGTTCCCGGTGACCAGCTCGCTGAACAACCTGCGCGGCGAGTTCTTCACCGACAACAACCTGGTCTCGGCGGGCAGTGTGCTCGTCGCGATCCCCACTCTGGTGATCTTCTTTATGCTCCAGCGGCACTTCGTCCGGGGCCTGACCTTGGGAGCCTCCAAAGGATGACGATCCTGCACCTGCGCCGCGCGCGGACCAGCCTGGTGCTCGACGCGCGCGGCCCGGGGCTGCCCCGGGTCGTGCACTGGGGCGGCGACATCGGCGAGCTCGACGACGACGGCCTGCGCCAGCTCGCCGACGCGACCGTACCGCCGGTGGTACCGAGCAGCTTCGACGAGCCGACCGTGCTGTCGCTGCTGCCGGAGGCGAGCGCCGGCTGGAGCGGCCGACCCGGGCTGGCCGGGCACCGGGACGGCACCGGCTGGTCCACCGCGTTCCGGCTGGACGCCCTCGACGTGCACGAATCCGCGGACGGGGATTCGGCGCGAGCGACCGTTCGGGCCAGTGACCCCGCCGCGGAGTTGTCGCTGGCCATCGAGATCGAGGTGGACCCGACCGGGTTGCTGCTCCTTTGGCACAGCCTGCGCAACGACGGCGACAGCACGTACGAGCTGCGGGAGCTGACTCCGGTGCTGCCGGTACCCGCGGTCGCCACCGAACTGCTCGACCTGACCGGCCGGTGGTGCCGGGAACGGTCCCCGCAGCGACACCGGTGGCAGCAGGGCAGCTGGGTCCGCGAGGGCCGGCACGGGCGTACCGGGCACGACGCCACCCTGCTGCTGGTGGCCGGCACCGCCGGATTCGGCTTCGGCCACGGCGAGGTCTGGGCCGTGCACACCGCGTGGAGCGGTGACCACGTGACCTTCGCCGAGCGCCGGCCCACCGGCGAGTCCACCCTCGGCGGCGGCGAGTTGCTGGCGCCCGGTGAGATCCGGCTCGGCCCCGGCGAGTCGTACGCCACTCCCCTGCTCTACGCGGTCTGGTCCGACACCGGGCTGGACGGGCTCAGCGACGTGCTGCACACCCACCTGCGGGCCCGACCGAGCCACCCGCGCTCGCCCCGCCCGGTGACCCTCAACGTCTGGGAGGCGGTCTACTTCGACCACGACCTGGACCGGCTGCGGGCGCTCGCCGACCGGGCCGCGCAGATCGGCGTGGAGCGGTTCGTGCTGGACGACGGCTGGTTCCGCGGCCGACGCGACGACACCGCCGGGCTCGGCGACTGGTTCGTCGACGAGGGCGTCTGGCCGAACGGCCTGCGACCGCTGATCGACCACGTGACCGGCCGGGGCCTGCAGTTCGGGCTCTGGGTCGAGCCGGAGATGGTCAACCCCGACTCGGACCTGTTCCGCGCGCACCCCGACTGGCTGCTGGCCGTACCGGGACGGCTGCCGCCGTCCTGGCGGAATCAGCAGGTGCTCGACCTGGGCCGCCCCGAGGCGTACGACTATGTGTTGGAACGGCTCGACGTGCTGCTCACCGAGCACCCGGGCATCAGCTACCTGAAGTGGGACCAGAACCGGGACCTCACCGAGGCCGGGCACCTGGGCCGTCCGGGGGTGCACGGGCAGACGCTGTCGGTCTACCGGCTCTTCGACGAGCTGCGCCGCCGCCACCCCGGCGTCGAGATCGAGAGCTGCTCGTCCGGTGGCGCCCGGGTGGACCTGGCCATCCTGGCCCGGACCGACCGGGTCTGGGCCAGCGACTGCAACGACGCCCTGGAGCGGCTCAGCATCCAGCGCTGGACCGGCCTGCTGCTGCCGCCGGAACTGGTCGGCACGCACGTCGGCCCGGAACGCTCGCACACCACCAACCGCGTGCACGACCTCGGCTTCCGGGCGGCGACCGCGCTCTTCGGCCACCACGGCATCGAGTGGGACATCGCCTCGATCAGCGCGGCCGAGCAGACCGAGCTGGCCGCCTGGGTGGCGCTGCACAAGCGGCTCCGCCCGCTGCTGCACGCCGGCCGGGTGGTCCGGGTCGACCACCCGGACGAGGCCGTCTGGGCGCACGGCGTGGTCGCCCACGATCACACCCAGGCGGTGTACGCGGTGGCACGGCTGACCACCTCGGCGACGCAGGCCCCGGGTGCCGTCCGGCTTCCCGGCCTGGACCCGAGCCGCCGTTACCTGGTGCGGCCGGCGACGGACGTACCGGCCCCGGCGACCATCGACCGGACCGGACCGGGCTGGCTGCCCGGCGGCGTCACGCTGAGCGGGGCCGCGCTGGCCCGGGTGGGGGTGCAACTGCCCGCGTTGCACCCGGAGCAGAGCCTGGTGCTGGAGGTCACCGCGGTCGGCTGAAAATTATCTTGGCCGGGGTGTCGAGAACCGTGTCGCCAGCTTCTACCTCAGGGTGAGAGCACCGAAGATGGTGCGCAGGCGTGAGGAGCGAGACCATGAAGTACATGTTGCTGATGCAGTTCAGCGCCGCCGGTACGGACTTCCCGAGCATCGACACCTGGACCCCGGAGGAGATTCGGGCGCACATCGCGTTCATGGGCGAGGTCAACGGCAAGCTCACCGCCGCCGGGGAGTGGGTCGACGGGCAGGGCCTCGGTGGCCCGCAGCAGGCCCGGATCGTCCGCGCCGGCGAGGGCGGTACGCCGGTGGTCACCGAGGGGCCGTTCGCGGAGACGAAGGAGTTCCTCGCCGGGTTCTGGGTCGTCGACTGCGACAGCCCGCAGCGGGCGGTGGAGTTGGCCGCGTACATCTCCACCGCGCCCGGCCCGGGTGGCCGGCCGCTGAACATGCCGATCGAGGTGCACCCGGTGATGTCCGCCCCATCTGTGGAGCTGTGAAGGCTGACCACCACCGATCCCCGCATCGAGGACCTGCTGCGCGAGCTGGCGCCGCAGGTCCTCGGCGTGCTCGCCCGCCGGTTCGGTGACTTCGCCACGGCCGAGGACGCCGTGCAGGAGGCGCTGCTGGCCGCCGCCACGCAGTGGCCGACCGAAGGACTGCCGACGAACCCTCGCGGCTGGCTGATCCAGGTCGCCTACCGCCGGATGATCGAACTGGTCCGGGGCGAGCAGGCCCGACGACGCCGGGAGGACCTGGTCGCCAACCGGGAGCCGGACGACCGACTGCACGCCCCGGCGGCGGACGAGGAGCTGACCGCCGAGCGGGACGACACCCTGGTGCTGCTCCTGCTCTGCTGCCACCCGGCGCTCGCCCCGACGTCGGCCGTCGCGCTGACCCTGCGCGCGGTGGGCGGGCTGAGCACCGCCGAGATCGCCCGCGCCTTCCTGGTGCCCGAGGCGACCATGGCGCAGCGGATCAGCCGGGCCAAGCAGCGGATCCGTACGTCCGGACTGCCGTTCCGGATGCCCGAGGCAGCCGAGCGCGCCGACCGCCTCGACGCCGTACGGCAGGTGCTGTATCTGATCTTCACCGAGGGGCACACCAGCACCGCGGGTCCGGACCTGCGCCGGGTCGATCTGGCGCAGGAGGCGATCCGGTTGACCCGCGCCCTGCACGAGCTGCTGCCCACCGACAGCGAGTCGGCCGGGCTGCTGGCGTTGATGCTGCTCACCGACGCGCGCAGCCCCGCCCGGACCGGGCCCTCGGGTGAACTGATCTCGCTCGCCGACCAGGACCGCACCCGCTGGGACGCCACGGCGATCGCCGAGGGCATCGCGCTGGTCACCCGGGCCCTGCCGCGTGGCCCGGTCGGCCCGTACCAGGTACAGGCCGCCATCGCCGCGCTGCACGACGAGGCATCGAGCACTTCGGACACCGACTGGCCACAGATCCTGGCGCTCTACGGGGTGCTGGAGCGTTTGGCCGACAGCCCGGTGGTGGCGCTCAATCGAGCCGTGGCGACCGCCATGGTGCACGGGCCGGCAGCCGGCCTGGCTGCCCTCGACGCGTTGGCCGACGATCCACGGTTGGCCGGGCACCACCGGTTGCCCGCCGCCCGCGCGCACCTGCACGAGATGGTGGGCGACCGGGCCCGGGCCATTGCCAACTATCGGGCCGCCGCCGGGCGGACGAGCAGCCTGCCCGAGCAGCGCTACCTGACCATGCGTGCCGCCCGGCTCGCCGCCGAGCTTCCGTCGACCACCCAGGACTGAGGACCGCATGGCGTACGTGCTGCTCGGGATCGCCATCGCCGCCGAGGTGCTGGCGACCAGCCTGCTCAAGTCCACCGCCGGATTCACCCGCCTCTGGCCGACGCTGGTCTGCGTCGGTGGTTACCTGCTGGCGTTCGTGCTGCTGGCGCAGGCGGTCAAGGAGATCCCGGTCGGCGTCGCGTACGCCCTCTGGTCGGGCGTGGGCACCGCGACCATCGTGGCGATCGGGGTGGTGTTCCTGCACGAGTCGGTCGGGCTGGCCAAGCTCGCCGGCATCGCTCTGATCATCGCCGGGGTGGTCATCGTGAACCTGACCGGGGAGCACTGACCGCACCCGTCACGGTGCGGCTCACGGACTGTGCCGCCTGGGTGGCGAAGACCGCCGCCGCGGCCGCGAGGTCATTGGCCTGGGTCGCGTAGTTGGTCGCTTCGAGGATGTACCGCTTCACGGTCGCGCCGTGCAGGGCCGTATCGTAGTCGCGCTGGGCAGCCCTGAACCGCGCCGAGATCAGGAACTTCCGCTGGTAGCTGCGCGGACCGGCCAGCGCGACCTGACCGGCTGCGTTCACCTCCGGGCCACCCTCGTATACCAAATTTGGATCCGATGTAGAGCCACGGCGTCCCCGCCTCCCGGTGGGGAAGCGGGGACACCACCAGCACTCGGCGTTGGTTACTCGCCGTCCATCCGCATGTTCGACCACCAGCCGAAGGCTCGCGGCCGGTCCAACCACGATCCGAACGGGACGTTGAAGCCCCCGCTCTCGGTCGAGGTGAAGGTGTGCAACCCCTGGCTCTCGTCGCCGTACCGGTAGAGGAAGGCCAGATCGTCGCGCTTGTCGCCGTTGTAGTCGCCGGAGACGATCTTGATGCTGGCGAACTGGCCGAACGAGGTCGACTTCCAGGACGCGACGGGCGCGTTGAAGTTCCCGTCCGCCTTGGCCGTCCAGGTGTGCAGGCCGGTCGACGTCCCGCCGTAGTTGTAGAGGACCGCCACGTCATCGCGACCATCACCGTTGAAGTCGCCGTCCGCCAGCTTCATCGAGGCCAGCGAGCCGAACGGCTTGTCCGCCGGAGTGGACCAGGAGGTGTATCCCGTGGGGAACTTACCGTCGGCCTGGCCGGGCCAGGTGATCAGCGCCATCGCCCCGGTGGCGTACGCGTAGAACAGGCTGACGTCGTCCCGGCCATCCCCGTTCACGTCCCCGGAGAAGACCGAGACGCTGTTCCAGTTGCCGAAGGTGCTGGCCCGCCACGCCTCGATCGGAGAGTCGAATCCGCCATCCGGTCGGGCGATCCAGTTGATCCACGCCTCGTCGCCGTTACCGGAGTTGTAACCGTAGAAGGCGCTCAGGTCGGCCCGACCGTCACCGTTGAAATCACCGGAGGTCATCTTCATGCTGCTGAGATGCCCCCAACCGGCCGGGGCCGTCCAGGAACGCAGCGGCGCACCGTACTTGCCGTCCGCACCGGTGATGAACGTGTCGATGGCGAAGCTGCCATCGGTACGGGTCGACAACACCACGAGGTCCTTGACGCCGTCACCGTCGAAGTCGTCGTTGAACACCTTGACCCGGTCACGGTTGTAGTACGCCGAACCGCCGCCCTTCCACGAACCGATCGGGCCGGGGAACCCGCCCGTCGAGTTCGCCGGGAAGGTCGTCGGAGCGGCATCGCCCGAGTCGTACGTGTACAGGAAGTTGATGTCTTCCTTCGTGTCCATCGCCGGGCCCTGCGGCATGCTGGCCGCGAACCAGGCCCCCAGGTCGTCGACCCGGGTGTCCACCGCGTCGCGGCGAGTCTCGGTCTCGGCGAAGCACCCACCCTGCCACGAGCTGTAGTGCACGCCGACCAGCTGCGGCTTGCCGGCCACCACCCGAACGGTGGGGCCACCGAGGTCGCCGCGGCAGATTCCGGTCTGCCCGCTGCCCAAAATATTCACGGTGGACGATCCGACCGACTGCACGGCGAACGAGCCGCCGTGCAACTGGTCGGGCACCCAGGCGGTGGCGGTACGACCGAAGCCGGCGCCGGTGAGCTGCTCGCCGACCGCCGGCGCGGCGCCCAGCGCCACCGGGGTCACGTCGACCCGGCTGGACAACCGCAGGAGCACGAGGTCACGATCGGCGTGCGGCACGATCCGGAAGACCGGAACGACCGCGCCCGTCGACGTGGTGAGGTCCAAGCGCCCGACGGTGACGGTCGTCGGCTTGGCCGGCTTGCCCGCGACCACGGGCTGACCGTCGAAGCTGAAGCAGCTCTTGGCGGTGAGCACCCACCAGGGGTCGACCAGCGACCCGCTGCACGAGCGCTCCAACGAGCCGACGTCGACCTTGGCGACGAAGGCGTACGACGCATCGGTGACGGCGGCCCCGCCGGTCACCGCCTGGACGGACGAGGCGTTGAGGAGCCCCGCCACCAGGGTTGCCGCGAGCAGACCGGCCTGGACTGCTCGCCGTCTAAAAGACGATGACACTGACGATCCTTTCTGGATCAGGTGGCAGGGACGCTGTGCGACGCGTACCGGTGTCGGTATCGACGTGCGTCGGAGCGCGGCGAAGGCACGCCGGGCCGCGATCACGCGGCTCTCACGCGTGGCGTGCTGGCGCTGGGCGTGGCGAAGCGAGTCGCGCCCATCGATCGCGGGCACGACTGTGCACAGTCGTACATGAAGGACCCCCGTGGCCCCTGCGGGCTGAACGGTTGCCGGAAAGCAACCGCAGGGTCACCATATGGATCATCGAGATCACCCACTGCCCCCTCAGGAGTGGGGAATCCCACAGCACGACACCTTGCGGCAACTATTGATCATCGGCTATGGGGAGTGCAATGCCCGTACGCGAAACGAGTGGCCGGGTCCGCACGGACCCGGCCACCGTTGTTGATGCGTCGGTCAGCTCGCGGTGCAGCTCACCTCCGGTCTGGCGTTGCTGCCGGTCCAGCCGCCGATGAAACCGAAGCTGGTGCTTGCGCCGGCGGCCAGTCGGCCGTTGTAGTCCACGTTGCGGGCGGTAACCGTGGCCCCGCTGCTGGTCAGCACCGCATTCCAGGCCTGGCTGACGCTCTGACCGTTGCCGAGGGTCCACCGGGTGCTCCAGCCGGTGATCGCGGCCGGGCCCGCGGTCACCCGCACCTCACCCTGAAAGCCGCCCTGCCACTGGTTGACCACCGTGTAGGTCGCGGTGCAGCCACCGGTCGGCGGGGGCGTGGTCGGTGGCGGGGTGGTCGGCGGCGGTGTACCTCCGAAGACGGTCGCCTCCCGTGCGGTCTGCCGGATGCCGTTGGCGCCGTTGAAGATCCGCTGGCCCCAACTGGTCAGGCTGGCCGGGTTGAAGGCGGTGGCCATGTCGAGGTATTCCACGCCGCCCCCATTGCCGCTCCACGACCAGCCCAGCCAGCCGATCCCGTTCGCCTGGCTGTGGGAGAGGATGGTGTCCTCGTCCGGGTCGCCGTCGGAGTGGTTGAAGCCGAACTCGCCGACCACGATGGGCAGCCCGACGGCACGGAAGCGGCCCAGATAGTCGGTGATCTCCGCAGCGGTGTCGAAGACCCCGTACATGTGGATGGAGAAGACGGTGTTGCGGGCCGGGTCGGCGGCGAAGACCGAGGCGGCGTTGTCGCGCATCGTGAACGACCAGTCCTGTCCCCAGTTCGGCGCGTCCACCATGATCGTGTGGGTCAGCCCAGCGGCACGCAGCCGCTTGATCGCGTTGGCACTGTCGGTGGCCCAGGATGCGTAGTTCTGGTTGCCGTACGGCTCGTTGCCGATGTTGACCAGGACGTACCTCTCCTGGCCGGTCAGGACGTCGGCGATACTCAGCCAGTAGTCGACGGCCCGATCGAGGGTGATCGCGCCGCTCTGCTCGCCGTACCCGGTGGTGTCGTGCACCTCCAGCACACAGATCAGCCGATTGGCCTTGCAGAGCGCGATGACGTTGGCGACGTCGGCGTTGCTGTTGCGGGTCCACCGGTCGCCGCTGGAGAGCACCACCCGCACGGTGTTGGCGCCGAGTGCCTTGACGTCGGCGAACGAGCTGGTCTGCTGCGGGTACCAGGTGTGCGCGTGGTTGACCCCACGCATGATGAATTCGGTGCCGTTGGCGTCGTACAGCTTGCCGCCCGCGACGGAGAAGCCGGCCGCGGCGTGCGCGGGCTGCCCGAACGCCAACACGGCGACGAGCACCGCGAGCAGGGCCGCGCCGGCGGCGGAGAGTCGAGTCTTCATGGCCTTCCTCAGGGAGGACCCCCGATGCCCGGCAGGGGTGGGGACGTGACAGGGGAAGGCGGCTGCAGCCCGACAGCCGCCACCCGACTCCCGGCGGCGTACCCATCAGCGTAGGCCGATGCTCCGGTGGCCGCAGCCCCAGCGAAACGGACGGGAGGGTTGGCCGCTGGCGACCTGGGTATCCGGGGACGATCCGTCGGCGGAGAGGAGATACCAGGATGGTCAGCGTCGGCTACACCCTGATGTGCGAGCAGGCCGGTCCGAAGCAACTCATCGACCACGCGGTACGGGCCGAGGCAGTCGGCTTCGATCAACTGGTGATGTCCGACCACTACTACCCCTGGTTGGACTCCCAGGGCCATTCCCCGTACGCCTGGTCGGTGCTCGGCGCGGTCGCCCACGCGACCTCCCGGGCGGAGCTGATGTCGTTCGTCACCTGCCCGATCCGCCGCTACCACCCGGCCGTGGTCGCCCAGAAGGCCAGCACCATCGGAGCGCTCTCGGACGGCCGGTTCACCCTCGGCCTGGGCGCTGGGGAGAACCTCAACGAGCACGTGGTGGGCGGCTGGCCGCACGTGGAGCAGCGACACGAGATGTTCGAGGAGGCGCTGCAGATCATCCGCCCGCTGCTCAACGGCGAGACGTTGACCTTCTCCGGCAATCACTTCGACGTACCCGACGCCTACGTCTGGGACCGGCCGGAGCAGCCGGTCCCGATGGCCATCGCCGCCTCCGGTCGACAGTCCGCCACCCTCGCCGCCGAGTACGGCAACGGCATCGTCGCCACCGAGCCCGACCCGCACATCATCGAGATGTACGACGACGCCGGTGGCGCCGGCCAGCCCCGCTACGGGCAGGTGGCGATCTGCTACGGCCCCGACGAGGCCGAGTGTCGCAAGATCGTGCATGACCAGTTCCGCTGGTTCGGGATGGGCTGGAAGGTCAACGCCAACCTGCCCGATCCGGAGGCCTTCGCCGCCGCCACCCAGTTCGTCCGGGAGGAGGACGTCGCCGAGGGCATCTCCTGCGGACCGGACGTGAACGTGCACGTGGAGGCGTTCCGCAAGTTCGTCGACGCCGGCTTCACGCACGTGGCGCTGGTCCAGATCGGGGGCGAGAGCCAGCCGATGTTCCTGGACTGGGCGCAGGAGCAGCTGCTACCCCGGCTGCGTGAGCTGTGAAGCCCACTTCCACTTCCACTCGCACTCCCACGGACAGGTGAACCGATGCGTGTTGGCAACACGGAGATCCGCCCACTCGGCGGCGGCCTCGGCTGCCTGCTGATGATCCTCCTGTCGATCCTCGCCTCGGTGCTGCTGACCGTGCTGGTCAACGTGCTGCTCTAGCCGCTCCAGCAGCACGGTCAGCGGCGCAGCCCGAGCGCGGTGAGCACCTCCCGGGAGGCGAGCCGAGCCGGATCGAACACCGAGCGGCGGGTCCAGGTGGCCATAGGCGGGACGGTCGCCCGCCACGCCGCTCGGAGGCCGCGCGCCACCGGCACGACCGTGACCGACCAGGCCCACCGGACGGCCCGCAGCAGCGGACGGACGGTGTGCCGCCACAGCCAGCGCAGCCCGTGCCCGAGCGGTCGCAGCAGCAGCCGGTAGCCCAGCCGCAGCAGCCACCCGGCCACCCGCCATGCGCCGACCACGGCGGCGACGATCAGCCGGGCGAAGCCCACGACGACCCACCAGATCGCGCGCACCAGCCCGACCAGCGCGGCGGCCAGAGCCCCCGCGAGCAGGCCGACGCCGCGCCACAGCAGCCGACCGGCGGGTGTGAGGACCGTGGCCAGCCAGCGGATCGGCAATACCACCAGGTGCTCGACGAGCCAGCTCAGCGCGCCGCCGAGCCAGACCAGCGGTGGGCGGAGCACCACGCGGGCCAACCAGACCAACGGTGCCCACACCAGGGTGCGCGCCAGCCAGGCGACGGCCTGCCCCAACCACACCAGCGGAACCCACACCAGCGTGCGGGCCACCCAGACCAGCGGGATCCAGAGCAGGGTGTGGGCCGCCCAGAGCAGCGGAATCCACACCAGCCGGTGCAGTACCCAGGCCAACGGTGCCAGCAGCCAGCGACGCAGGAACCGGCCGGTCGGGTTGAGCAGGTAGCGGTTCAGCAGCCGGCCGGTGGCCGCGATCAGCTCCCAGAGCAGGCGTACCGGAAGCACCACGACCAGCGCCACACCGCGCGCGACGGCCGCGACGAGCGGGAGCTCGGCGGCGGCCGGCTCCCCCGGGTACACGGCCGGCGGGCCGGGAGCCGGGCGCACCTGCGCAGGCGCGGCCGGCGGGCCGGGCAGCGGCGGGCGCAGCGTGGGATGGTCGGTCACGTGGGCACGGTAACGGGTCCACGCCACGGCCCTGCTCAGCTCAACTGCCGATGCTCTGGATGGGTGCGATCGGTGGGGCGGTGCGGTGCAGGACAACGAATCGGCCTGCCGAGTACACGGAACGAAACCCCATACCGTCCAACTGCCGCATCACCCTCGGCACGTCGTCAGGGCCGAGCGGGCAGCCGGGGTCCGCGGTGTCGACGACGGCCCAGTCACCGTGATCGGTGTTCGAGCCGATCAGCGTCACCTTGTTGGTCGCGAGCAAGGGGACCACAAGGACGTTGGTGGCGCGGACGGTCACACCGGGTGGAACGTGCGTCAGCGCGCGGCGGGCCTCGGCCGCGATCTCGGTGCGACCCGGTTCGCTGGCGGCCGCGGCATCCAGGTGCCACCGTACGATGGGATCGCTGCGGAGGTCCCACACGGCGGCGCCGCTGAGCACGATGGCCGCACTCGCTGCCAGGACCGTTGAGGCCCTGATCCGCTTGAATGACCGGCGTGATGTCCCGTCGGTGCTCACCTCCGGTGAGGTTCCCACGTTCGTGCTCGGCTGTGGTGGGCTTTCGGCGGCGGTGTTCGTCGGGTCGGGTGCCGGCGGTAGCCCCCGGAGCCGGTCCAGCAGGTTACCGATGCGCCGGATGCCGTCGGCTGCGGCGGCGAACATGATCGGCATCAGCGGCATGTTGTAGTACAGCGACGATGACCACTGCGTTTCGCGTGACGACAGCATTCGGGCCAGCATCAGCGGGGCGGCGAGCAGGGCCAGCGGCGAGGCGAGCGCCACGAACCCGATCGGGATCAGCAGCTGCTGCCAGGTCGTCACCTTGGCCGGCTGGTCCACCATGAGGTGCAGGACTTCCAACGGGTGGCCCAGCATGTATGGGATACCCGCGAAGATCCCGTCGGCGTGCAGATTCTGCTGGTAGTCCCCTTCGTAGGTATAAGACCCGCTCGGGTGCAGCGCAGGGATGATCACCTTCAGGGTCAGCGCGAACCAGCCGACGCCCCAGATCATCAGGAAAGCGCCGTGCCGCCAGCGTCGGTGCAGCAGGGCGTACAGGCCGACGAGCGCGCAGAGCAAGCCGCCGTCCTCCTTGACCGTGACGAGCGCGGCGATCAGCACGCTGGCCTGCGTCCATCTGCCGGCGAGCATGCGTTCCAGGCCCCAGGACAGAAACAGCGCGCCGAACATCACCTCGTGCACCGGAAACCTGATCGTCCCCAGAACGGCATGACTGCCGAGGTAGGCGACAAGCATTCCGCTCGCCACCCAGACGCCGTAGTGGCGCCGGAAGAGGTGGTAGATCGGAATGCCAGACAAGCAGATCAGCAGTACCTGCGCGTATACCAGGACAATCGGCGAGTCGTACACCCACAGGATCGGTGCCAAGAGCGCGAAGATCGGCGAGAAGTGATCGCCCAACTGCGCAAAGCCCTTGATCGGCACGTCCGGCCAGCCATCGAACGCCCAGCCCTGCACCGCCTGATGGAAGATGCCCAGGTCACATGCGCCGACGGCTTGATGCATCTCCAGGACCTGTGCACGCGACCACCGCCCGAGAACGTAGATCGCGAGCACGACAAGCCACGTACAAGGCGATCGGAGCAACCTGATCGAAAGCTCTCGAACTGTCGACACGATCGCGCAGCGTAGGTGATTTCTCTTCGGATCAACTCCCCACGGTGACGCAGATCTCCCCGGCGACCACGTGGGCGACGGCGGCCGGGCGAGCCGCCGAGACGAGGCGATCAGCCGGCGGTCAGGTCCAGATCGGCCAACACCGGATAGTGGTCGGACGCGATGTCCGCCGCCGCACCACGAACTACCCGGCAGTCCCGGAGCCGTTCGGCCAGTGCCGGAGTGCCGAGCAGGTAGTCCAGCCGCATTCCGGAGAACTCCTGGCCGCCGTCGAGCCGGGTCGGCGCGGTCAACCCCTCGTCCGCCCCGCCAACGAGCGGGTGCAGGTCGACCAGACCCGCCGCGAGCAGCCGGGCCACCGCCCGGCTGTCCACCGTCCGCCCGTCGCAGCGCAGGTGCCGACGGCGGTACGCGGGCGCCAGCCGACCGAGCCGTTCGGTGTGGTCGCCGCCGGGGGCGAGGGTGTTCAGGTCGCCGCCGAGCAGCGCCAGCCGACCGGGTGCCCGCCGTAACGCGCCGGCCAGCCAACCCGCCTCGACGCGTCGCCAACCACCGGCGTACGGCTGGAGGTGGGTGCAGAGCACGGTCAGCGGCCCGGCGTCGGTGGCCAGCACCACCCGCGCCGCCGCGTGGTGGAACGGCCGACGGACCGGGCTCGCGGCGAGCGTGCGCAGCGGCGGCCGGACCAGCACCGCCACGGGCTGGCCGAGGCGACTGCGGGCCAGGTACGGGCGCATACCGAGCTGGGCCGCGAAGTCGTCGAGCACGCCGGGGCGGTCGAAGCCGCGCAGTTCCTGCGCCAACAGCACGTCCGGCCGCTGCGCGGTGATCACCTCGACCAGCAGGTGCCACCGGTCCCGACCGCCCCGGTCCCGACCGCCGGTGCGGATGTTCCAGGTCATCACCCGCAGCACGGCGACGCTCAGTCGGCCCGGCCGGCCCGGGCCAGCTCGTCGTCGAGGGTGTCCACGTCCTCCGACTCGATGCTCGGCTGGTTGCCCTCGCGCACGTCGGCGTTGGGTCGGATGACCAGGTAGAGCAGCCCGATCCAGAGCGCCGAGAGCACGATCGCGCCCATGAAGTCGGTCGGGTGGTGCATGCCCCGGTACATCCGGGAGGTGGCCACCCCGACCGGCATGATCACCGCCAGGGCCACGAAGATCCAGCGCCACCAGCGGTCGGTACGCGGCAGCACGATGATGGTGATCGCCACCCAGATGCAGATGGTCGCGGCGATGTGCCCGGACGGGAAGGACGAGGTGGGCATCTGCCCGTCCAGGTTCTCCACCGGCGGGCGCGGCCGGTCGACCGCTCGGGCCGAGGCGAGGAAGAGGGTCAGCTCACCGACCATCGCCAGCGCCACGAACAGCACTGGCCGCCAGCGCCGCCAGACCGCCAGCACCAGCGGACAGAACACCAGCGAGATGATCAGGATCGCGTGGGTGTCACCGAACTTGCTCCACCACCAGCTCGCCTCGGTGAGCACGTCGGTGTGCCGGTCGGCGAGCCAGCGCGGCACCTCGGTGTCCAGGGTGTCGAAGAAGGTGCCCTTGGCGTGGTAGCTGACGTACGTGCCGAAGGCGTAGAGCGCCCCGAACACCAGCACCCAGCCGACCAGCAGCTCGGCCACCGCCGAGCGGGGGTGGGCCAGCACGTGCTCCTCGGCCGGGGCGGGGGCGATGTCGTGCCCCGCCTCGGGCTCCAGTCCCTCGGTCAGGGGCGGCACCGGCCGGCCGCGCTCACGTCGCCAGAGCCGGAAGGCGTACGCGGTGACGCCCAGCCAGGCCGCGCCGAGCAACCAGCCGGCCAGCACGTCGGAGACGAAGTGCACGCCCAGCGCGATCCGGGTCAGCCCGATCAGTGCCACCAGCGCGGCGACCCCGACGATCGCGGGCTTGCGCCAGCGGGGCGCCATCGCCGGCAGGAACACCAGCAGCAACGCCCCGTACGCGACGAACGAGCCGAGCGCGTGCCCGCTCGGGAAGCTGTTGCCCGGCGCGCTGGCCACCGGGATGTCCACCACCGGGCGGAGCCGGCCGACCAACGTCTTGAGCGACGGGTCGAGGATCAGGCCGCCGACGCCGGTGATGATCAGGTAGACGGCCAGCCGTGGCTGTCGCCGGATCAGCAGCCCGACCACGGCGATGGTGACCAGCCAGATCAGGATCGGTCGGCCGCCCAGGTCGGTCACCGCCTGGAGCACCGTGACCAGCGCGTGGTGCGGGGCGACGAGTCCGTTGAACCACTCGGCGACCGCGTGGTCGGCGGTCTGCAACGGACTCCAGCGCACCCGCACGAGCAGCAACAGCAGCCCGAAGGCCACCCCGGCGCCGGTGACCGCCACCAGACCGGCGATGCTCCGCTCGGTGAAATGCCCGATCGGACGCCGCACCACCTCTTTGACCGCGGTCACCCCGCACCTCCTTCGTCGCACCTGGCGAGGCGCAATACCCGATCCTCGCCGCGGCTACACGCGGACACCGGGCGGCGCAGGGCTACAACGCGCTCATGTCCCCGGTGTCGTAGAGCCCTTCGCGGTCGGCCTCGGGCTCCCACAGGTCCGGTTGGGCCGGCTCCCGTACGCCGATGCGCAGCGCCTCCAGCTGGGCGGCGAAGGCCAGCCCACCGAAGAGGGCCACACCGGTGAGGTTGGCCCAGAGCAGCAGCGCCATCATCCCGGTCAACGCGCCGTAGGTCTGCCCGAAGCCCTCGCTGAACCGCACGTACGCGGCGAGTAGCAGGCTGGCCAGCCACCAGAGCGCGGTGGCGATGCCGGCGCCGAAGAACAGCCAGGACAGGCCCGGCTGTCTGCGGCGCGGCGCGTGCCGGAACAGCACCGCCACGGCGAGCACGGTCAGACCGAGGCTCAGCGGGAAGCGGACCACGGTCCAGATGCCGTTGGCGATCGCACCCCACTCGTAGTGCTGCCGTACCGAGTCGCCCATCGCGCCGCCGCCGACCAGGATCAGGAAGCCGGCCAGCGCGGGCAGGCCGGCGGTGACGGCCAGCACGGCGGCGCGCAGGTATTTCCATAAGGCCGGGCGGTCCCGCTCCACGCCGTAGATCCGGTTGGCGCCGCGCTCGATCTGGGCCATCGTGGTGGTCAGCGCGACAAGCCCGGTGAGCAGACCGAGGGTGAGTGCCAACTCGCCGGCGTCCTCGACGCGGTCGCCCTCGCCGAGCAGTTCGGCCACCATCTGCTCGCTCTGGCCCGGAGTGAGCGCCAGTACGGTGTCGGCGACCACCCGGCCGCCCTCCTCGACGCCCAGCTCGCTGATCAGACCGGTGAGGGCGATCAGGAACGGCACCACGGCGAGGCAGAGTTGCAGCGCGAAGGCCCGGGCGTGGCTGAACCCGTCGCCGTAACGGAACCGGATGAAGGCGTCCCGCAGCAGGTGCCAGCCCCACTGGCGGCGCAGGGTGTGCCAGGCGTCGTCGGCGGAGAGCTCCTCGTCGGTCATCAGCCGGGTCTCCGGCACCATCCGGGTGCTACTCACGGCGCGCCTCCTCGACCAGCCGCTCGCCCCGCTCTCCGGCGCTTTGGGCATCGACGGACAGGTCGGGGGCGTCCTCGGGCTGTGGCACGCAGAGCCAGAGCGCCTTGGGCCGGACCACCGCCCGCAGGTGCCGGGCCGGGGAGATCAGGTCGCCGTCCAGCTCCCGGGGCTGGGCCCGGTTGCTGGTGACCACGACGCGTCGGCCCCGGAACACCTCCATCTGCGGCACCTGGCCGTTGCGGCGGATCACCGCCCAACCGAGCGCGAGCCAGTGCCGCAGGTTACGCGGGGTGAGCACGGCGACGTCGAGCCAGCCGTCGTCCGGCTCGGCCTCGGTGAGCAGGCGCATCCCGCCTTGGAGTCGGCCCACGTTGGCGACGAGGACCGTACGGGCCCGGCGGCGGATCGGTGGGCGGTCGTCGACGCGGATCTGCACCCGCATCGGCCGGTCCCGCAGGTGTCGGGCGGCCCCCACGACGTACGCCGGCCAGCCGATCCGGGCCTTGGTGGTCTCGGAGGTGGCGGCGAGCATCTGGGCGTCGAAGCCCATGCCGGCCATCACGGTGAAGTACCGGTCCTCCACGGCGCCGACGTCCAGCAGCCGCCGCCCCCGCTCGACGGCGACCTGCAGCCCCGCGGCCAGGTCGGTGGAGAGACCCAGGTTGGCGGCGAGCAGGTTGCCGGTGCCCTGGGGCAGCACCGCCAGCGCAACGTCGGTGCCGACCAGGGCGCTGACGCAGGACATCACGGTGCCGTCGCCGCCACAGGCGAAGACCAGGTCGACGCCGGCCTTGACGGCCCGCTCGGTCTGGCCGCGGCCCGGGTCGTCGACGGTGGTCTCGAACCACTGCGGCTCGGGCCAACCGGCGACGGCCAGGGCGTCGTTGACGGTGCGGCGCAGCTCGTCGAGATCGGCGACCTTCACCGGGTTGACCACCACGGCGGAGCGCAGCCCGCCGTCGCCGCCCGAGGGCCGCCTGTCCTGTCCAGCATCCACGGCGTCAGTGTGCAGCACCGGGGCGGCTTCAGCGAGCCCACGACGGGCCGGCGTCGGAAGTGCCACAGACAGGTTTCAACACGACAACCGCCGATGAGCCGGGAGCACCGCCCGGCGGCGCTCCCGGCCCAACCTCAGGCTGCCGCCCGCAGCGCGGTCTCCACCCGGCGGCGCAGATCGTCGAGATCGACGCCGGCCTCGGTGAGCACCAGCGCGCCCAGCCCCTGGCCCTCCCGGAGCACCCCGAGCAGGATGTGCTCGGTGCCGATGTGCCGGTGGTGCAGTCGCAGCGCCTCCCGCAGCGACAACTCCAGCGCCTTCTTCGACCGGGGCGAGAACGGCCCACCCAGGATCCGTCGGCGTCCCCAGCGGCGGCGCGGCGCCGGCACGGCCTCCCGCAGCGCGTCCGGGCCGAAGGACTCCTCGATCCGGGCGACGATCGCGGCCAGGTCGATGCCGATCTCCCGCAGCGCCGCCGCGTCCGCGTCGCCGAGGCCGACGCCGCCGCTGGCGGTGTGGCGTCGGACCCGCTCCCGCAGGTCGTCGGCTCGTACCCCGGCGTCGGCCAGCACCCGGCTGGCCAGACCCGCCTCGTCGGCCGTCAGCGCGAGCAGCAGGTGCTCGGTGCCGACCGGTCGCTGGCCCTCGGATCGCGCCTCCTCGACCGCCCGCCGGACGACGCCCCGGGCCCGGTCGGTGAATCGTTCGAACATCACGCCTCCCAGGATGAATTGACCGCCGGCCGCCCGGCGTGCTTCTTGTGCACCGCCTGCCGACTGACTTCGAGCACGTCGGCGATCTCCTGCCAGGACCAGCCCTGTCGACGGGCGTTGTCCACCTGGACCACCTCGAGCCGCTCGAGCAGCCGGCGCAGGGCGCGGACGGCGCGCAGCCCGACCCGGGGGTCGGTGCTGCCGGCTGCCGCCGCGAGTTCCGTTGCCTGACTCATGCCGTCAACATACGTTGACAGCGCAACTCCTGTCAACCTTCGTTGACGAGCGAATCGGCGGCGACGACCAGCTCACGGTGCTGGCCGATCCGACCCGCCGCCGCAACCACCCGACTACCCTCGGTCAGGGACAGCGCGGTCGTGCCGGGCGCGACGCCCGGGAGGTGATGTCGGATGGCCGCATCCACCGATGCAGCGGTGCTGGTCGCCCTCGGCTCGGACGGCGACCTCACGGTTCTCCGGCTGGCCGCACAGGAAGCCGCCGGCCACGGCCGGCCACTGCACGTGCTGCACACCTTCGACTGGCACGCGGCCTTCACCGCGGAGACCGTCGCCGCGCCGCGCGACCAGGCCGAGAACCTGATCACCCGGGCCGCCCAACTGGCCCACGAGATCGAGTCGGGGCTGACCATACGCGGCGAGATCGTCGAGAGCGCCACGCTGCCCACCCTGATCCGCCGTTCCGAGACGGCCTTCCTGCTCGCGGTCGGCGACAGTGGGATGGCCGGCAGCGGCGAGTGCGTCCCGGCCGAGACGATCGCCGTGCAGCTCGCCGGTCGGGCCGGCTGCCCACTGCTGGTGGTCCGCCGTGAGCCGCCGCCGAGCGGCCCGGTGCTCGTCGGGGTGGACTGCTCGCCCAGCTCGGAGCTCGCCCTGGAGTGGGCCTTCGAGTGCGCCGCCCGGCGCTGCGCCCCGCTGCTGGCGCTGCGGGTGGCCGAACCCGACGAGGACACCGACGTGGTCACCGACCAGCTCGCCGAGATGCTGGCCCGGCACACCGCCCGCCGGACGGACGTGCCCACCGAGCGCCGCGTCCTGCGCGGCGACCCCGGCGAGATGCTGGTCGACGCGTCCCGCTCGGCACAGGTGGCGCTGGTCGCCGCCCGTGGCGACGAACCGGGGCGCGGAATGCTGGGCTCGGTCGCCCAGTCCATGCTCTACCACTCCCCGGCCCCGGTGATCGTCGTCCGTGGGCTCGCCGAGGCGCCGCTGACCGGGCCGGACGCCCGCCCGAGGCGGGACCAACGGCCCTGACCCGGGGGCGTCGACGCGACGAGGCTGGACACCGGACGCCCCATCCAACCCGCGAGAGGCTGAGCATCATGGACACCGCGCTCGACCCGCGCCGCGCCCTCACCGACGACGAGCTGCGCCGGCTGGACGCCTACTGGCGAGCCGCAAACTATCTCACCGTCGGGCAGATCTACCTGATGGGCAACCCGCTGCTGCGCGAGCCGCTGACCCCGGACGACATCAAGCCCCGGCTGCTCGGCCACTGGGGCACCAGCCCCGGGCTCAACCTGATCTACGCCCACCTCAACCGGACGATCGTCGCCCGTGACCTGAACGCCATGCTGATCACCGGTCCGGGGCACGGCGGGCCGGCCATCGTGGCCAACACCTGGCTGGAGGGCAGCTGGGAGGAGCGCTATCACAACGTGTCCCGCGACGAGGCCGGCATGGCACGGCTGTTCCGGCAGTTCTCCTTCCCCGGCGGCATCCCCAGCCACGTCGCGGCGGAGGTGCCGGGTTCGATCCACGAGGGCGGCGAACTGGGGTACGCGTTGAGCCACGCCTACGGCGCGGCCTTCGACCACCCGGACCTCCTGGTTGCCTGCGTGATCGGCGACGGCGAGGCGGAGACCGGGCCGCTGGCCGGCAGCTGGCTCTCCAACGTCTTTCTCAACCCGGCCCGCGACGGCGCGGTGCTGCCCATCCTGCACCTCAACGGCTACAAGATCGCCAACCCGACGGTGTTGGCCCGGATCCCCGAGACGGACCTGCTCGAAATCCTGCACGGCTCGGGCTACCAGCCGTACGTGGTGGCCGGCGACGACCCGGCCCAGGTGCACCGGACGCTCGCCGCGACGCTGGACCGGGCCCTGGACGAGATCGCCGCGATCCAGCGCCGCGCCCGCTCCGGCGGCACCATCGAGCGTCCCCGCTGGCCGATGATCGTTCTGCGTACGCCGAAGGGCTGGACCGGCCCGCGCGAGGTCGACGGCACGCCGGTGGAGGGCACCTACCGGGCCCACCAGGTGCCGCTGTCGCAGGTACGCGACAACCCGGCGCACCTGGCCGAGTTGGAGCGCTGGCTGCGCAGCTACCGGCCGGAGGAGTTGTTCGACGCGACCGGCGCGCCGGTCGAGGAGTTGCGGACGTTGCCGCCACGCGGCGACCGACGGATGAGCGCCAACCCGGTCACCAACGGCGGATTGGTGCTACGCGACCTGAACCTGCCCGACTTCCGGACGTACGGCGTGGCGGTCCCCTCGCCCGGCGAGCCGATGGCCGGTGCGACCGGGGTGCTCGGGCCGTGGATCCGGGACGTGATCGCCGCCAACCCGGAGACGTTCCGGCTGTTCGGCCCGGACGAGGTCGCCTCCAACCGGCTCGGCGCCGCCTTCGAGGTGACCGACCGGGCGTGGGTTGCCGCCACGGTGCCCGGCGACGACCACCTCTCCCCGGACGGGCGGGTGCTGGAGGTGCTCTCCGAGCACCTGTGCCAGGGCTGGTTGGAGGGCTACCTGCTGACCGGTCGGCACGGGGTGTTCACCAGCTACGAGGCCTTCATCCACATCGTCGACTCGATGGTCAACCAGCACGCCAAGTGGCTGAAGGTGACCCGGGCCATCCCCTGGCGACAGCCGCTCGCCTCGCTGAACTACCTGCTCTCCAGCCACGTCTGGCGGCAGGACCACAACGGCTTCTCCCACCAGGACCCGGGCTTCATCGACCACGTGGTCAACAAGAAGGCCGAGGTGGTCCGGGTCTATCTGCCGCCGGACGCCAACACCCTGCTCGCCACGATGGACCACTGCCTGCGCAGCCGGCACTACATCAACGTGGTGGTGGCCGGGAAGCAGGCGGCACCGAACTGGCTGACGATGACCGAGGCGATCCAGCACACCCGACGTGGCCTGGGCATCTGGGAGTGGGCCAGCAGCGACGGCGGCAGCGAGCCGGACGTGGTCCTGGCCTGCTGCGGGGACGTGCCCACGCTGGAGACGCTGGCCGCCGCCGACCTGCTGCGCCAGCACCTGCCGGAGTTGAGGGTGCGGCTGGTCAACGTGGTGGACCTGATGCGGCTCCAGCCCGCCACCGAGCATCCGCACGGTCTGCCGGACAACGAGTTCGACACCATCTTCACCGCGGATCGGCCGGTCGTGTTCGCGTACCACGGCTACCCGTGGCTGATCCACCGACTCACCTACCGCCGCGCCAACCACGACAACCTGCACGTGCGCGGCTACAAGGAGGAGGGCACCACCACCACACCGTTCGACATGGTGATGCTCAACGACCTGGACCGCTTCCACCTGGTCATCGACGTCATCGACCGGGTTCCCGGGTTGGCCGCGCGCGCCGCGCACCTGCGCCAGCAGATGGTCGACGCCCGGCAGTCGGCCCGGGACTACACCCGCCGGTACGGCGAGGACGACCCGCAGGTGGCCGAGTGGCGCTGGGTCCGCGAGACCGCCCCGACGAACCCCTGAGGAGGACGACGTGCGTGACGCGGAAATCCTGGTCGGCTACGACGGCTCCACCGACGCCAGCGTGGCACTGAACTGGGCGTTGGACGAGGCCGGGCACAGCGGCCAGCCGGTACGGCTGTCGTACGTCTTCGAATGGCTGACCGTGGCCGGCTGGGTCGGTCCGGGCCTGGCGCCCGGCGTCTGGCCGGACGACACCGCCCGCCGGCAGGTGGACGACCTGGTCCGCCAGGCTGCGGCGGACGCCGCCGCCGCGCATCCCGGGGTGACCGTCACCGGAGAGGTGTACGACGGCCCACCCGCCCTGGTGCTGCAGGAACGCTCGGCCGAGGCCGGGCTGCTGGTGCTCGGCAGCCGGGGTCACGGCGGATTCGGCGGGCTGCTGGCCGGGTCGACGGCGGTGGCGGTCGCCGCGCACGCGCACTGCCCCGTCGTGGTGGTCCGGGACGGTTCCGGCAGCGCGCCGACCGGACCGGTCGCGGTCGGTGTGGACGGCTCGGAGCCGTCGCTGGTGGCGCTCGGCTTCGCGGCCGAACGGGCGGCCCAGCGGCGGGTGCCGCTACGCGTCCTGCGGGCCTGGACCGCCGGCCCGGGCGGGGCGGCCGGGGTGCCGGACGAGCGGGCGGCGGTGGAGCAGACGTTGGAGCCGTGGCGACGCACTTACCCCGAGCTGGCCATCACCGTGGACCTGGTCCCGGGCAGCCCGGCGGCCATGCTGATCGAGGCGAGCCGCGACGCGCAGCTGGTGGTGGCCGGCAGCCGGGGCCGGGGCGGGCTGGCCGGGATGCTGCTCGGCTCGGTCAGCCAGCAGCTCATCCAGCACGCCCACTGCCCGGCCGCGGTGGTCCGGGAACGCTGACCCGCGCGGAGCAGGACGACCGTGCGACACGATGGCAGAGACGGAGAGGTCGTGACCATGAGTCAGCAGAGCCAGCTGACCACCGCGCTGGCGGAGGCCGCCGTGACCGCCGGCCACGCCCCGTCGGTGCACAACACCCAGCAGGTTCGGCACACCGACCGGCGACCGGTCAGCGACGAGCCGGTGCCGCCGAGCGCGATCGAGGAGATCACCCGGGCGGTCACCACCGAGGGCGGTCGGCTGCAGATCCTCGACCGTGACCAGGTGCTGGAGCTGGCCGCCACGGCCGGGCACGCCGACACGGTCGAGGCCGAGGATCCGGAGCTGCGCGCCGAGCTGGCGTACTGGACCAGCCGGGCCGGCGAGGGCACCGGCCTACCGGCCGAGGTACTGCCCGCGCAGCCCGCACAGACCACCGTGCCGGGCCGCGACTTCGGCCGCCCCGGAAGCCTGCCGGTGGGCCCCGGCCACGACCGCATGGCGGTGTACGCGATGCTGCACGGCGACGAGGACGAACGGGACAGCTGGCTGCGCGCCGGCGAAGCGCTCTCCGCCGGTTGGCTGACCGCCACCCGACTCGGCGTGTCGGTGGTGCCGCTCAGCGCGGTGGTGGAGGTGGAGGGCACCCGGCAGACCCTGCGTCAGCTGCTCGCCGGGCTCGGCTTCCCGTACCTCGTGCTGCGGTTGGGGATCGCGGACCCGGCGCACGCCGGTCCGCCGCACACCCCACGGTTGTCCGCCGCCCAGGTGGTCGACACCTCCGCGGTCGGCGGCCGGCAGGGTTGAGCGGTCGGGTGCCGAGGCGCACCGGCGTTACCATCGCGCGGTGACCAGCAGCGTCCCGCAGCCCCGCCAGGAATCACCGGTGACCCCGTCGCTCGGGTTGAGCCCGCTGTCCCGGGTCCGCCTCGACGAACTGCTCCAGGAGATGCTGGTCCGGGTCGGCGAGGTGGTCACCAACCGGGAGCGGCTGCGCGCGCTGCTCGACGCGGTGGTCGGCATCGGCACCAACCTGGATCTGCGCAGCACCCTGCAACGCATCGTGCAGTCGGCCTGCGAGCTGGTCGGCGCCCAGTACGGCGCGTTGGGCGTGGTCGGCCCGGACCGGCTGCTGCACGACTTCATCGTGCACGGCATCTCCCCCGAGCTGCACGCCCAGATCGGCGACCTGCCGCACGGGCGGGGCGTGCTCGGCCTGCTCATCGACGACCCCGAGCCGCTGCGGATGCCGGACATCACCCAGCACCCCCGCTCGTACGGCTTCCCGGCCAACCATCCGCCGATGCACAGCTTCCTCGGCGTGCCGGTACGGATCCGGGAGCAGGTGTTCGGCAACCTCTACCTGGCCGAGAAGCAGGGTGGCGCGCAGTTCACCGAGGACGACGAGGAGATCGTCGTGGCGCTCGCCGCCGCCGCCGGCGTGGCCATCGAGAACGCCCGCCTGTACGCCCTGGCGCACCGCCGGGAACGCTGGCTGGCCGCGACCGCGGAGATCACCACGGTGCTGCTCGGCGAGGTACGCCGCACCGACGCGCTGGCGTTGGTCGCCCGCCGAGCCCGGGAGGTCGCCGAGGCCGAACTGGCGCTGGTGCTGCTCTACGACGCCGACACCGCACAGTTCACCGTGGAGGTGGTCGACGGCGCCGACGAGCAGGCCCGGGCACTGGTCGGCACGGTCCTGCCGGCCGCCGAGACCAGCTTCGGCGCGGCGGTGGGCAAGGGCCGGCACGACCAGGTGGACAACCTGGCGCACGCCGCGCCGTGGCCGGCACTGCTGCACACCGGGCCGGCGGTGATCTCGCCACTGGCCACCGCCGAGACGCTGCACGGCGTCCTGGTCGTGGCACACCGTCCGGAGCGCGGCGGTGGCACCAGCGACGAGGACGTGGCACTGCTCGGCAGCTTCGCCGGGCAGGCCGCACTGGCCATGGAGCGGGCCCGCGGCCAGGAGGAGCGGGAACTGCTGGTCGTCCTGGAGGACCGTGAGCGGATCGCCCGCGACCTGCACGACGTGGTGATCCAGCGGCTCTTCGCCACCGGCCTGCAACTACAGAGCGCCGCGCCGATGATGACCCGTCCCGAGGTGGCCAAGCGGATCAACGCGGCCGTGGACGACCTGGACGCCACCATCCGGGACATCCGACGGACCATCTTCGAGCTGCGTACGCCGATGACCGCGGCGCTGCGTACCGAGATCCGTGAGGCGATCGAGGTGGCCGCCGGGTCGCTGGGCCATCGGCCGAGCCTGGAGCTGCACGGGCCGGTGGACAGCGCCGTCCCGGACGCGGTCCGCCCGGACCTCACCGCCGTGCTGCGCGAGGCGCTGTCCAACGCGGTACGCCACGCGCAGGCCACCCACGTCGACGTCACCGTGCGCGTGGACGCCGGTCAGGTCACCGTCACGGTCACCGACGACGGCGTCGGCTGCGACCCGGCCGACGCCCGGGGCGGCCTGGTCAACCTGCGTGAACGCGCCGAACGGCACGGCGGGACGTTCGCGATCCGCCCGGTCGAGCCGCACGGCACCGAGCTGTCCTGGTCCGTGCCGCTACGGGACTGACCGGCGCGGCTCAGGAGGTCTTGCCGAGCAGCCGGGTCGCCAGGACGGCGGCCTGGGTACGCCGTTCCAGGCCGAGCTTGGCCAGCACGCTGGAGACGTAGTTCTTCACGGTCTTCTCGGCCAGGAACATCTTTCCGGCGATCTCCCGGTTGGTCAGCCCCTCCGCCACGTACTCCAGGATCCGCCGCTCCTGCTCGGTCAGGGACTTCAACTCGCGTGGCTGCTCGACGCCGTTGCGGATGCGTTCCAGCACCCGGGTCGTGATCGCGGGGTCGAGAAGCGACTGCCCGGCGGCCACCCGGCGGACCGCGTCGACCAGGTCGGTGCCGCGAATCTGCTTGAGCACGTACCCGGCGGCACCCGCCATGATCGCCGCGAACAGCGCCTCGTCGTCCTCGTACGAGGTGAGGATCAGGCCCTTGATGGACGAGTCGACGGCGCGTACGTCGCGGCACACGTCGATGCCGTTGCCGTCGGGCAGCCGCGCGTCGAGGATCGCCACGTCGGGCCGCAACGCCGGAATGCGGCGGGCCGCCTCCAGCGCCGAGCCGGACTCGCCGACCACCTCGATGTCGCCGCTGCTCTGCAACAGGTCGGCCAGGCCACGGCGGACGACCTCATGGTCGTCGAGGAGGAACACCCGGATCATTCCTCGTTTCTACCCGGTCCCCCCGCACCACGCACGGGCCGAAGGTCCCGACCCGCCAGCGGCGCGGCCGGAGGCGGGTGGGGGGCGGTCGGACCCGCCGAGACGGGACATAAGGCCCTGCCCGGCACCCACCCGGCGGGCGGACGGTAGCGGTACGGCGGCCGTCGCCGGCCACCCGGGAAGGGGCGTTCACCATGGACATCGGCTACACCGCGACCGACCTGCGAGCTGCCGCCGTCGACGCGGTCCGGGCGCCCTCCCTGCACAACACCCAGCCGTGGCGGTTCCGGCTGCGCGACGGCGGGATCGAGGTGCTGGCCGATCCGGACCGCCGACTGCCGGCGACCGATCCGAGCGGGTGGGGCGTCCGGATGGCGTGCGGGGCGGCACTGTTCAACCTGCGGACCGCGCTGGCCGTGGCCGGACGACCGGCCTCCGTGCGGCTACGCCCCGACCCGGCCGAGCCGGACCTGCTGGCCCGGCTGCTGCCGGACGTCCAGCGCCGGCCCTCCCCCGCCGAGCAGAGCCTGTACGCCGCCATCCCCCGCCGGTTCAGCAACCGGATGCCGTTCTGGCCGGACCCGGTGCCGGCCGACGCCCGGTGGCGGCTCGGCGAGGCGGCCCGCGCCGAGCAGTGCTGGCTGGAGCTGATGATCGGCGTGAGTGCGGTCGCCGCACTCGGCGAGATCGCGCGCAGCGCGCACCGGGTGCTGGAGCGGGATCCCGCCTACCGGTCGGAACGTGAGCGGTGGCTGCGCCAGGAGTCCGCTCCGGACGGCGTACCCGCCTCGGCCGGCGGCCCGCGGAGCGAGCCGCAGGACGTGCTGCCGACCCGCGGGTTCGGCGGACGCGACCGGGCGCCGGGGCGGGACTTCGAGCCCGAGCCGCTGGTGGCGGTGCTCGGGTCGGTGGGCAACACGGCCGTGGACCAGGTGGTCGCCGGACAGGCCCTGCAACGGGTGCTGCTCACCGCCACCGACGCGGGGCTCGCCGCGTCGCTGCTCTCCCAACCGATCGAGGTGCCCAGCGCGCGGCAGCAGCTCCGGCTGTCGCTGGGCCGGTTCGGCACACCGCAGATGGTGCTCCGGATCGGGCACGGCCAGCCGGGCCGACCGACCCCGCGCCGCACCGTCGACGACGTGCTGGACCTGCCGGTGCCCCGCCCCTGAGCGCGCGAGAGTTCAGCTCGCCGCCGACGGGGTGGCCGCGAGCACCGCCGCCTCCCGATCCGGGTCCAGCCCGAACGGCCCGCGGTGCACCCGCCCGGCGCGCGGCGGTACGGTGCCGACCTCGCGCAGCCACCGCCAGGTGTCCTCGACCGTCTCGGCCATCGGCCGGCAGGTCAGCCCCGCGGCGAAGGCGCGCGTCACGTCCCGCTCCAGCAACCCCCGGTACGGGTGGCCGAGCGGCAGCCAGATCGGCAGGTCGTTCCACGGTTCCACACCGGCGTCGAGAATCGCCGCCGGCTCGGTCCAGCGCAGCCGGGCATCGGCGCCGGTGGTGGCCACGCACGCGCTGAGCAGCGCACCCATCGTGGTCGCACCGGGCCGACCGACCGTGTTGAACGTGCCGCCCAACCCCCGTGCGCCCGCGTCCAGCATCCAGATCGCCAGGTCCCGGGCGTCGATGTACTGCAACGGCAGGTCGGTCGGGGCGGGGGCGAGCACGTCGCCGCCGCGCTCGATCCGCCGCAGCCACCAGGGCAGCCGGCCGACGTCCTCGCCCGGGCCGAGGATCAGGCCGGCGCGGGCGATCAGCGCCCGGTCACCGAACACCTCCCGTACGGCACGCTCTGCCCCGGCCTTGAGCTGCGGGTAGTCGCCGTCGACGGCGTCCGGGTCGGCGTCCGCGACCGGGGAGTCCTCGTCGAGGTTGGGATCGGCCTGATTGGTGTAGACCGACCCGCTGGACACGTAGACGTAGTGCCCGACGGTGTCGACCAGGGCGCGGGCGGCGTCCCGGGCGGCGCGTGGCGCGGCGTCCCAGGTGTCGACCACCACGTCCCACTCGCCGCCGGCCAGCTCGGCCAGGCCGCCGGGCGCGGTGCGATCACCCCGCAACCGGTGTACGCCGGGCGGCGTCGCCCCGTGCAGCCCGCGGTTGAACACGGTCACCGACCAGCCCCGGTGGACCGCCTCGGCGACCGCCGCCCCGCCCACGAAACCCGTCCCGCCCAGCACCAGCAGTCTCATGCACGCCAGCGTGCCGGGTCGCGACGGCGAGCGGCACCCATGTTCACCGGTAGCGGATCTGCCCACGGCAGAACCGCGGGCCGACCTCAGGCCAGGAGCTTTTCCAACGGTCGTGGGACGCGGGCCGGGTCGAGGGCGCGGACGAGCGCACCGGCGTACCGGATCTTGCGGCCCTTGATCGTGCCCAGGAAGCGGCGCAGTTGCCGATCGACGGGCCGCTCGCGCTGGGCCGGCTGGTTCTGAAAGACCCGGAACCTGGCCAGGTCCTGTTCGGACGCGAGAACCCGCTCGACGCCCGCGGTGCCGAGTGCGCGGATCAGCTCGTCCTCCAGATCAGCGACGCACACGTGGAAGCCGAGCGCCTCCATCGTGGACCGGTTCAGCCCAGCACCGAAGCCGGCCTGCTCCAACCCGCGCCGGAACCAGCCCTCCTCGGCCTCGTCGCAGAGCCCCCGTACGGTCAAATCGAGCCCCTGCACGCCGAAGAGCCGCAGAAACCGACCAACGCTCATCGCCCCGCCCATCGGCAGGACACACATGCCCTCGCCGGCCAGATCACGGTTACGCCGCGCGGCCAGTGCCTCCACCGCGCGCCGGTCGCTGACCCCCTCGACGAGTACGACCGTCGTCAGTCCCCCGCCGGCCAGCTCGCGGGCCACCACGGCGGCGGCCGGAGCGTCGGGGCCACCGGCCGCCCAGGTGCCGACGGCGGCTCGGAAGCGGTCCAGGTCTGGCACGGGTCAGAGTTTCGCAATGCTCGACCGGGATCGCCATCGGATTGTCGGCGCCACCGCGTCCACTACGGAAAACGGCTCGTCACCGAAGGTCCGGTAACGAGCCGTGCACTGCGTACAGAGCTGGTGGGCGATACTGGGTTTGAACCAGTGACCTCTTCCGTGTCAAGGAAGCGCGCTCCCACTGCGCCAATCGCCCGTGGTGACCGCCCGCGAGGGCGGCCAGGCCCCGAGGGGCGGATCGCGAGCGGACGACGGGATTCGAACCCGCGACCCTCACCTTGGCAAGGTGATGCGCTACCAGCTGCGCTACGTCCGCACGTCGCCGGCGTGCGCCGGCAACGGGGGAAACTGTACCCGACGCCAAGATCGCCTGGCGCGGCACCCTCGGACCGGTGGCGGTTGCGCTGCTGGACGACGGGGTAATGAAGGACCTCGACAGCGCACCACATCCCCCTAAGGAGGCTGTCGTGGGTATCGGCACCAGCATCTTCCTGATCGCGCTCGGCGCGATCCTGACCTTCGCGCTGGACGTGAGCGTCGGCGGCCTCAACCTCGACGTGGTCGGCTGGATCCTGATGGCGGCCGGCGTCCTCGGCCTGATCATGACCACGCTGATCTGGGGTCGTCGCCGCGAGGTGGTCACCACGACCGAGCAGCCGGTCGAGTACCGCCGGGTCGAGGAGCCGGTCGAGTACCGCCGGGTCGAGGAGCCGGTCGAGTACCGGCGCGTCGAGGAGCGGCGGGACGCCGCCCCGCCGCTCTGACACCGAAGAGTCACGCGCCCCGGGCCGGCGGCCTCGATCGAGGTGGCCGGCCCGGGCCGTGCTCAGCGCCCGCACCGACCTCGCCCGAGGCGCTGCTCTCCGCCGCCGGGTAGCCGATACCGGCGCGTTGTCGCTGGTCAACCGGCGTTCACGGCCCCGAGCTACGATCCGCCGCGTGGAATCACTCGACGCGGTACTCGCCGCGAACCGGGCGTACCTGCTGGGCTGGAACATCGGCGCGGCCGGGGAACCCAATCTGCTGAGCTACCGCAGCGACGTGCCGCACCCGCCCCTCAACGGGGTGGTACGCGTGGCCGGGCGCGCACCACGGGAGGCGCTCGACGAGGCCCGCCGACGCCTCGACGGCGTACCCCGGATCTGGTGGGTCGGGCCGGACAGCGACGCCGGCACGGGCGACGAGCTGGTGTCGCTCGGCGCCGTCGAGGTTGGCCGGATGCCGATCATGACGGTGGCGGTCGACCAGGCGGCGGCCGCGCCCACCCCCGTCGGGCTGCACATCAGCGCGACCACCGACCTGGAGGAGTTCGTCCCCGCCTATGCCCGGGTTTCCGGGATCCCGACGGAGGGCGTGGCCGCGGCGATCGACCGGGAGAAGGCGTTCTCCGGCGACGGCACGGTGCTCCGGCTGGTCGGTCGTCTCGACGACGGCCGGATCGCCGGGACGACCGTCGCCTGGTTCAGCCACGGCCTGGTCACGCTGTACTTCGTCGGCACCCAGCCGCGGGCTTGTGCCGCAGATGCAGAAAAGCTCGTCACCGGGGTTCCGGTAACGAGCCATCCGAACTGCTCATCTAGCTGGTGGGCGATACTGGGTTTGAACCAGTGACCTCTTCCGTGTCAAGGAAGCGCGCTCCCACTGCGCCAATCGCCCGTGCTTGTTGCCGAGGTGGGGACGGGATTTGAACCCGCGTACACGGCTTTGCAGGCCGTTGCCTCGCCTCTCGGCCACCCCACCGAGGTTGCCCCCGTCATGCGTGGCGGCAGCTCCGAGCGGACGACGGGATTCGAACCCGCGACCCTCACCTTGGCAAGGTGATGCGCTACCAGCTGCGCTACGTCCGCACGCCCCCGGTTTTCCCGGGTGACGGATGAGAACTTTAGCCGAGCCGGTGAACGACTGCCAACTCGGGGTCCGCCTCGGCGCGTCCGGCTCGGCTCGCGCTCGACCGGGAGGCGAGCCGGACGGCAACCTGCGAGCTTCCTAGGGGGCTGCCCTGGCGTCTCCGGCGCTCGCCGACCGTCACCCTCCGGCGTCGCCGGGGCGCGACGCCGGCCACCCGGCCGGATCGCCGCCGACGGATCTTCCGGTACGCCGACCAGGGCCGACGGACCTCGGCGAACACTCTCTGAAGAACGACGCAGGACACTCCCCGGAAGTGTCCGGCTTCCGACTGTCGCATCGCGGATCGAGCGGTGGCGGTAACTGTTCGTGTTCACTCGGATGGGCTACGGTAACGGTCGTGACGAGACGTGCGGCCGAGATCCGCCTGGATGCCCTGCTGCGCACGGCCTGTGACGTGATCGTGGAGCGCGGTCTGGCCAACACCCGTACGGCGGACGTGGCGCAGGCCGCCGGCGTGAGCCAGGCGCTGGTTTTCTACCACTTCGCCACGAAGGAGCGGTTGCTCGCGCAGGCCTTCGCGTACGCGGTCGAGCAGGATCTGGCCCGGCTGGACGTGGTGACCCGTTCCTCGGCCCCGCCGCTGACCAAGCTCCGCCGGATCCTCAAGCTCTATACCCCGGCCGGACGGCCGACCTCCTGGTCGATGTGGATCGACGGCTGGTCGGAGTCGTTGCGCACCCCCGAGTTGGAGAAGGTCTCCCGCCGGCTCGACCTGCGCTGGCGACAGGACCTTGCCGCGGTCATCTCCGCGGGCGTCGACGAGGGCACCTTCAAGTGCGCCGACCCGGACGGGGCCGCCTGGCGGATCAGCGCGGTGATGGACGGCCTGGCCGTGCAGCTCGCGGTGCACGACCGGGTGATCTCCCGCCGGCAGTTCGTCGAGTGGGTTCGGCTGGTCACCGCCCGGGAGCTCGGCCTGGACCCGACCGACCTGGACTGAACGGCTGAAGTTGCCGCGTTGGTCCCGCGGTGCCGACGGCGTTGCGCGGCCCGTCGGCCAGCGCCCGCGCCGGCCCACCTCGACCGGCGGACGAGGCCGGTCATTCACCCGTGCCGGGCAAAACGGCTCGCCCCGCCGTGCTGAACGGAACAATCGGCAGCATGGATCTGCTGGACGCGTACCGCCGGAGCCTGGCCGAGTTCGTCGACCGGGTGGACCAGGTCGGGTCCGGCCAATGGGCCGACCCGACACCCTGCCCGGACTGGGACGTACGCACCCTGGTCAACCACGTGGTGGGCGAGGACCGGTGGAGCGTGCCGCTGCTCGCCGGTAAAACCCTCGACGAGGTCGGCGGCCGGTTCGACGGCGACGTGCTGGGTGCCGACCCGGCCGCGACGGCGCGGGAGGCGGCCGCGCAGGCCGAGATCGCCGCCACCCACCCCGGCGCGGTCGACCGAACGGTGCACCTCTCGGCCGGTGAGACGCCGGCCGAGGAGTACCTGCACCAACTCCTCGCCGAGCACCTGGTGCACGGCTGGGACGTGGCGGTGGCGATCGGGGCGGAGCCGCAGATGGACCCGGACGTGGTGCACGTGTGCGCCCAGTGGTTCACCGGCCGGGTCGACGACTACCGGCGCGGCAACCTCGTCCAGACCGGGGCGCGGATTCCCGACGACCCTGATGAGCAGGACCTGTTGCTGGTCGCCTTCGGCCGCGACCCGGACTGGGCGCCGGGCCACTGAGCCCACCGAGCGCGGCTCGAACACTCAGCGCCGGGCCGCAGGACGGACGTTGGCGCGGGTCCGGTCTCCGCCGTAGTGCGCGAGCACCCGATGATCCATCATTCGCCGCCAGAGCGGCGGGACCAGCGCCACGACGATCATGGTGGCGTAGCCGGCCGGCAACTGCGGTGACGTGTCGAAGCTGCGCAGCGTCTGATAGCGGCGCAACGGGTTGGCGTGGTGGTCGCTGTGCCGCTGGAGCTGGAAGAGGAAGACGTTGGTGACCGTACGGTCGCTGTTCCAGCTGTGCCGCGGGTCGACCTTCTCGTAGCGACCGGCGGCGGTGCGCTGCCGGGCCAGGCCGTAGTGCTCAAGGTAGTTGACCACCTCCAGCAGGGAGAAGCCGACCACCGCCTGGAGCACCAGGAAGGGCAGCGCCACCGGCCCGAAGGCCAGGGTCAGCGCCGCGTACAGCGTCAGGGTCATGACCCAGGCGTTGAGCACGTCGTTGCGGTGGGTCCAGGGCGACCGGCCGCGGATGCGGAACCGGCCGGTCTCCAACCGCCAGGCCGAGCGCAGGCTGCCCCAGACGGTACGCGGCCAGAACGCCCAGAAACTCTCTCCCAGCCGCGAGCTGGCCGGGTCCTCCGGGGTGGCGACCCGCACGTGGTGGCCCCGGTTGTGCTCGACGTAGAAGTGCCCGTAGCCGGCCGGCGCGAGGGCCACCTTGGACAGCCAGCGCTCCACCCGCTCGCGCTTGTGGCCCAGCTCGTGCGCGGTGTTGATGGCGATGCCGTTGACCACCCCGACGGTGGCGACCAGGCCCGCGGCGCTGGCCACGGTCAGCTCGTCGCGGGCCCACACCGCGCAGCAGAGCACCAGCGCCGCGTACTGGGCCGGCAGGTAGAGGTAGGTGAGCCACCGGTAGTAGCCGTCGGCGGACAGTCGGGGCACCGCCTCGTCCGGCGGGTTCTGCCGGTCGTCGCCGAGCAGCACGTCGATGACCGGGATCAGGCCGAAGACGATGGCCGGGGTGAGCCACCACGCCCAGGCGCCGCCGCCGGCCCGCCAGACCGCGAACCCGAGGAAGGGCAGCGCCGGCACCAGCAGTGCCAGCGGCCAGAGCGGCTTGCGCCGGTCCCGCCAGGCGGCGGGTGGGACGGTCACATCGGCATCGACGGCCATGGCCAACCTCCGGGTCCTCCGGTCCTGCTCCGACTGTGGCAGCCGGCACGTCCATTTACAAGGGTGCTCCTTTTGTAAAGTCGAATTACTTCGATCTTTTGGCCCATCGACGCGCATGGACCTTGCCGCCGCCTCGATCGACTGATATCCACGTATGCGCATGCGTCACCACGCATCGTCGGTCGGCGTCCGCCGGCCATCCCGCTCCCACGAGGAGGTCCCGTGCCACAACCGGAGTGGTCACCCCCGATGAGCCGGCGCCGACGCCGGCTCATCGCCGTCCTGGCGACGACCGCGACGGTCGCCGCGCTGCTCCCCACCGGCGCGAGCACCGCAGCGCCCGCCGACGGCACGCCGTCCGCCGAGCGCCGGTCCGGGCCGTTCGCCGAGGGTCACCAGCCCGCCGACCTCGACAACCGCGCCGGTACGGCGGCACCGGACGCCCGCCAGCGTGGGCTGGCCCGCGCCGTCGACCCCGACGTGCGGTGGAACCGGCTCGGCACCCCGCAGGCGCTCGGCCCCGGCCGCACCCCGCTCGCCACCGGGCTCCCCGCCGACCCGGAGGCCGCCGCCCGCGCCTACCTGACCGGCAACCGCGAGCTGTTCGGACTGGACGGCGCAGCGGTGGCCGGCCTGGAACGGGTCCTGGTCCGGGCGATCGGCAGCGGCGCCGTGGTCACCCTGCGGCAGCGCTTCGGCGACCTGCCGGCCGGACCGGACGGTCTGGTCACCGTCGCGGTGACCGGCGGCTCGGTGCTCTCGGTCAGCTCCTCACTGGCCCGCGACAGCGCCGCTCCCGCGCCGGCCACCCGCACCGCCGAGCAGGCGTACGCGGCCGCGCTCGCCGACGCCAGGCTGGACGCCAGCGCGGTGGCCAGCCACACCGTGCGCCCGGTGGCCGTGCCCACCCCACTGGACGGGCCCCGGGCCGCCTACGAGGTGACCCTGATCGGCGCGGACACCGAGCACCCGGCGGCGTTCACCAGCTACGTGGACGGGATCACCGGGCAGGTGCTGGTCCGCGAGGATCTGGTCGACTTCGACTCGGACAATCCGAGCTGGGCGGTCTTCCCCGCCACCCCGCCGCGTGACCTCGGCCCCGGTCAGGACCCCCGGGTGCGCTGGTGCGGCGACCCGGCGCCGGGCTGCCAGGCCGCCTTCCGCGATCCGGCCACCGGTCAACCGTGGGACATCGACGCGGCCACCGGCACGCCGACCTTCACCTCGCGCGGCAACTCGGCCAACACGGTGCTCTCCTGGGGTGCGGGCACCCCGGTCGTCCCGGCCCCCACCAGCCCGGAACGCCGCTACGAGTACCCGTTCACCGACCAGTGGCACCAGGCCCGCTGCAACCCGGAGGTGTTCACCTCCGCCCAGCGCAACGACGCGGACGCGTCGATCGCCAACCTCTTCGCCATGCACAACCGGATGCACGACTGGGCGTACCAGTTGGGCTTCACCGAGTCCGCGTGGAACCTCCAGGCGGTCAACCTCACCCCGGCCGGGCTGGGCGGCGACGCCGAGCAGGGCCGGGCCCAGCAGGGCGCGCTGACCGGCAACCGGAACAACGCCAACCAGGGCACGCCGCGCGACGGCCTGCCGCCGACCACCAACATGTACCTGTGGCAGCCGCAGGCCGGCGGGCCGTACCCGCCGTGCGTGGACGGCGACTACGACATGACCGTGATCGGCCACGAGTACACCCACGCGATCACGAACCGGATGATCGCCGGCCCGGACAGCGGGATCGGCGGTCACCAGGGCGGCGCGATGGGCGAGTCGTGGGGTGACCTGCTCGCCGGCGAGTACCTCTACCAGAACGGCCTGCGCGCGCCCGGCGAGACGCCGTTCGTCACCGGCGGCTACGTCACCGGCAACCTGGTCAGCGGCATCCGCAACTACGACCTGAGCCGCAGCCCGCTCAACTACTCCGACATCGGCTACAACACCGGTGGCCCGGCCGTGCACGCCGACGGCGAGATCTGGGGCGCCACCAACTCCCGGGTCCGGTCCGCGCTGGTCAAGCGGTACGGCCTCGGCACACCGCAGCGGCAGTCGGAGTGCGCGCAGGGCACGGTCGCCGCCGACAGGTGCCCGGGCAACCGGCGTTGGTCGCAGCTGGTCTTCGACTCGTTCCTGCTCCAGGCGGCGAGCCAGGTCAGCATGCTCGACATGCGGGACAACATGCTCACCGCCGACCTGCTCCGCTTCGGCGGGGCGAACCAGGACCTGATCTGGGCCGAGTTCGCCCGCTCCGGGATGGGTCGGGACGCCGTCACCAACGGCGCCGGGGACACCGATCCCACGCCGAGCTTCGCCTCACCGCTCGGCGGCAACGCGACGCTCACCCTGCGGCCACGCGGGGACAGCGTCGACGCGCCGATCCGGGTGTACGTCGGGGCGTACGAGGCGCGGGCGACGCCGGTGGCGGACACCGACCCGGCGACGCCGATCCCGGACACCGTGCAGTTGGTGGCCGGCACGTACGACCTGCTCGCGGTGGCGCCGGGCTTCGGGCACCAGCGGCTCAGCGTGACCGCCAAGGCCGATCAGGACGGGTACGTGGACCTGCGGATGAGCCGCAACCTCGCGTCCACGGCGTCCGGCGCCACGATCACCGGCGACGGGGTCAACCTGGACCGGATCGCCGACGACACCGAGGCCACGAACTGGGCCTCGCTGGACGGGGTGGCCGGCCGGCAGGTCACCGTGGCCCTGCCCGGGGGCGCTCCGCAGACGGTCAAGCGGGTGAACGTCAGCGCCATGCTGCGCCCGGCGATCACCGGCGACGCCGACACCGGCAGTCAGAACGCGCTCAGCGCGCTGCGCTCGTTCGCGGTGTCCGCCTGCAACGCGCGGACCACCGACTGCGCGGATCCGGCGCGCTGGACGCGGATCTACACCAGCGCGGGCGACGCGTTCCCCGGCGGGGCCTACCGGGCGTACACCCGGGACATCAACCTGCGGACGTTCGCGGTGCCCACCACCCTCGCCACCCACCTGCGGCTGGACGTCCTGGCCAGCCAGTGCACCGGCGGCCCGCAGTACGCGGGTGAGCAGGACGACGACCCGGCCACGACGACGGACTGCGGCACCGCCAGCCCGGCCCGCGACCAGGTGCGGATCGCCGAGTTCCAGGCGTTCGCCAGGTGACACCCGCCGGGGCCGGCGGAACCTCGTCGGCCCCGGCGACCCCGGTCAACGGCGGGCCGTCCGCCAGCGATCCACCGGGGCAGGTCGCTCCCAGCGCTGGTCCACCGGCGGGCCGTCCTCCTCGGCGGCCGCAGCCCGGGTCAGGTGGCGCAGCCGCAGCAGCAGTCCCAACCCGAGCGAGAGCAGCAGTCCGCCGAGCACGAAGGCCGCCGGCACCACGCCGAACCCACCGGACTGCCCGACCGGGCGGCGGGCCGGCGGCGGCGCGGCATCGACCGGCTGGTCGCCGATCGGCTCGTCGGCCGACGTGCTCTCCTCCTGCGCCGGCTCGGTCGCCGGCGCACTGGGCTCCGCCGGTGTCTCGGTCGGCTTCGCCGACCTGCTCGGGGTGACGGCCGTCCCGACCACCGAACGGGTCGCCGCCTGTCGGGCCAGCAGGCGCAGGTTGGCGTCGTACGCCTCCGCGGCGAGGGTGACCCGTCCCTTGGTGACGTCCTCGGCGAAGGCCACCCGGTAGCGGGCGGTGACCGTGCGGCCCGGGCAGAGCTCGCCCGGGTCGAGCTGCCGGTCGGTCAGCCGGGCCACGTCGCCCTCGGTACGGATGTCCAGGGGGAACGAGCCGGTCTCCTCCACCCGGTCCATCTTCACCTGGTCGAGCCGGATGCCCTGTACGGAGAGCACCATCGACCAGCGCACCTTGACGCATCCACCGCGCCGGTCGGTCCGGGAGACCACCGCGGAGACCGTCCGCAGCTGATCACCGCCGGCGGTGAACTGGGCCGGCAGCCCACTCAGCTCGGTGGTGAACGCCGCCTGCGCCGGCGCGACCAGCGCCAGCTCCACCCCGCTCAGACAGGCCAGCACCACCCCTACCCGCAGCGCGTTCCGCCACACCGTCACCACCGCCGTCCTCCGTTCGGTCGCCTCCACCCCGCAACGCTAGGAGCGGGGTGCCGACCGGACCAGACGGGCGTGTTCGCACCCGTCGGCAAGGACGGGCCGGGTTTTCACCGAGGGTGGTGAACCGGTCACCGGTCCCCCGCGACACGCCGCACGGCGAGCCGCTGGGAGAATCGCCTGCGTGTCCGAGCTCTCCAGCACCTTCGTCCGGCTGCACGCCCGACTCGCACCGGTGGCCTTCGTCCCCGAGGTGCGGCTGCACCAGGCGGACGAACCGATCGGGCTCTGGGAGCTGACCGAGGGTGAGTTCTCCACCGACCGGCCGCCACCGTTCTGGGCGTTCGCGTGGGCGGGCGGTCAGGCGCTCGCCCGCTACGTCACCGACCACCCCGAGCTGGTCGCCGGCCGCCGGGTGCTCGACCTGGCCTCCGGCTCCGGCCTGGTGGCCATCGCCGCCGCCCGCGCCGGCGCGGCGTCGGTCCGGGCCGTCGAGGTGGACGAGCTGGCGGTCGCGGCGGTCGCGCTCAACGCGCAGGCCAACGGGGTACGCGTCGACGCCGAGTTCGGCGACATCCTCGACGGCGACGCCGGGGACGCCGAGGTGGTGCTCGCCGGGGACGTCTTCTACAGCGAGGCGATGGCCCGTCGGGTGCTGCGGTTCCTGCTCCGGGCCGCCCGGGCCGGCGCACCGGCGCTGGTCGGCGATCCCGGCCGGGCGTTCCTGCCCCGGGACCGCTTCGACGAGCTGGCGGTCTACGACGTGCCGGTGCCGGAGGCCCTGGAGAGCGTACGGGTGAAGCGCACCACCGTCTGGCAGTTGCGAGCCGGGCTGCCGGGGGCCGCCAGCTAGCGTGTCGGCGTGCTGTTCCGGAGCTGGTCATCGGCCGTCGAGGCACCCTGGCCGGACGTGGCCGCGGTGGTCGACCAGGTCGGCGTACGCCATCTGGTCGTCACCCGGCACGCGCTGGTCCGGCAGGTCCTCGCCGATCCGGTCACCTTCCGGCCGGACAACGCGCTGGACGCGGTGACCCCGATGCCGGTGACGGCGCTGCGGGTGCTCGCCGGGCACCGGTTCCGGCTGCCGCCGACCCTGGCGAACAACTCCGGCGCCAGCCATCCCCAGATCCGGGCGATCGTCGCCGACGCGCTGCATCCCACCCGGGTCGCCGCTCAGCGCGACTGGCTCACCGCACTGGTCCGGGAACGGGTCACCGGACTGGCCGCCAGGCTGGACGCCGGCGGGCCGGTCGACCTCTACGCGGACCTCGCCGCCGACCTGCCGTTGCTGGTGCTGGCCCGGCTGGTCGAGCTGCCGGACGCCCCGGTCGGCGCGGTCAAGGACTTCGCCCGGGCCGCGTTGGAGCTGTTCTGGGCGCCACTGGACGTCGACCGTCAGCTCACCCTGGCCACCGAGGTGGGTCGGTTCCACCGGGTGCTGCGCGACTTCGCGGCGACCGGCGGCGGGCTGGCCGCCGAGTTGCGGGCGGCCGGTCAGTCCCCGGACGTGGTGGTGGGCGCGCTGTTCTTCCTGCTGGTCGCCGGACAGGAGACGACCTCGCAGTTCCTCACCCTGCTGCTGCACCGGTTGGCCGGCGAACCCGCGGTACGGGCCGGGCTGCGCGCCGGCGAGGTCGCCGTGGCCGACGTGGTGGAGGAGGGACTGCGGCTGGAGCCGCCGATCGTCACCTGGCGGCGGGTCGCGGCGGTGGACACCACGCTCGGCGGGACGGCGGTGCCGGCCGGGACCAGCATCGTGCTGTGGCTGGCCCGGGCCGGACGCGACCCGGCGGTGGTCGAGGCGCCCGACGAGTTCCGACCGGGCCAGCGTGGATCACGCCGGCACCTGGCGTTCGGGGCGGGCGCGCACCGCTGCGTCGGCGACGTACTGGCCCGGATGGAGGCGGCCGTGGTGATCGCCGAGGCCGCCCCGCTGCTGGACGACGTCACCGTGGTCCGTGCCCCGTGGTGCCCGGACAACCTCACCTTCCGGATGCCGGACGCGTTCGTGATCCGCCGCCGGTAGCCCTGACAGGATCCTGACATCAGCTCGGTAGATTGCCGGGCGTGTCAGCAACCCCCCTCCGTCGGATCCTCGTGGTGCCAACGATTCTGGCCGCTGTGGTGCTGAGTGCCTGCACAGCCGACACCGGCACCGGGTTCCACGCCTCGCGGATCAGCGCGGACCAGCCGAGCCCGTCCGCCGCGCCCTCGGCCAGCGCGTCCGGAACGCCGTCGACCCCGCTGTCGCCGACGGTCGCGCCCGCCTACAAGAGCCTGGCCTGGTACGTGGCCCAGGCACCGACCTTCCCCCCGGCGCCGCCACCGCAACCGGTGCCGCTGCCCACGGACGGTTCGGCGCCGTTCTGGCACCGGTTGCCGACCGAGCAGAAGGTCGCCTTCATCACCATCGACGACGGTGGGCTGGCCCGCCCGTCCGCGGTGCCCGACTTCATCCGGGAGGCGCACATCCCGGTCACCATGTTCCTCAACTCGCCGGCCGCGACCGAGTACACCGACTACTTCCGGCAGATCGAGGCCGCCGGCGGAGTCGTGGAGAACCACACCATCAACCACAACTCGCTCAAGGGCCGGTCGTACAGCTATCAGAAGCACGAGATCTGCGGGTCGGCGGACAAGCTGGAGTCGTTGTTCGGCAAGCGCTCCACGCTGTTCCGACCCCCGTTCGGCGAGCGCGACTCGACCACGACGAAGGCCGCACACGACTGCGGGATGAAGGCGGTCTTCCACTGGACCGAGACCGTGCACGAGGGGAAGGTCCGCTACCAGACCCCGGAGAAGGTGGTGCGGCCCGGCGACGTACTGCTGATGCACTTCCGGCCGGCGCTGATGGACGACCTCCTCGCGGCGCTGAAGGCGATCCATCGGGCCGGGCTCACCCCGGCGCTGCTGGAGGACTACGTGACCTGACGAAAGTCAGGGTGCGATGGTGCCGTTCGGGCGCGGTGGGGCACCGGCCCGCACGCCTAGCGTCAACGCATGATCACATTACGTGGGTTGACGAAACGGTTCGGGGAGACGACCGCGGTCGACGGCCTGACCGTCGACATCACGCCCGGCCGGGTCACCGGCTTCCTCGGCCCCAACGGCGCCGGCAAGTCCACCACCATGCGGATGATCCTGGGCCTGGACCGGCCCACGGCGGGTCGGGCGTTGGTGGGTGGCCAGCCGTACCGGGAGCTGCGCCGGCCGCTGCACGAGGTGGGCGCACTGCTCGACGCCCGGGCGGTGCACCCGGCCCGGTCCGGTCGGGCACACCTGCTGGCCATGGCCCGCAGCAACGGCATACCCGGCCGCCGGGTCGATGAGGTGCTCGACGCCGTCGGGCTGGACGGGCGGGCCGCCGCCAAGCCGGGCCGGACCCTCTCGCTCGGTATGGGCCAACGGCTCGGCATCGCCGGCGCGCTGCTCGGCGACCCGCCGGTGCTGATGTTCGACGAACCGGTGAACGGCCTCGACCCGGACGGGGTGCGCTGGGTACGACAACTGACGCGCTCGCTCGCCGACCAGGGGCGGACGGTCTTCGTCTCCAGCCACCTGATGAGCGAGATGCAGCTCACCGCCGACCAGCTCGTGGTGATCGGCCGTGGACGGCTGCTCGCCGACGCGCCGATCGACGACGTGATCGCGGGCAGCGCGGTCGCCGTCCGGGTCCGCAGCCCGCACCCGGACGGGCTGGCCGCCCTCGCCGCGCGACTCACCGCCGGCGGCGCCACCGTCGAGCCGGCCGGGCCGGACGAGCTGACCGTCACCGGCAGCACCGTCGATCAGGTTGGCGACCTGGCGTACGAGCTGGGGGTGCGACTGCACGAGCTGAGCCCGCACGGCGCATCGCTGGAGCAGGCGTTCATGGCACTGACCGCCGACAGCGTCGAGTACGCCGGCGGCCCGACCGGAAGTGGGGCACGATGAGCGCGAGCACCGTCCCGGGCACCCGTCCCGCCTCGCTCCGGGGCGCACTGGCCGCCGAGTGGACCAAGCTGTTCTCGGTCCGTACCACCTGGTGGACGGCGCTGGCCGGGCTGCTGCTGATGGCCGCGAGCGCCGGTCAGCTCGCCATCTACGCGGCCAACGACAACACCAACGACGACCCGCTCGACGACCGGGGCATCGTCACCGTCGGCAGCGTGATGATCGACTCGATCGAGCTGACCCAGTACGCGGTGCTGGCGCTGGGCCTGTTGGCGATCACCGCCGAGTTCACCAGCGGCACCATCCGGACCACCCTGCAGTGCAACCCGTCCCGGGGTCGGGTGCTGCTGGCCAAGGCTCTTGTCGCCGGCGCGGTCACCGCCGCCCTCGGGTTGCTGCTCGGTGGTGTCGGTGCCCTGGTGGCCTGGCCGGTGCTCGGCGAGTGGGGCAGTGCGCCGGCCGCCGGCACGATCGGTGACGTCGTGGCGGTGGCGATCTATCTGGCGCTGATCGGCGTGCTCGCGCTGGGACTCGGCGCTGCGCTGCGCAGTGCGGTGCTCACCCTCGTCGTCCTCTTCGCCACCCTGATGATCGTGCCGCTGTCGCTTCAGGAGCCGGACATCACGGTGCTGAACCGGATCGCCGACGCCTTTCCCGGGGTAGCCGGTGGGCACTTCCTGGCTGGCGACACCGAGCCGTACCCGCCCGCGGTCGGGCTGCTGCTGCTCGCCGCGTGGGCCGGTGCGGCACTGCTGCTGGGCCGGGCCGCGCTGCGTCGTCGCGACGCCTGACGCCGGTGAGCGGGGGCTCCCGGGCCCCCGCTCACCCCTCGACCAGCCCCGCCTCGTAAGCGAGGATCGCCGCCTGCACCCGGTTCCGCACGTCGAGTCGGGTGAAGATGCTGGTCAGGTAGCTCTTCACGGTGCCCTCCACCAGGTGCAGCCGACGGGCGATCTCCGCGTTGGACAGCCCCGCACCGACCAGGGCCAGCACCTCCCGTTCCCGCTCGGTCAGCCCGGCCGTCCGCTCCCGCGCGGCGGGCCGCCGGGCCAGCCGCCCGGCACCCAGCTCGATCACCCGCCGAGCCACCCGGGGCGACAGGTACGCCCCGCCGTCGGCGACCGCGTGCACCCCGGCGATCAACTCACGCGGGTCGCCCGACTTGAGCAGGAAGCCGTTGGCGCCGTGCCCGAGTGCCCGCGCCACGTGGTCGTCCTCGCCGAAGGTGGTCAGCATGACCGTCGCCGTACCCGGTGCCACCCGGCGGATCTCGGCGGCGGCGGCCAGCCCGTCCAGCCGTGGCATCCGGATGTCCAGCAACGCCACCCGAGGTCGGTGCGCACGGACCAGTTCCACCGCCGCCCGCCCGTCGCCCGCCTCGGCGACCACCTCGATGCCCGGGTCGGCGGCGAGGATGGCCCGGACGCCGGCCCGGACCATCGCCTCGTCGTCGGCGAGGACCACCCGGACCGGTACGTCTCCGACCGTTTCGGTGTTCACTGCCCGAGCCGCTCCTTGCTGACCAACCGGCCGTCGACGAAGCAGAGCCGCCAGGTCGGCTCGGCCATGGGGAAGTTGCCGTCGGTGTAGAACTCGCAGCCGGGCTCCTCGGCGCCGCTCGGCGGAGTGAGCTGCCGGCGGGGCAACCCGGCCAGGTCGGCCCGGGCCGCGCCGACCCGCAGCTCCCCGAAGGTGGCCTGGTTCAGCACCGTCCCGGCGGTCGCCACCGGGTAGTAGACGAGCGAGAGCGCCAGGGCGAAGCCGGCCGGTACCCCGATGGCCGCGAGCAGGCTGCGCCGAACCCGCCGCCGGGCGTCGTGCAGCCGCCGCTCCGCGTCGGCCGGCCGTTCCGCCGGACCGGGCCGCACGGTGTCGTCCACGGGCTCGATCGGCAGGTCGGTCGCCGGCAGCGCGGCCCGCACGGCGAAGCCGCCGTCGGCCCGCGGGCCGGCGTCGAGCGTCCCGCCCGCGAGGCGTACCCGCTCGGCGAGGGCGAGCAGCCCACTGCCCTGCGAGGACGGGGCGGGCAGCGGCCCAGCGGGCGCGGCGTCGTTGACCACGGTCACCTCGACCCGGTCACCGGTACGGACGAGGCGCACGTCGACCGGGGCATTCGGTGCGTACCGGGCCGCGTTGGTCAGCGCCTCGCGGACGATCCGGTGCGCCGCGTGACCGGTCATCGCGGGTAGCTCCGCGGTCCCCGGTGCGGCGTCCACCCGTACCGCCATGCCGGCGTCCCGAGCACCCTCGACCAGGTCGGCGATGGTCTCCCCGGCCGGGCGTACGGACGCGACACCCTCCTCGCGGAGCACCCCGATGATCTCGTGCAGCCGTTCGGTGGCGGCGGCGACGCTGGCCCGCAACTCCCCCGCGGCCGTCCGGTGCCGGTCGTCGAGGTCGGCGGCAACCTCCAGCGCGGCGGCACGCAGCGCGATCAGGCTGAGGTCGTGACCGAGCGAATCATGCATCTCCCCGGCGATCCGGGCCCGTTCCCGCAGCCGGATCCGCTCGGCGGCACCGCGCTCCTCACGGCGCAGCGCGTCCACGTGTCGGCGACCGGCGTCGATCAGCTCGTGCTGCTGCCGGCGGTAGCGACCGACCAGCCACGGAAACACCCCGGCGAAGAGCAGCACCGAGGCGAGCAGGAACCACGTCGCCGCACCGGTGCCGAGCAGCACCAGGTTCAGCACCGTGCCGCCGACCGCGATCACGGCGAACAGCACGGCGGCCGGGCCGGCCCCCGCGCTGCGCCGCCCGGTCAGGTAACTGAAGACCGGGATGGCGAAGACGAAGTTGCCGTCGACCAGCGAACCGAGCACCACCAGCAACAGACCGACCAGCGGCTGGCGCCGGCCCGACGCCACCGCGACGGCCAGTAGGGCAAGTGCGCCGAGCAGCAGCACCAGATCGTGCGGCGGGTACGGCGGAGTCAGCCGGGCACCCGCGATCGGGGCGGCGACCACCGCCCAGAGCAGGACGTCCAGCAGCGGACGTCGCCACCGGCCCGCCCGGTCCGCGGAGCCGGGCACCGACCGGTACGGGATCCTCACGGCGGTCAGGCTACCCACGCCCGAGGGGTGCGGACACCGACGAAAGTCAGGTGTTCAGCCGATCTCCTCGGCCCAGGCCCGCCAGTCGTCGAGCACCCCGTGCAGCGACGGGGTGAGCCAACCGGGCGCGGAGCGCCGGAAGACGCCCGGGTCCATCGCGCCGGCGCCGTCCGGTAGCGCGCCGAGCAGGTTCGGCACCAGGTCGGTGAGGTTGGTCCAGTGCACCAGCTCCGGCGTGGCCGGCCAGGCGCCGATCACCACACCGGCCGGCACCGCCCGCCGGTCCAGCGCCTCCAGGGTCAGCGCGGTGTGGTTGAGCGTGCCCAGCCCGGCGCGGGCCACCACCACCGCGGGTGCGCCGAGCGACACCGCCAGGTCGGCCATCGTCCACGGCTCGCCGGACGGGCGCAGCCCCATCGGGACCAGCAGACCACCGGCACCCTCGACGAGCACCAGGTCATGCTTGTCGACCTCGTCGCGGACGGCGTCCACGGCCGTGTACAACTCCAGCGGCGGCAACTCGGCGACCCGGGCGGCGGCCAGCGGGGCGAGCGGGTCCGGATAGCTGGCCAGCGTACGACCGGTGAGCGGGGCGGCCAGCCGGTTGATCGCGTCCACGTCGCCGGGTTCGCCACCGGCCGTACCCGTCTGACCGGGCTTGACCACCGCCACCCGCAGGCCGGCAGCCTGCGCGGCGGCGGCGATCGCCGCGGTGACCACGGTCTTGCCCACCTCGGTGTCGGTGCCGGTCACCAGTACCGGCCCGCTCCACGCGCTCACGGTGCACACTCCACGATGACGTCCAGGGCGCGCTCGAAATCCGCCCGGGGAACTCCGGCGCTCACCGTCAGCCGCAACCGGGAGCGGCTGTCCGGGGTGGACGGCGGCCGGAAGCAGCCGACCGCGACACCCCGGTCCCGGCAGTCGGCGGCCCACGCGGTCGCCGCCTCCGGCCCGGGAGCGGTCACCGACACCACCGCCGCGTCCGGCGCGGAGACGGTCAGCCCGGCCGCGCGGAGCCGGTCGACCGCCAGCGCCACCCGGTCGGCCAGCTCGGCGCGCAGGTCGTCGCCAGCCCGGGCCAACCGCAGCGCGGCGTGCACCCCGGCGGCGACCGCCGGCGGCAGCGCGGTGTCGAAGATGAACGTACGACCGGTCTCGACCAGGTGCCGGACGAACTCGGCCGGGCCGGCCACCACTCCGCCAGCGCCGCCGAGCGCCTTGGACAGGGTGGCGGTGACCACCACGTCCGGCTCGCCGGCCAGCCCGGTGGCGGCCACCGCACCAGCGCCGGCCGGACCGGTGACGCCGAGCGCGTGCGCGTCGTCGACCAGCAGCAACGCACCGTGCCGGCGGGCCACCGCGTGCAGCTTGGCCAGCGGGGCCAGGTCGCCGTCGACCGAGAAGACCGACTCGGTGACCACCACCGCCGGGCGACCCGGGGCCGCCGCCAGGGCAGCGGCCACCGCGCCCACGTCGGCGTGCGGAGTGACGACGGTCTCCGCGCCGGAGATCCGGCAGCCGTCGATCAGCGACGCGTGGTTGTGCGCGTCGGAGACGAGCAACGTACGAGGCTGGACGAGGGCACGCAGCGCACCCAGGTTGGCCAGGTAACCCGAGGAGAAGACGAGGGACCGGTCGGTGCCCAGCCACTGCGCCAGCTCGTCCTCCAGCGCCTGGTGCGCGTCGGTGGAGCCGCGCACCAGCCGTGACCCGGTCGCCCCCAGCCCGTACGCCGACAGCGCCGCGACGGCCGCGGCCGTGACCTCCGGGTGGGTGGCCAGACCGAGGTAGTCGTTGCCGGCCAGGTCGGTCATACCGTCCGCGGCCGGACGCGGGTGCAGCCGCCGGGTCAGCCCGGCCTTCGCCCGCAGGTCCGCGCGGCGGTCGAGTGCCGCCAGCCAGTCCGCCACGTCACCCCTTCGCCGCCGTTCGCGCCCGGTCACCCCGACCGCCCGCCGGGCGAAATTACCACCTGCCGCCATCGGCCCAGCGGATCCACTCGGTTCGACGAGTGGATCGTCACCGAACGTCAACTCCGCGGCTGAGCTCGCTGCTCGTCGAGGGATCGACGGACCGGCGGGTCGTTCCCGCTGCGCCGGGGGGCTTGTAGGGTACGAGCCATGCCAGAGATCCTCGACCAGGCCCGGACCCAGGTCCTGGGTGACGGTGTCGGCCTCGACGAGGCCGGTGTCCTCGCCGTGCTGAACCTGCCCGACGAGCACCTGCCCGCCGCGCTCCAGCTTGCCCACGACGTTCGGATGCGCTGGTGCGGGCCCGAGGTCGAGGTCGAGGGCATCGTCTCGCTCAAGACCGGCGGCTGCCCGGAGGACTGCCACTTCTGCTCCCAGTCCGGCCTGTTCACCTCGCCGGTCCGCTCGGTGTGGCTGGACATCCCGTCGCTGGTCGAGGCGGCGAAGCAGACCGCGAAGACCGGGGCGACCGAGTTCTGCATCGTGGCCGCGGTGCGCGGCCCGGACGCCCGACTGATGAAGCAGATGCGCGAGGGCGTCGCCGCCATCAGGGCCGAGGTCGACATCCAGGTCGCCGCGTCGCTCGGCATGCTCTCCCAGGAGCAGGTCGACGACCTGGTCGACATGGGCGTGCACCGCTACAACCACAACCTGGAGACCTGCCGGTCGTACTTCCCCAACGTGGTCACCACGCACTCCTGGGAGGAGCGCTGGGAGACCCTGCGGATGGTCCGCGACTCCGGCATGGAGGTCTGCTGCGGCGGCATCCTGGGCCTCGGCGAGACCGTCGAGCAGCGGGCCGAGTTCGCGGCGCAGCTCGCCGAGCTGAACCCGCACGAGGTGCCCCTGAACTTCCTCAACCCCCGGCCCGGCACGCCGCTCGGCGACCGCCCGGTGGTGGAGGGCAAGGACGCGCTGCGGGCCATCGCCGCGTTCCGGCTGGCCATGCCGCGCACCATCCTGCGGTACGCCGGTGGCCGCGAGATCACCCTCGGTGACCTGGGCACCCGGGACGGTCTGCTCGGCGGCATCAACGCGGTGATCGTCGGCAACTACCTGACCACGCTGGGGCGACCGGCGACCGCCGATCTGGACCTGCTCGACGAGTTGAAGATGCCGGTCAAGGCCCTCTCCGCCACGCTGTGACGGCCATGACGACGACCGAGGTGTGGTGCGACCGGTGCGGTGAACCGGCGACGGCCGGCGCGGCCCATCCGGGCTGCACGTCGGCCCGCCGGTTGGAGCCGCCCCGGTACTGCCAGCACTGCCGGCGGCGGATGAAGGTGCAGGTGCTGCCGGTCGGCTGGTCGGCGGTCTGCGTCGAGCACGGCGAGATCCGGGGCTGAGCCGGTGTTGAGCGGCCGGATGGTGACCCTGCGACCGGCGACGGTCGCGGACGTACCGGTGCTCGCGGCGATCCGGGCCGACCCGGAGGTACGCCGGTGGTGGCGCGGCGGCGACGACCTGGCCGAGTCCATCCGCGCCGACCTGGACGACGCCGACCTCGCTCTCTACGCCATCGAGCACGACGACCGGGTGATCGGCGCGATCCAGTGGCACGCCGAACCGGACCCGGACTACCGCCACGCGAGCATGGACATCTTCCTCGACCCGGCGGTACGCGGCGCCGGGCTCGGCGTGGACGCCATCCGCACGATGGCCCGGTACCTCATCGACGAGTACGGCCACCACCGGTTCACCATCGACCCGGCGGCGGCGAACAGCGCCGCCATCCGGGCGTACGCGAAGGTCGGTTTCCGCCCGGTGGGCGTGCTGCGGCGCTACGAGCGCGGCGAGGACGGCCGCTGGCACGACGGCCTGCTGATGGACCTCCTGGCCGACGACCTGACCGACTGACCCGCCGCGAACTCCGAGATCTTGGACAGTTGTCGCTCGGCGAGAACGCCAACTGTCCAAGATCTCCGAGCAGCGTGGGTCAGGCCGCGGTGCAGGGGGTGCCGTTGAGGGTGAAGGCGGTCGGTTTCGGGTTGCTGCCGGTGTGGGTGCCGTTGAAGCCGAAGCTCACCGACGCGCCCGGCGCCACGGTGCCGTTGTAGGAGAGGTTGGTGGCGGTCACCGCCGCACCGGACTGGCTCACCGTCGCCGACCAGCCCTGGCTGACGCTCTGCCCAGCCGGGAAGCTGAACCGCAACGCCCAGCCGTTGATCGCGGTGGTGCCGGTGTTCGTGATCGTCACGGTGGCGGTGAAGCCGGTGTTCCAGTCGCTGGTGACGTACCCCACCGCGCAGGTGCCGCCGGCCGGCGGAGCGGCGGGCGGGGTGGTGACGCTGAGCACCGGCGAGGCGGCCGACGTGTTGCCCGCGCCGTCGCGCGCCACCACCGTGAACTGGTACGTCCGCTCGGGCAGCAGCGGCGAGACGGCCAGCGAGGTGCCGGTGACCGGTCGGATCACCACGACGTCGTTGCCGACCAACTGCTCGCGGACCTCGTAGCCGGCCAGCCCGCTACCGCCGCTGTCGGTGGACGCGGCCCAGGTCAGGGTCACCGACCTCGGCGTCAACTCGGACGCGACCGGCCTACCCGGAACGGTCGGCGCGGTGGTGTCCGGCACGGCCGGACCGGGCTCGTCGCCCCAGATCCGGGTGCTCCCGGAATACAGCGGCACGCGCGCGTTCGGTCCGGCGGCGGCCTGGTACGACGGGTCGTTGGTCGGGTCCCAGGTGCCGCCCTCGGGTACCCCGATCTTGAACTGGACCTCCATGCGGTGCTGCGACTGGCCGGCCGGGGCGATGGTGTACCCGGTGCAGTCCACCTCGACGTACCAGATGTCGCCGCTGAACTGGCGGGCCGTGGACGGGGACGGGCAGCCCTGGGTGTAGCCGGGGGTGACCTGCACCGGCCCGGTGCCGTCGGGGCGGAAGTAGTACCGGAACCGACCGTTGGTCAGTGCGCGGGCCGGGAACGCCGACTTGTTGTAGATGATCGCCTTGAGCCCGGTGGCCCGGGGCTCGGCCTGCATCACCGTGGTCTCCACGGTCAACTCGTCGAGATCCGGCGTCTCGGCGACCGGGAAGCCGGCGAGCGGGCTGCCGCCGTACTCGTTGACCAGCCGGACCAGCGCGGAGGTGAAGCCGGCGTTGTAGTCGGTGGCCACCTCGTTCATCACGTAGTCGGACCGGCTGTCGGTGTACGCGTCGTTGGCCGCGGACGGCCCACCGACCAGCGCGCCGAAGAGGGTGTGCCGGGTCTCGACCGGCACGCTCTGGCTGTCCCACCAGGAACCGTGGGCGGTTCGGTGGTGCGGGTTCCGCGGCGCGTTGGCGCCGAACCCGATGACGTAGCTGGAGGCGCGCGGGTTGTCGCCGAGCGCGTAGTTGATCTGCCGGACCGCGAAGTCGTGGTAGCGCGCCTTGCGGGTGGCGTCGGTGGTGCTGTCGCTGTAGACCAGCGCGGCGAACGAGGTGTTGGCGGCGTACCGCAGCGCGCCCCAGGAGTCGAGCACCGCCATCCCGCCCGGCGAGTAGGGCACCCGCTGCCCGTTCACGCCCACGGTCCAGTAGTCCAGCCAGCGGTTGGCGTCGTCGACGTACTTCTGCCTGCCGGTCAGCTTGGCCAGCAGCACATACGCGCCGAACTGCTTGTTGTCCCAGGCGATGGTCCACTTGTAGGAGCGCAGGGTGGACTGGTTCTCGGTGCCGAGTTTGTCGTACTCGCTCTCCGCCTTGGCCAGGTAGCTGGCCTCGCCGGTGGCCCGGTGCAGCCAGATCGCGCCCCAGACCAGCTCGTCCTGCCAGCCGCTCCAGGAGCGGTAGAAGCTGGTCGCGTCGGTGATGCACTCGTGGTAGGACTTCCGCACCGTGTCGGCGAAGGTGTAGAGCTGCCGGGCGTGCCCGAGCAGCCGGTCGGCGTAGGTCGCGTCGGTGGGCCGGAACACCATCGAGGAGGCGGCCATCGCGGCCGCCGTCTCCCCCGCCAGGTCCGCGCCACCACAGCTCGCATCGATTTTGTACGCGGGCCGCGCCATAGGCAGCACCTCGGCCGGTCCCCACCACTTGTGGTCGTCGTCGCCCTTGCCGACCTGGCCGTAGAGGACGTTGGGCGCGGGGTGCGCCTTGATGAAGTAGTCGTTGACGTAGCGCAGGTTGTTCAACAGGTGCGGCAGTTGCCCGGAGGCGGTGTAGCCGGCCCGGTACTCCACCGCGCCCCAGGCGAGCATGGTGGCGCTGAACGCCATCGGGAAGCCGAACTTGACGTGGTCGCCGGCGTCGTACCAGCCACCGGTGAGGTCCTGCCCCACGTCGGCGCCGTCGGTGAGCGCGCTGTCGCCGCGCCAGGAGACCCGGTTCCAGTCGGGCAGTTGGCCGGACTGCTGCGCCTCGTAGAAGAACAGCGACTTCTGCAACGCCTCGGCGTAGTTGAAGGCCGGCGCGGCGGACGCTGGCGCGGCGGACGCTGGCTTGGCGGACGCTGGCGCGGCGGTTGGCGCGGTGACCGCGAGGGACAGTCCGGTGAGCAGGGCGGTGCCGGCGGCCAGCAGTCGCCGCGGCCAGGGCTGGTCGGCGGCCGGAGGGCGGCCGGGGCGGCCGGAGGTCGGCCGGGTGGGGTGGCGCATGGCGGGGCTCCTGTCGGTGGCACCGCCGGCGGCAGCGCCGACGCGGGACGGCGTCGGGCGGCACGGCCACCGGCGGCGTGGGGGTGGCGGGGTGACCCAGAAGCATCCATGGAAGCGCTCCCATGGATAATCGACAATGTAATACGAGCGCCGTCGGTTGGGAAGCGCGCACCCGACCCCGCCCGAGAAGTCGGTCTCCCACCGTTGTTACGGTCACGCCGTGGATGCCTTGGACCCCGCCCGCACCGCCGTCGTCCTGATCGACCTGCAACGGCGACTCGTCGACCAGCCCCTCGCCCCACACTCCGGCGCCGACGTGGTGGCCCGGTGCGTCACGCTGGCCGACGCCGCACGCGCGGCCGGAGCGCTGGTCGTGGTGGTCCGCGTCGAGCGGCCGGGCGAGGACCCGCAGCCGACCGGCAGCGAGCTGGTGCCGGAGGCCGCGCCGCGCCCCGGTGACCTGGAGATCGTCAAGCACACCTGGGGCGCCTTCCAGGACACCGGCCTGGACGCGGCGCTGCGCGAGCGCGGCGTCGACACGCTGGTGGTGGCCGGCCTGGCCACCAACTTCGGGGTGGAACAGACCGCCCGGATCGGCGACGAGCTCGGCTACCGGATCGTGCTGCCGCAGGACGCCATGAGCGGCATCCACGAGCACGCGCACGAGTTCGCGGTGAGCTACATCTTCCGGGCCGTGGGTACGGTCTGCACCACCGCCGAGGCGGTCGCCGCGCTGGGCGGCTGACCCGCGCAATCGCCACAACTCACATCGTGGGCCGACTAGCGTCGCTTCTGTGAGCAGCACAGCCCAGAGATGGGTCCCCGGGGGTGGCCGTGACGGCGAACTCGCACTCCACCGACTGCCACTTGCGGACCCGGGGGCCGGCGAGATCACGATCGCGGTTCGCGCCGTCGGCATGAACGCGGTCGACGCGCTCAACGCGTCGAGCGGAGCGTCCGAGATCGGCTACGAGGTGTCCGGCACGATCGAGGCCCTCGGGCCGGACGTGACCGGGCATGACCTCGGCGAGGACGTGCTGTCGTTCCGGGTGCACGGCGGTTACACGACCGCGATCACGGTGCCGGCTCGGGACGTCTTCACGAAACCAACGGCCCTCGGCTGGGCCGAGGCGGCGAATCTGCTACTCGTCGGCTCCGCCGCGGCCGAGATGCTCCACCGGACCGAGCTCGCCGATGGCGACGTGGTGCTCGTGCACGGTGCGTCCGGCGCTGTCGGGATCAGCGCCGTCCAGCAGGCGAAGCTGCGGGGAGCGCGGGTGATCGGGACGGCGAGCCCGAGGAACTGGGACCTGCTCCGACGGTTCGGCGCCGAGCCGGTCGCCTACGGAGCGGGCCTCGAACAGCGCGTACGCGACCTGACCGAGCACGTCGACGTCGCCTTCGACGCGGTCGGGACGGACGAGGCTGTCGACGTCTCCCTCGCCCTGGTCGCCGACCGTCGGCGTATCGCATCGAGTGCCGCGTTCGATCGGGCCGGGCCGGAGGGCTTCTGGATCGTCGGCCACGAGACCGGCAGCGTCACCTACCGGGACCAGGTCCGTGAACACCTCATCGAGCTTGCCGGCACGGGACGCCTGACCGTGCCGATGGCCAGGACCTTTCCCTTCGCGGAGGCGCTCGCCGCGTTGGACCTGGTGGCCTCGGGACATCCCGGCGGCAAGGTCGCACTGCTCGTGTGAGACCGCCGGGTGGGTCAGAACGACTCGTACGTCTCCGCTGTCACGCGGCCACCCGCGCGACGGCGGGTTCCCGCCCGAGGCCGCGGCCCTCGGCCAGCGCAAGGCGCGACGGGCGCGTGTGCACCGACAGTGCTGCCTCCCCGTGCGGGGAGGCAGCACTGTCCGCGCTGGCGCACGTGTCGGGTCGAGCACCCGGCTCAGACCCGGCTAGAACTCCACTCCACGAACGTAGATCCGCCGCTGACCGCCACCGGGCGTCGCCTCGACCGTGAGTTCGGTACCGGTCTTCGGCCTCGTTCGGAAACGCAGGTAGGAGGGGGTGTCGTCCTCGTACCAACCCCACTGGGCAGTCCTGTCGTCCCGGAAGGGGAAGACGACGTCCCGACTGACGGTCGTGCCGCCCGCGAGCCCGTTGTCCCGAAGGAAGTTGTCCACGCAGGCGGAGTCGGCCTCGAAGGTCAGGTAGAGGTTGTCGTCGATGTAGTCACCCGACCAGTACCGCAGGTCGGCGAGAGCGCAGTCCGGCACCTGCACCTGGAACTGGTCGAAGATGTCGGCCATCGACTTGTCCCACCTGCTCGACGGGTAGGCCCTCTCGTCGAAGGGTCCCTTACCCCAGAGCGCGACGCCGAAGGCGACGACGAGCACGGCCAGGACCACGCCCGCCGCCACCAACCGCCGCTTCCAGGTCATCGAACGCAACCCTACGAGACTAGCCAACCCTCAGCCCACGCTCTGGGTGCTGCTCGTGCCCTTGACGGCGAACTCCTGCGCCACCCCGTACGTGTGCATGGCGGCGTAGTCACTGAACGAGATGCCCCAGATCTCCTCGTCGGCGTCGAAGTTCCAGTCCTTGTAGACATCGACCTTGTAGCTACCAGACGACCTGGGCACCCCGTTGACCATCGAGACGGTGATGGAACCCTTGATCCGGTACTGGACGCCCCGCACACCCAACCGGTAGTCGAGGTTTTCGGTCATGCTCACACCCCGCCACATGCTGTCGATGTTGTAGGTGCAGGACGATCTCCCGCTGCCGGCGCATCGGCTGCCGGCCGTGCCGAGCAGCTCCGCGAGGTCACCGTTGACCGCGGACTTGAACTGGTTGTCCCGCAGGTAATCGTCCACATTGACCGGGAAGTCGTCACCCGAGGCGTTGTAGTAGTGCTTCCACAACGCGCACGCCTGGGTGGTCAGCACACAGACGCCCTGCATCGTGGTCCAGAGCTGAGCCCGCATCTCAAGCAGAGCGGTGGGCTCGGTCCACGGCGGGGACTTGGAGTCGAAGCTGCCGTTGTCCGACGGCGTGGTGGGGTCGTAGGGGTCCTTGTCCGGGTCCGGCTCCACGACGACGAGTTCCTGTGCGAGCCGGGCCTGCTCCTCCTCCCGCTGCCGCTGCACCGCGATCTGCATGGCCTCGAGGGCCGCCTGGGCCGCGAGTACCGCGTCCTTTCCGGCATCGATCGCCGAGTTGCGGGCCTGCACGGCCGACGCCTGAGCCGCAGCGGCATAGTTGCCGGCCTGCGTCGCCGATGCCTTCGCGTCACTTGCCGATCGCGCGGCGGACTGGGCCGCCTGCTGTGCCGAGACGGCGGCCTCCCGAGCCCGCTGTGCTGCGGCCGCGGCCTGGTCGGCCGAGGCCTTCGCCTGCACCGCGGACGCCTGAGCGTCGGCCGCGTATCCGGCGGCCAACGCCGCGGAGTGGTTGGCCTGCTGGGCGTACGCCTCGGCCTCGGCCTGTGCCTTACGGGCCACCGCCGCCGCATAACCGGCGTCGGCCGCGTCCTTCTGGGCGTTGGCGGCGTACTGGGCCGCCTCGGCGACATACCGACTGACGGTGGCAGCGTGAGTCGCCGCCTCCTGGTCACGTTGGCGAGCCTTGAACTGCTCCGTCTCGATGAAATGCCGGACGTAGCCCCGAGGGCCTTCGAGAGCGATGCTGCCCGCCGCCTTGACCTCGGGACCACCGGTATTGATGATCTGCGCGGTGGTGATCCGGTCGTCGACTTCGGCCGCCTCGTACCGTCCGACCCGGAGGAACTGGACCACGGCCGCCGCGTTGGCGTTCAGCGCAGCCTGCCCCGCAGCCCTGGTGGTGGGCCCGCCGGCGGTCATGACCTGGCCGACCCTGATCCGGTCGTCCTGCTCCTTGCCCGGGTAGTCCCGGCTGTCGAGGAAGGTACGAACGTCCTCGTGGTCGCCACCGAGGGCCGATGCCGCGGCCTGCTTGAAGGCCGGGACACCCCACCCCTCGGCCAGGTGCAGCACCCGCCCCCGGTCATCCTGCTCGGCGGCCAGCAGACGGCCACTGCCGAGGAACTGCCGTAGGTCCGCTTCCGACCCGGTCAGGGCGTCCTCCGCGGCGGCCCTGGTCCACGGACCCGCGACGTCCAGCAGCCGCAGCGCGGCCTTGCGGCCACTGCTCAGGACCGTTGCGGTGGGCGCTCCCGGGGCGGACGCCTCCGCCAGTAGCTGTGCGGTCTCGTCGTCGACCCGGTCCAACTCCGGACGGTCGAACGGGATCGACACCGGCCGGTCGACATCGGCGGTACGGGCCTTCTGCGCAGCCTGGACAGCCTGCTCGGTCTCCAGTTCGAGACGCAGCGCGTCGGCCTGCCGTGCGGTGGCCTCGACCTGCTCGGCCTGTTCCGCCGCCAGTGTCGCCACATCGGCCGCCACCTTCGCCGAGGCGGCATGTCGGGTCGCCTCGCCTGCCGCGTCCGCAGCCTCACCCGCGTGCTCGGCCGCGTCGTCGGCGGCGGCAGCAGCCGCCCGGGCGTGCCGCGCCGAGTCCGTCGCGAACTGGTACGCCTGCCGGGCGGCACGCCCAGACTCCCGCGCCAGTGACTCGGCGGCGTCCGCCGCGCGGTCGGCGTTGGTGGCCTGGCGCCGCGCCTCGGCAGCCGCCCGCTTGGCCCGCTCCGCCTCAGCGCCCGCGGCGTGGGCGTAGTTGCCCGCCTGCTCCGCTGCCGCAGCGGCAGCCAGGGCGTTCGTCACGGCGTTTCGCGCCGCCGCCGCCGCGGCACCCGAGGCGTCGGCCGCGTCGGCCGCCTTCAACGTGGCCGCCGCGGCCGTCTCCGCGGCAGCCGCGGCAGCTCGTGCCTGCTGCGCCGCAGCCCGTGCACCGGCTGCCTTACTCGCGTCACCGGCAGCAGCGCCAGCGGCGGAGAACGCCTTCGACGCCGCCTTCCCCGCCATCGCCGCGGCGGAAGCGGCCCTGGACGCCGCGTTCGCGGCCACCCGGGCCGCACGGTTGGCCGCGCTGGCGGCACCTATCGCGTCCTGAGCGGCATCCGCGGCCCGTCGGGCGGCGTCCGCGGCCCGGCCGGCCGCCGCCGCTGCCTTCTCCGCCGAATCCTGCGCCGCAGCCGTCTCCGCTGCGGCCCGCTGTGCCGCCTCCTTGGCGAGCTGGGCGGCTATCACCGCCCGCTTCGAGGCGTCCTCGGCTGCCACCGTCTCCTCGGCGGCTGTCTGACTCGCCTGCCGAGCCAGGTCAGCTAGCTTGGACACGGACAGGACCTCCTGGTCACGCGCCCGCGCGACCTCCTGCCCCCGTTCGAGGAAGTACCGGATGTCCTCCTCGGTGCCGGCGAGCGCGGCCTGCGCCGCGGCCTGGACCGCCGGGCCGCCCGCCGACATGATCTGCGCTACCAGAATCCGATCATCCTGCGCCTTGGCCTGCTTCTGAACGACGAGCAGGAAGTTGGCGACCGCCTCGTCGCCGCCGTTGAGCGCCTGTTGCCCTGCGGCCTTCGTCGTCGTCCCGCCGGCAGACATGATCCGGCCCACCTGAATCCGCAGATCCTGCTTCATCGGAACCTGGTAGCCGGTGTCCAGGAAGGTACGCACGTCCTGCTCGGTCTTGCCCAGGACGACCTGGCCAGCGGCGTTGGTCGTCGGGCCGCTCAGAGTCATCATCTGTGCGAGACGGACCCGGTCGTCGTACCCCCGCGCCTGGTATTGGCCCGTCGCCAGGAACGCGCGAACGTCCTCGTCGGAGCCCACCAGACACGCGCGGGCGAGCGTGCTCACCGCCGGGCCGCCCGACTTGAGCAACGCGAGCACCTGCGCCCGGTCCGAGATAACTGGTTCCGCCGCGTGCGCGGGACCGACGTCGACCCCCGCCACCAGTGTCAGCGTCAACGCGCCGAGCAACGATCCCCGAGCGAGTTCACCAACTCGTCCGCGATATCGCCATCTGGACACAGCAATACGCCTGCCGAACATCGAACCCCCATGCATCTTCGATGGTCCTCGGGGCAGTAGCCCCGGGCAGCGGTCAGGCTATCGAAGATCGCCACCGTCGGTGGTCCCGTGTGTGCAGTGTGGAGCGTGATCAACACCGATGGGTAGCCCTGCTCGGTCGCCGGGCGAACTGAATCACATCATCGACGTCCATCAACTGATGTCTGAGGCCGTGGCAGGTCAGGGCGACCGCCGACGGCACAACCGCACGCCGAACAGGCGGCTCGCGTCCTGCCATACGAACGTACGGTTGCCGGCCCGTCACACGGCGCGGGACAGTACGCCACACCAGCGGTGCCGTCGACGCCGCCGCTCCCCGGTCAACCCTGAGGAGAACGCGATGGCACTACGACTCGCCGAGGGCACCGCCTGGTCCGACGTCCTGGCCCGCGCGGTGGCCGCCACCCCGGAGGCGTTCGGCGCCGAGGTCGACGGCGTCACCGTCCTGCACAACCTGGTCGAGGGCGAGTGGCGCGTGGTCGGCCGCCCCGCCCCGGTCCGTACCCCGGTGGACAACACCGTCGCCATCAACCTGGCCCGGCTCGACGCCGACGCCGCCCGCTCAGCCGTCGCGCACGCTGCCGCCGCGCACCGGGCCTGGGCGCAGACCCCGCTCGCGGACCGCAAGGCGCGGGTCATCGACGCGCTGGACGCGCTCACCGCCCACCGTGACCTCCTGGCGCTGCTGCTGGTCTGGGAGATCGGCAAGCCGTGGCGGCTGGCCTGCGCCGACGTCGACCGGGCGCTGGACGGCGTCCGCTGGTACGCCGACGAGATCGACCGGATGCTGGCCGACGGACGCGAACCGCTGGCCGGCCCGGTCAGCAACATCGCCTCGTGGAACTACCCGATGAGCGTCCTGGTGCACGCCGAGCTGGTCCAGTTGCTCGCCGGCAACGCGGTCATCGCCAAGACCCCGTCCCAGGGCGGCGCGGTCTGCCTGACCGTCGCGCACGCGCTGATGCACCGGGCCGGCCTGCCCGCCACGCTGGTCTCCGGCGGCGGCGAGGAACTGTCCGAAGTGCTGGTCCGGGCACCCGAGATCGGCGCGGTGGCGTTCGTCGGCGGCCGCTCCAACGGCGGCAAGGTGGCCGCCGCGCTCCTGGACACCGACAAGCGGCACTTCATCGAGCAGGAGGGCCTCAACGCCTGGGGCATCTGGAACTTCTCCCAGTGGGACCTGCTCGCCGCGCACCTCAGGAAGGGCTTCGAGTACGGCAAGCAGCGCTGCACCGCGTACCCCCGGTTCGTGGTCCAGCGCGACCTGGTCGACGAGTTCCTCGACATGTACCTGCCGGTGGTCTCCTCGATCCGATTCGGGCACCCGCTCGCCGTGGACGAGACCTGGCGGGCGGGCGACCCACTGCCCGAGCTGGACTTCGGGCCGTTGATCAGCGCAACCAAGGCTGACGAGTTGCGCCGCAAGGTCGAGGAGGCGGTCCGCGGCGGCGCGGTGCCGCTGCACCGGGGCAAGCTGACCAATGCGCCGTTCCTGCCCGGCCAGGACACCTCGGCGTACGTGGCGCCGTCGGTGCTGCTCGCCCCGCCCGGGCGGTCCCGGTTGATGCACGCCGAACCGTTCGGGCCGGTCGACACGATCGTCGTGGTGGACACCACCGACGAACTGCTGGCCGCGATGAACGCCTCCAACGGCGCACTGGTGGCGTCGCTGGCCTGCGACGACACCGACGAGGCCGGCAAGCTCGCGGTGGACCTGCAGGCGTTCAAGGTGGGCATCAACAAGCCGCGCTCCCGAGGCGACCGGGACGAGCCGTTCGGCGGCCGTGGCGCCTCCTGGAAGGGCGCGTTCGTCGGCGGTGACCTGCTGGTGCAGGCGGTCACCGTCGGCGGCGACAACCGGCTCTATGGCAACTTCCCGGACTACAGCAGCTACCCCGCCACCTGACCGGCGGTCCGGGTCGGTCCCCGTCGCCGTACCCGACGGCGGGGACCGACCGCGCGCTGAGCCTGGGCTACCCGCCCGGCGTCAGGGCGGGGCCCTCCCGAAGCACCGGGGCCGGTACGGCGAGCGGAACGGTGAGGGTCAGCAGAGCACCGTCGCGCTCGGTCGAGCTGGGTCGGGCCAGCCGGCGCAGGGTCCGCAGCATCGGAGTGTTCTCGGCCTGTACGTGCAGCACCAGCGCCGCGTACCCGGCCCGGTCGGCGTGCTGTGCCAGCCGACGCAGCAGGGCCGAGCCGAGCCCGCGTCGCTGCCAGTCGTCGCGGACCAGCAGCGCCACCTCGGCCTCGTCACCCTCACCGAGCAGGTTCGCCATGGCGACCACCGACTCGGCCGTGCCGTCGGAGGCGGTGCTCGTGGCGATCAGCGTCAGCCCCCGGGTCGGCTCCAACAGCCGGCGCAGCCGGGCCGACCGCGGGACCCCCGCCCCGCCCAGATAGCGCCGGTGCCGGCTACGCGGCGAGCACGCCTCGTGCAGCTCCAGCACTCCCGCCAGGTCATCACCGCCGGCCGGTCGAACAGCCAGCTCACCGCCGTCAGGCAGCACCAGGGTGACCTGTTCGGTGGCCCGGCGTGCCACGGTGGCGGCCAGCTCGACCAGGGCCTGAGCCCGGGCGTACTCCGCCGGGGTGAAGGCGGGTGCCGCCCGCCGCAGCGCGTACGAGCCGCCCGCCGGGTCGGCCAGCACCATGCTGGTGCCGATGATGCCGCGCTCGACACCGGTCGACGCGGGTCGCCAGCTCACCGAGTCGGCGCCGAGCAGGGCGCGCAGCGCCTCGCCCGTCGCGTCCGGGTCACGCACCAGCCGGTTGGCCAGCCCGAGCACCCGGGTGGGCTGGTCGGCCAGACCGCGCGCCTCGCTGCGCGCCACCCAGCAGTCCCGGCCCCTACCGCGCTCGACGGCGGCCAGCAGCTCGGCCTCGTCGAGCGCGTCCGGCGCGTCGACCAGGAAATCGTCCACCGCGCCCTGCTCGGTGGGCTGCACCTGCAGCGAGAGGATGTTGACCCCGCGCAGCGCGAGGCTCGCCGTGAGCACCGACAGGTAGCCCGGTCGGTCGTCCACGGTGGCTCGAATCCGCCACAACGTCATGGTTGGCTCCCTTCCCCGGTACGAGCCTCGTCCCGCGCTGTTGCCGCCCGATTGCTCGCCGGTGACTTTCGGGAACTGCTCGGCCCGCTCAAGGGCCGGCGACCACCGGTGGCGCGCCGACCAGGTCCAGCCGGTCACCCAGGATCACCGCGCTGGCCTTGACGAGCTGGGTGAGCCGGTCCACCTCGGTGCTGTGGAACGCGGCGGCGCTGAGGGTCTCGTCGCCGTGCTCGCGGGCGACGACCAGCACCAGGCCGGCCCGCCCGAACGGCGTGACCGCGTAGTGGGTGCCGTCGGGCGTGGTCATCGACCGGCCGCGCAGCGGGGTCACCTCGGGCAACCGCGGCGGTACGGGGGCACGCCAGCTGGCGTGCCCGACCGTCGCCCCGCCGGTGCCCCCGCTGCGTGCGGCCCAGTCCACCGGCACCACCGCGGCGACGGCCCAGTCGGCCGCCAACAGCCCGGGTACCGCGTCGACCAGGGTGGCCAGCCCGTCCGCCGGGTTGGCCGCGACCTGGGCCAGCAGCTCCGCGTCCTGGCCGGTGGTGGTGGGCGCGCCGATCGCCCGCCACACACCGTCCACCCGCACGCCCGGAATCGCCGCGAGACCGGCCAACAGCCGCTCCACCCGTGCCGCGCCCGGCCAGACCACCGTGAAGTCGTCCACCGCGCGCCCGCCGAGCCGTTCCAGGACCACCACCTGGACGATGTCCGCGCCGGACACGCCCAGCGTGCGGGCGACCTGGCCGAGCGTGCCCGGACGGTCCGGCAGGGTGACCCGAACTCGCAGCAACATGTCTGTCCCTCCGCTCGGCGGGCCGGCAAGGCGGCCGGCAGGCTGCCCCCAGCCTGCTCGTTGACCATTTCGTCCCTGTTGCAGGGGCATGACCCGAGGGCAAAATCTGACCTTGACAACGTGAGCGACCTGCCATCAACTAGTCGGATGACCGATCCGGCCGTCGATGCGCTCCGGCCGGAGGCCGATCCGGCCTCCCCCGCCGGGCTGGCCCTGGACCGGCTCGCCAGCTATCTGGCCGAGCACCGGCCCGAGCTGGCGGCCGGGCCGCTGCGTGCCCAGTTGATCGCGGGCGGCAAGTCCAACCTCACCTATCTGCTACAGCTCGGCGACCGGGAGGTCGTGCTGCGCCGGCCACCCCTGGGGCACGTGCTGGCCACCGCGCACGACATGACGCGCGAGTTCCGGGTCATCTCGGCGCTGGCCCCGACCGAGGTGCCGGTGCCCGGCGCGCTGCTGCTCTGCGCCGACCCGGAGGTGATCGGCGCGCCGTTCTATCTGATGGAACGGATGCCCGGCGAGGTGTTCCGCAGCCGCCGGCAGACCGACCCGCTGGGCGACGAGCGACGTCGGGCGCTGGCCATGGCGATGATGGACACGCTCGCCGCGCTGCACACCGTCGAGCCGACCGCGGTCGGGCTGGGCGACTTCGGCCGTCCCGAGGGCTACCTGGCGCGACAGGTCCGCCGCTGGGCCGGGCAGCTCGACCGGTCGCGCAGTCGTCCACTGCCCGGCATCGACGAACTGCGGGACCTGCTCGCCGCGACCGCGCCGGAGGGCGCGAACGCCGGCCGGATCGTGCACGGCGACTACCGGCTGGACAACCTCCTCGCCTCGGCCGACCCGGTGGCCGTGCACGCGGTGCTCGACTGGGAGATGGCCACCCTCGGCGATCCGCTGGCCGACCTGGGGCTGCTGCTGACGTACTGGGACGTACTGGGCGGCAGCGAGACGGCCGACGGCAACCCGGTCGCGGACGGGCTGGGCCCACGCGCCGGCTTTCCCACCGGGGCCGAGCTGATCGACCGATACTCCGGGCGCAGTGACGTCGACGTCGGCCCGCTGCACTGGCACGTGGCGCTCGGCTGTTTCAAGCTCGCGGTCATCTGTGAGGGCATCCACTACCGCCACACGCTCGGGCAGACGCTCGGCGAGGGCTTCGACCGGATCGGCGAGATGGTGGCACCGCTGGTCGCGCACGGACTGACCGCCGCCAGGGAGCGGTGATGGACTTCTCGTACGACGCACGGACCGAGGAGCTGCGCGACGAGCTGACCCGGTTCCTGACCGAGCACGTCTACCCGGCCGAGGCGGTGCACGCCGAGCAGTTCGCCGCCGGTGACCCGTGGTCGCGTACCCCCGTGCTGGCCGAGCTGAAGTCCCAGGCCCGCAAGCGCGGCCTGTGGAACCTCTTCCTGCCCGACCCGCGCTACGGCGCCGGCCTAACCAACCTCCAGTACGCCCCGCTCGCCGAGCTGACCGGGCGCAGCCCGCACCTGGCGCCGGAGGCGGTCAACTGCGCCGCTCCGGACACCGGCAACATGGAGTTGCTGGCCGAGTTCGGCTCGGACGCGCAGCGGGAGCGCTGGCTGATGCCGCTGCTGGAGGGTGAGATCCGCTCGGCGTTCTGCATGACCGAGCCCGACGTGGCCTCCTCCGACGCCACCAACATCGCCACCCGGATCACCCGGGACGGCGACGAGTACGTGATCAACGGGCGCAAGTGGTGGTCATCCGGGGCGATGGACCCGCGCTGCGAGATCTTCATCGTGATGGGCAAGACCGACCCGGGCGCCGACCGGCACCGCCAGCAGAGCATGGTGCTGGTCCCCCGGGACACCCCCGGGGTGACCGTGCGCCGGGGCATGACCGTCTTCGGCTACAGCGACGGCTCGCACGGCGGGCACGCCGAGATCGACTTCACCGACGTCCGGGTGCCGGCGGACAACCTGATCGGCGCCGAGGGCACCGGTTTCGCCATCGCCCAGGCCCGGCTGGGTCCGGGCCGGATCCACCACTGCATGCGGCTGATCGGGATGGCCGAGCGGGCACTGGAGCTGCTCTGCCGGCGGGTCAGCGAGCGGGTCGCCTTCGGCCGGCCGCTGGCCGAGCAGGGTGTGGTCCGCGAGTGGATCGCCGAGTCGCGGGTCCGCATCGAGCAGTCCCGACTCCTGGTGCTCAAGACGGCCTGGCTGATGGACACCGTGGGCAACAAGGGTGCGCACACCGAGATCCAGGCCATCAAGATCGGCACCCCGGCGATGGCGGAGTGGGTGATCGACAAGGCCATCCAGGGGTACGGCGGCGCCGGCGTCAGCCAGGACACCCCGCTGGCCGCCCTCTGGGCACAGACCCGCACCCTGCGCCTCGCTGACGGCCCCGACGAGGTCCACCGCTCGTCCCTGGCCAAACGCGAACTCCGCCGCTGGACCCCCACCCCCGCCTAACCCCTCGCGCCCAAGCACGATCGCGCCCCAAGCACGATCGCGCCCCAAGATCGCGCCCGATCCTGGATGTAGTGGCCTCCCGCGCGCACAACACCACTATTTCCACGATCGAGTGCAACCCACCCCGGGATTGCGCGTCGATCATGAGGTTGTCGGGTCGAAACGCGCGGTTTGTCCCCGCCAACCTTCTGATCGACGCGGCGTTGGGGGCGGGCGCGGTGAGAGGCGGGCGCGGTGAGAGGCGGGCGCGGTGAGAGGCGGGCGCGGTGAGAGGCGGGCGCGGTGGGGGGGGGCGCGCGGCGTGGGAAAGGCGGGGGTGGGGTTTAGGCGCTGGCGCGGTGGACCAGTTGGGTTTCCAGGAGGATGTGCGGGGCGGGGAGGTCGTCGCCGCGGATCCGAGCGACCAGCAGCCGGGCCATCTGCCGGCCCATCTCCTCCACCGGCTGGAACACCGTGGTCAGTGGCGGGTCCGCCTGCCGGGCGATCGGCGCGTCGTCGAAGCCGACCACCGCGACGTCCTCGGGCACCCGCCGGCCGGCCTCGCGCAGGGTACGCAGCGCGCCGAACGCCATCAGGTCGGACGCGACGAAGACCGCGTCCAGGTCGGGGCAGGCATCCAGCAGCCGGCGCATCCCGGCCGCGCCGCTGCCCTCGCTGAAGTCGCCGTACGCGATCAGGTCGGGGTCGACGCCGGCCCCGGTGGCCTTGACGGCCTCGGTGTAGCCGGCCAGCCGGGCCAGGCCGGCGCCCATGTCCTGCGGCCCGGCGATGGTGGCGATGCGCCGCCGCCCCCGACCGGCCAGGTACTCCACCGCCTGCCGGGCTCCGCCCACGTTGTCCACGTCGACGAACCAGGCTGGCTGGGCGCCGGGTTGCAGCATCCGTGCCGGCCGACCACCGAGCACGGCCGGCAGGCCACGCTCCTCCAGCAGGGTCGGCAGCGGGTCGGAGTCGTGCAACGACAGCAGGAGTACGCCGTCGACGTGCTGGTTGGTCAGGTGGTGCTCGACGCGCTCCCGCTCCACCGGCGACTGGGCCATGGCCAGCCAGAGCTGCATCGGCGTCTCCAGCAGCCCGGAGCTGATGCCCCGCACGATGGCGGCGAAGAACGGCTCGGTGAAGACCCGTTCGCCGGATTCGGAGACGACCAGCGCGACGGAGTCGGTCCGCTGGGTGACCAGCGCGCGGGCCGCCCGGTTCGGCACGTACCCCAGCTCGGCGATGGCCTGTTGGACCGCGGCCCGGGCCTCCGGGCTGACCTGGGGCGAGCCGTTGACCACGCGGGAGACCGTGCCCCTTCCGACGCCGGCGCGCGCGGCGACCGCGTCGAGGGTCGGGCGCCCGAGCGACCGGGTGCGCTGCGTTGTCATCGTCTGCTCCTCCGACGGCGGGCGGACCCGGTGCCACCTGCCAGAGGTGGGCGCCGGGACCGCCCTGATGGCTGGCCCGAGCCTATTGTGCGGCCAGACCGTTGCGTCGGATCACCGAGGCGTACCACCTGGCGCTGGACTTGGGGATGCGGGCCTGACTGTCGTAGTCGACATGGATCATGCCGAACCGCTTGGTGTAACCCCAGGCCCATTCGAAATTATCCATCAGCGACCAGGCGAAGTATCCGCGCAGGGGTACCCCCGCGGTGATCGTCTCGTGCGCGGCGCGCAGGTGGGCGTCGAAGTAGGCCAGCCGGTCGGTGTCGTCGACCTGACCGTCGACCACGGTGTCCACGAACGCGGCACCGTTCTCGGTGACGTAGAGCGGCAGGTCGGTGTACTCGTCGTGCACCCGGCGCAGCGTCTCGGCCAGCCCGGGGGCGTCGATCTCCCAGTTCATGTCCGTGACCGGGACGCCCCGCGAGACGAACCGGACGTCCTCGCTGCCCGGCCAGCAGGAGGGTGCCGGCTCCGCCGGCTCCACCGCTTCCGCCGGCTCCACCGGCGACTCGGCGGCGGCGACCACGTGCCGGCTGTAGTAGTTGATCCCCACCAGGTCCAGCGGGATGGAGATGGTGGCCAGGTCACCGTCGCGTACGTGGTCGAAGTCGGTCACCGTGCTCAGGTCGGCCACCAGGTCCGCCGGGTACGACCCGCGCAGCAGCGGGTCGAGGAAGAACCGGTTGGCCAGTGCGTCGATCCGGCGGGCGGCGTCCACGTCGGCGGGGGCGTCGGTGGCCGGGTCGACCGGGTAGAGGTTGACCGTCACGCCCACCTCGGCACTCGGCCGGGCGGCCCGCAGCGCCTGCACGGCGAGCCCGTGACCGAGCATCAGGTGGTGCCCGGCGCGGACCGCGGCCGACCCGTCGGACCGACCGGGAGCGTGCACGCCGGAGCCGTAGCCGAGGAACGCCGAGCACCACGGCTCGTTCAGCGTGGTCCAGTAGCGCACCCGATCGCCGAGCGCGTCGGCGACCAGCGTCGTGTAGTCGGCGAACCGGGCGGCCGTGTCCCTGCTCGGCCAGCCGCCGGCGTCCTCCAGCGGCTGCGGCAGGTCCCAGTGGTAGAGGGTGAGCCACGGCTCGATGCCGTTCGCCAGCAGCTCGTCGACGAGCCGACGGTAGAAGTCGAGACCACGCGGGTTGGCCGGGCCGACGCCGCCGGGTTGGACCCGGGGCCAGGAGACCGAGAAACGGTACGACGCGAGGCCCAGCTCGGCCATCAGCGCGACGTCGTCGCCGAGCCGGTGGTAGTGGTCGCAGGCCACGTCGCCGGTGTGCCCGGCGAGCACCCGGCCGTCAGTATGGCTGAAGGTGTCCCAGATCGACGGGGTACGGCCGTCCTCGGCCGCGGCCCCCTCGATCTGGTACGCCGCGGTCGCGGCTCCCCACAGGAAGCCGGGCGGGAAGGTCAACCCGGGGCGCTCGTCGAGGACGCCGACGGCGGGCGTGCTGGCGGGGTCGCTCACGACTTGACGGCACCTTCCATGATCCCGCCGATGATCTGGCGGCCGAACACGATGAACACGATGACCAGCGGTACGGTGCCGATGGCCGTGGCGGCGAACACCTGCGAGTAGTCCGTGTAGTAGGCGTACGACAGGAACGCCAGGGACACCTGCAGGGTGGGGTTCTCCGGGGTGAGCACGGCGTACGGCCAGAGGTAGGAGTTCCACGTCTCCATGAAGGTCAGCAGGCCGAGTACGGCCGCGGCCGGGCGCAGTGCCGGCAGCACGATGTTCCAGTAGATGCGGAACGTGTTGGCCCCGTCGACCCGGCCGGCCTCGATGAGTTCGTCGGAGACGGCCTGGCTGGCGTACTGCCGCATCATGAACACGCCGAAGGCGCTGACCAGGAACGGCACGGTCACCGCGTAGAGGGTGTCGTACCAGTCGAAGTCCTGGATCATGCCCCAGAGCGGGATGAGCCCGAGCTGGGTGGGGATCATCATGGTCACGATGATCGACAGCAGCAGCACGTTGCGGCCCCGGAAGCGCAGCTTGGCGAACGCGAAGCCGGCCAGCGACCCGGTGATCACCACGGAGAGGGTGACCACCGAGGAGACGATCAACGAGTTGAGCAGGCCGGTGACGAAGTTCGCCGCGTCGTTGTCGAGCACCCGGCCGACGTTGTCCCCGAACGAACCGCCGGGTGTCATCGGCGGCGGGACGTCGTTGATCGCGTCCAGGCTGCGGGTGGCGATGACGATCATGTAATAGAAGGGGTAGATGGAGAAGAGGACCGCCAGCACGAGTGCGCAGTAGGTCAGCGGGCTGGTGCGCCAGAGGCGCCGGGAGGCGGAGTTCACGGCTGGCTCCTCACTTGACCGTGCGGCGGACGAGCAGGAAGTTGAGCAGCGAGACCAGCGCGATCATGATGAACATCGCCCAGGCGACGGCTGCGCCGTACCCCGCGGTGTTCAGGTTCTCGATGCCCAGCTCGTACATGTACATGGCCAGCGTCTGGAACTCCCGCTGGTCGCCGCCGGTGATGTTGCCGTTGGCGAAGACCAGCGGCTCGGTGAAGAGCTGCAGGCCGCCGATGGTGGACAGGATCACCACGAAGACGAAGGTGGGGGTGAGCATCGGCAGGGTGATCCGCCAGAACTGCTTCCACTGGCTCGCCCCGTCGATCGCCGCCGCCTCGTAGAGGTCGCGCGGGATGGCCTGCATGCCGGCCAGCAGGATCAGCGTGTTGTAGCCGGTCCACCGCCAGTTGACCATCGAGGCGACGGCGGTCCAGGAGCTCCAGCGTTGGGCGTCCCAGTCCACCGGGTCGACGCCGACCATGCCGAGCAGCCAGTTGAACACGCCGAAGTCACGCTGGAACAGCATCCCGAAGACGATCGCCACCGCCGCGACCGAGACCACGTTCGGCATGAAGATCGCCATCCGGAACAGCGTCCGGGCGCGCAGGAACGTGCGGTTGAGCAGGTTCGCCAGGAACAGGGCGAGCAGCAGCTGCGGGACGGTGGAGAGCAGGAAGATGCCGAACGTGTTGAGGGTGGCGTTCCAGAAGTAGTCGTCCCGGACCAGCGCGACGTAGTTGTCGAACCCGATGAAGGTGTGTGCGCCGACCAGGTTCCAGTCGTGCAGCGACATCCACGCGGTCCGCAGCATCGGATAGAACCCGAAGATGCCGAAGATCACGAAGAACGGCGCGATGTAGAGGTACGGCGAGAGCTTGAGGTCCAGGCGGGTCAACGAGTGCGCTCGGGACCGACGCGGCGTGGGCGGATGAGGCGGGGGCGCCGCGGGTGGCGGCGGCGCCGTCGTGGCCGACAGGCTCATGGGGATTCCTTTCCCGGCGCCGGCCTGACCGGCGCTGCGGGGGTGGTACGCGGAACGGGGACGCGACCGGTGGCGTCCGGACGGCTGCCCGGACGCCACCGCTGCGGAGTTGGGTCAGAGGTCAGAAGGCGCCCTGGGTCTTGGCGTCCTTGGCGAACTGCTCCCAGGCCTTGCCCTGCTGGGCCTGCCCGCTCTCGTACGACCGCAGTGCCGGCTCGAAGGCGTTCTCCTTGATCCCCTGGTGCTTCGGGCCGAGGTGCAGCGGCTGGATCTTCGCCACGCTCTCACCGAAGACCTTGCCGGTCGGGGCACCGTTGAAGTACTCGTTGGTGTAGCTGAGGAACTCCGGGTTCTTCAGCGCCTCCAGGTTGGTCGGCAGCGGGCCCTTGAGCTTGAACGCCGCGACCTGGCTCTGCGCGTTGGTCAGGTACTCGGCGAGCTTGGCCGCCTCCTTCGGGTACTTGCTCTGCGCCGGAACGCTGAGCCAGGAGCCACCCCAGTTACCGGCACCGCCGGGGACCGGCGCGACGTCCCACTTGCCCTTGTTCTCCGGCCCGGAGTTGTCCGCGACGATGCCGAGCATCCAGGACGGGCAGAAGGTGGCCGCGAAGGTGCCCTGCTTGAAGCCGGCCGACCACTCCGGTGACCAGGTGGCGGTCTTGGCGGTGATGTTCGCGTCGGCCATCGCGATGGCGGTGTCCCACGCGGTCTTGACGGCCGGGCTGGTCTCGGCGACGACGTTGTCGTCCTTGTCGTAGAACAGGTCGCCGCCCTGCTGGAACATCACCGCGCTGGCCGCGGTGGTGACCGAGTCGAGCATGCCCTTGCCGGTGGCCGTGCGGTACTTCTTGCCGGTCTCGATGAACCCGTTCCAGTCCGGCCAGAGCGCCGCGACCTGGTCCCGCTCGGTGGGCAGCTTGGCGGCCTGGAACAGGTCGCGGCGGTAGCAGACCGCGAGGCTGCCGACGTCGGTGGGCAGGCCGATCAGCCGGCCGTCCGGCGCCTTGCCCAGCTCGTACTTCCAGGGCAGGTAGTCCTTGCTGTGGTCGGCCACCAGCGGGGCGAGGTCGGCCCAGTTGGCCGGGTTGGCCTTGAACTCGTTGAGGATGCCCTCTTCGAGCGCGATCACGTCGGAGGCGCCCTTGCCGGTGGCCAGGGCCCGGACGATCTTCGGCCGGTACTCGTTGAGCTGGGCGGTCTTGCGCAGCTCGACCTTGATGCCGGTGTCCTTTTCGTACTGCTTGATGATCTCGTCGTAGCCGAACTCGCCGAAGGTGTCGACGACCAGCTTGGCCGGCTTCTCGCCGGCCGCCGGCTCGTCGTCCTTGCCGCAGGCCGTGAGACCGCCGATGGCGGTGATCGCGGCCAGGGCAGCGGCCGCCAGGCGGGTACGCCGCGTGGTGACGCTCATTCGGGACCCCTCTTTCCGGTGGTGAGGCTGGGTGGGTGTGGTGGGGGGTGCGTGTCGCGCGCCGGGTCGGCAGGACGTGAGTGACCCGCGCCACTCCGGGAGCGCTCCCATGAGATTGCCGGCGGGTAACGGGAGTGTCAATAGGACGATGGGAGCGTTCCCAGATCGTTACCGCTCGGCCCCGGGGATCAGGTGAGGCGACGGATCAGGTGAGGCGACGAAGGAGCGTGCTGGTACGGGGAGCGTCGAACCAGGACGGGTCGAAGGTGGGGCCGGCCCAGTCCCGCAGCGCGGCGTACCCCGGATCGGCGAAGGCGGTCGGGTCGGCCAGCGCGACCAGCAGCGCCCGGTAGGCCGACGGCCCACCGACGCTCTCCGGTGGACAGGCCCGCTCGCCGTCCAGGCAGACCGGGTACCGCTCGTCGGGGTCGGCGGTCAGCGCGTCCTCGACCACCAGGTCGTGCTCCCACCAGTCGCCGAAGTCGTAGAGGTAGGAGAACCGGCTGCCCTTACCGAGCACCGCGTCCAACCGGACGTCCAGCTCGTCCTCGAACGCCAACTCGCCGTCCGGGTCGGGCTCGCCGTACTGCACCGCGTCGATATCGAACGAGTGCAGGTGGCAGTCCCGCCAACCCATCGCGTACTGCACCACCCGGTGCAGCCGGTCCAGCGTGTAACCGGCCGGAACGAGCACCCGACGCCAGACCGTCGGGCGTACGCCGACGAGGGTCATCTTCAGCTGGAAGATCTGACGCGGCATGCTGTCCCGTCCTTCCACGGCTTAGGCTGCCAGCATGATCTGCCGAGCGTGCCGGGCCCGGCGACACGACGACTGCCCGGGCCGGAACTGGTGCGACTGCCAGCACCGTACCGCCCGACCGACCCCTCCGGTCAGCGGTCCGGCCAGCGAATGAACGCCGGAATCCCGATCCGGCGACTCTGGCCCGACCCGTCGGCGCTGCCGCTCGACGACGCCGAGTTGACCGCCCTCTACGGCCGCGCCGAGCGCCCCCGGCTGCGGGTCAACTTCGTGGCCAGCCTGGACGGCGCCGTCACTCTGGACGGCTACTCCGCCGGGCTCTCGGGCGAGCCGGACAAGCGGGTCTTCAGCCTGCTGCGGATGCTCTGCGACGCGCTCGTGGTGGCCGCCGGCACACTGCGCCACGAGGGCTACCGGGCGGTCCGGCTGGACGAACGCCGCCGCGCCTGGCGCCGGGAGCGGGGGCTGGCCGAGTGCCCGACGCTGGTGGTCGTCTCCGGCTCGCTCGACCTGGACCCGGCGCACGCCGCCTTCGCCGACGCGCCGGTCCGGCCGATCGTGCTCACGCACGACGCCGCCCACGCACCGCCCGGTCTGACCGACGTCGCCGACGTGCTGCGGTACGGCACCGACCGGGTCGACCTGGCCGCCGGCATCGCCGAGCTGCACCGACGCGGGCTGGCCCAGCTGCTCTGCGAGGGCGGGCCACACCTGTTCGGCGCGCTCACCGCCGCCGACCTTATCGACGAGCTGTGCCTCACCGTCGCCCCGCTGCTCGCCGGGCCGGGGCCGGGCCGGATCACCGCCGGCGACACCGCCCCGCCCCGGCAACTGCCGCTGCGGCACGTGCTGGCCGCCGACGACGGCGTGCTCATGCTCCGCCACGCGCGCCCGTGACCCGACCGGCGACAGGTTGTCGTCGGCCGGGCACCCAGCGTCCCGAGCGCGAAGGACCAGGGTGTCGTCCGCCGCGTCGCGTGGCGGCGTGTCGTACTCCTCGGGCAGGATGCACGTCATGCGCGCCGACCGTGATGCCCGACCGACCCGAGTCGCCCGATGACCGACGCCGGCCACGACAGCCCGGGCGAGGCGGTCGGCCGGGTGCTGGGCACCGCCGACGCCACTCCGCTGCAGTTCTGGACGGCCGTGGCGCCCGGCAGCTACCTCCAACTCGACGACGTGGTGGTCACCCATCGTGAGCTGCCCGACCGGGAGCCGGTGACGATCGCCGGGGTGGTCACCCAGGTCCGCGCCCGACACGAGGGCGCGCAGTTCGAGTCGGACGTGTTCGCCATCGCCGACGGCACGCTTCCCGCGCAGGTGCAGGAGGCGGCCGAGATCACCACCACCCGGGTCGACCCGGAGCTCTACGTGCCGCCGACCCCCGGGGCGATCGTGCACCGCGCCGAGGGCGACGCCCGGGCGCGGGCGCTGCACTTCGACCGGATGGAGCGGCGGATCCCGATGGGGATGGGCCGCGACGGGGTGCCGGTCTATCTCAACGCCGACTTCCTCGACGGCAGCCGGGGCGCGCACGTCTCGATCTCCGGCATCTCCGGCGTCGCCACCAAGACCAGCTTCGCCACGTTCCTGCTCTACTCGGTCTTCCGCTCCGGGGTGCTGGGTGGCGACGCGGTCAACGCCAAGGCGTTGATCTTCAACGTCAAGGGCGAGGACCTGCTCTTCCTCGACCACCCCAACACCCGCCTCGACGACGCCACCCGGGCGGCGTACGCGAAGCTCGGGCTCAGCGCCGGGGCCTTCCCCGACGTGCGGGTGTACGCCCCACCCCGGGTCGGCGACTCGGCCGGCACACCGGACGTGAGCAGCCGCCTGACCGGGGTGGACGCCTTCTACTGGACGCTCAGCGAGTTCTGCGCCGACCGGCTGCTGCCGTACGTCTTCGCGGACGCCGACGACGAGCGCCAGCAGTACACGATGGTGGTCCACTCGGTCGCCGCGCACCTGGCCCGGTACGCCCAGCCGGCCGACGGCGGGGTGAGCATCGACGGCGTCCGACTCGGCTCCTACGCCGACCTGGTCGACCACATCGTCGACCAACTCAACGACGACGAGACCCGGTCCGACTGGGCCGGCAGCGCGGTCGGCCTGGGCACCGTCAACGCGTTCGCCCGTCGGTTGATCGGCAGTAAGAAGGACCTCGGCCGGCTGATCCGGGGCGACCTGGCCACCCGCCGCCCGCACTCGATCAACACCAGCGAGTCCGCCCAGGTCACCGTCGTCGACCTGCACAACCTTCCGGACCGCGCCCAGCGGTTCGTGGTCGGTGTGACGCTCAAGAGCGAGTTCGAGCGCAAGGAGAAGTCCGGCACCGCCAAGCCGCTGCTCTTCGTCGTCCTCGACGAGCTCAACAAGTACGCCCCCCGGGAGGGCTCCTCGCCGATCAAGGAGGTGCTGCTGGACATCGCCGAGCGGGGCCGCTCACTCGGCGTGATCCTGGTCGGCGCGCAGCAGACGGCGAGCGAGGTGGAGCGACGGATCGTGACCAACTCGGCGATCCGGGTGGTCGGCCGGCTCGACCCGGCCGAGGCGTCCCGCCCGGAATACGGGTTCCTGCCGCCGGCGCAGCGGCAGCGGGCGTTGCTGGCCAAGCCGGGCACCATGTTCGTCAACCAGCCGGACATCCCGGTGCCGCTCTGCCTGGAGTTCCCGTTCCCGGCCTGGGCCACCCGGGTCTCCGAGGCGGGTCGGGCACCATCGGAGACGCTGCGCTCGATCACCCAGTCCGCCGACCCGTTCGCCGTGGTGGGTTCCGGCGGCGGCACCGACGACGACATCCCGTTCTAGGGAAGGCCGGCACAGCCATGAAGATCCTGCACACCTCGGACTGGCACGTCGGCAAGGTGCTCAAGGGCCAGTCCCGGGCGGAGGAGCACAAGGCCGTACTCGCCGGGGTGATCGACATCGCCCGCGCCGAACAGCCGGATCTGGTGATCGTCGCCGGTGACCTCTACGACACCGCCGCGCCCACCTCGGAGGCGACCCGGCTGGTCACCCGGGCGCTGACCGCGTTGCGCCGCACCGGCGCGGACGTGGTCGCGATCGGCGGCAACCACGACAACGGCGCGGCGCTGGACGCGCTGCGGCCGTGGGCGGACGCGGCCGGCATCACGCTGCGCGGCGCGGTTCGGGAAAACCCGGACGAGCACGTGATCGACGGCGTCACCGCGAGCGGGGAACGGTGGCAGCTGGCCGCGTTGCCGTTCCTGTCCCAGCGGTACGCGATCCGCGCGCTGGAGATGTACGAGCTGACCGCCGCGGAGACCAACCAGACCTACGCCGACCACCTGGGCCGGGTGCTGGGCCGGCTCACCGAGGGCTTCACCGAACCGGACCGGGTGCACCTGGTCACCGCGCACCTGACGGTGACCGGCGCGGCCACCGGCGGCGGCGAGCGGGACGCGCACACCGTGCTGGGCTACGCCGTGCCGGCCACCGTCTTCCCGGCCACCGCGCACTACGTGGCGCTGGGTCACCTGCACCGGGCGCAGCGGGTCGCGGGCCCCTGCCCGGTGCGCTACAGCGGCAGCCCGCTCGCGGTCGACTTCGGCGAACAGGAGAACGTCCCCTCGGTGACGATGGTCGAGGTGACGGCCAGCACCGCCGCCCGGGTCCGGGAGGTTCCGGTGACCGCGGCGAGCGCACTGCGTACCGTGCGGGGCACCCTGGCCCAGCTCGCCGAGATCGAGGCGCCGGACGCCTGGCTGCGGGTGTACGTCCGGGAGCAACCCCGCGCCGGCCTGCGCGAGGAGATCCAGGAGCTGCTCCCCCGGGCACTGGAGATCCGGATCGACCCGGAGCTGCTCGCCGCGCCGGGCAGCGGAGCCCGGATCGCGCAGCGCTCGGGGCGCTCGCCCCGGGAGTTGTTCGCCGACTACCTGGACAGCCGGGGGCACGCCGACGAGGGCGTCCAGGAACTCTTCGACGAGCTCTTCGAGGAGGTCGATCACTGATGCGGCCGATGCGCTTGGACATGGCCGGGTTCACGGTCTTCCGGGACGACACCACCGTCGACTTCACCGACGCCGACTTCTTCGCCCTGATCGGCCCCACCGGCTCGGGCAAGTCCACCGTGCTGGACGCCATCTGTTTCGCCCTCTACGGCACGGTGCCCCGCTGGGGTGGCACCCGGGGGCTGGCCAACGCGCTCGCGCCGTCGGCGACGGAGGCCCGGGTGCGGCTGGTCTTCGAGTCCGGTGGTGCCCGGTACGTGGCGACCCGGGTGGTCCGTCGGGACGGCCGGGGCAACGTCAAGACCGCGAACGCCGGGTTGCAGCTGATGCCGGCCGGCTTCGACGTGACCAAACTGGACACCGGGCTGAGCCCGGACGACCTCGGCGAGGTGGTGGCCGGCACCCCCGCCGAGATGGAGCAGGCGGTGCTGGAGGCGGTGGGGCTGCCGTACGAGCAGTTCACCAGCTGTGTGGTGCTACCGCAGGGGCAGTTCGCCGACTTCCTGCACGCCAAGCCGGCGACCCGGCAGCAGATCCTGGTCAACCTGCTCGGCCTGGGCGTCTACGAGGACGTGCAGAAGCGGGCGACGGCACGCGCGGCGCAGGCGGAGGCCCGGCTGGACGCGGTCGACCAGGTGCTCGCCGGGCTCACCGGCGTGGACGACGAGTCGTTGGCCGAGGCCGACGCCCGGGTCGACCGGATGGGCGAGTTGGCCGCGGCGGTGACCGCCGCCGTGCCGGAGTTGGCCGCGGCCCGGGCCAGCGCGCGGGAGGCCTCCACGGCGCTGACCGCCCTGGACGACGAGCTGACCGTGCTGACCGGGGTGCGTGCGCCGGGCGGGGTGGCCGAGGTGGCGCTCGCGGTGACCGCGGCGCGGGCCGAGGCCGAGGCGGCGTCCGCCGCGGTCTCGCTGGCCGAGGACCGGGAGGAGAAGCTCCGCGGCGAGCTGGCCGGCGCCGGGGACGAGAGCGCCGTACGACTGCTGCTGCGGGCGTACGACGATCGGGACCGGCTGACCGGCGAGGCCGAGACGGTCCGCGCGGCGGTGAGCGCGGCGGGCGCCGAACACGCCACGGCGGTGGCCGCGCTGGCCGCCGCCCGCGTCGACGCCGAGCGGGCCGAGGCCGAGCTGGAGGCGGCTTTCCGGGCGCACGAGGAGGCCAAGGCCACCGACCTGGCGGTCAGCCTGCGGGTGCACCTGCATGCCGGCGCTCCCTGCCCGGTCTGTACGCGACCGGTGGCCGAGGTGCCGGCGGTGCCGGCCGACTCGGCGGTGGCCGCCGCCTCGGCGGCCGGCAAGGCGGCGCGGGCCGCCACCAAGGCCGCGCAGGCGACCGTGCAGCAGCGCGACGCGGCGGCACGCGACCTGGAACGGGTGCTGGTGCAGGCCCGGGCCCGGCAGGAGCAGTTGGACGCCCGGCTGGCCGAGCTGGCCGGGCAGCTCTCCGGCACGGCCGAGCCGGCGGTGCTGCGGCGGGAACTGGCCGAGCACGCCCGGCTGCGGCGTGCGCTGGAGGAGGCGGCGACGGCCGTGCGGGCCGGCCGGGACACCGCCCGCCGGACCCGCTCCGGGGTGGACGCGGCCGAGGAGCGGCTGCGGGCGGCCTGGCGGGGGTTCGACACCGCTCGCGACGGGCTGGCCCGGTTCGGCCCGCCCGCGACCGATCGGGACGACGTCGCCGCCGCGTGGGCGGCGCTGACCGACTGGGCGACGGCCGAGGCGGATCGCCGTCGCGCGGACCGGGCCGGCCGGGCCGCGGTCGTCGCGGAGGCCGAGGCGGCGGCCGACGGGGTGCAGCGGAGCATCGCGGCCATCTTCGCGGCCGTGGACGTGCCGGTGGGCGACGATCCGGTGCACGCCGCGACGGTGGCGGTGGAGCGGGCCGAGGCCGACCGACGTCGGCTGCGGGAGCGCCGGGAGCAGGCGGGCACGTTGCGCGAGCAGCGCGCGGGGCACGAGTTCCAGGCGCAGGTCGCCCGCGCGCTCGCGGGGCACCTGCGGGCCAACAACTTCGAGCGGTGGCTGCTGGCCGAGGCCCTGGACCTGCTGGTCGACGGCGCGTCGGGGATCCTGCGGGAGCTGTCCGGCGGGCAGTACGAGCTGGTGCACGACAAGGGCGAGTTCTTCGTGGTCGATCACCACGACGCGGGACTGCGCCGGGGCGTACGCACCCTCTCCGGCGGCGAGACGTTCCAGGCGTCGTTGGCGTTGGCGTTGGCGCTCTCCGAGCAGTTGGCCGGGATGTCGACCACGGCCGCGAGCCTGGAGTCGATCGTCCTGGACGAGGGCTTCGGCACACTGGACGCGGCCACCCTGGACACGGTGGCGGCCACCCTGGAGAACCTGGCCGCCCGGGGGGACCGGATGGTCGGTGTGGTCACGCACGTGCCGGCGCTGGCCGAACGGATCCCGGTGCGCTTCGAGGTTCGCAAGGACGCCCGCTCGGCGCGTGTGGAACGGACCGGCCGGTGAGCGAGGCCGCGTTCTTCGTCGACACGTGGGATCCGGCGTACGGGGCGTCGTTCGAGGCGTCCGCGTCCGGGCCGGCCACGCCGAGCAGCGCGCAGGTCGACGCGGACGTGGAGCTGCCGGCCGTGGACTGGCGGGCGATCGGGGTACGCCCCGGAGTGCGGGCGCCCGACGTGGTGCTGCTGGTCGACGGGGTCCGCCGGATCGACGCGAGCATCTGGACGGCCGAGGAGGACGGCGGGTCGTTTCCCGGGCTGGCCGCCTCGTACGCGGCCGGGGTGGTCCGCTGTGACCTGGGCCGGGGTGCGGCGCAGTTGGCCGGCACCCGGGTGGGCCGGGGCCTGTTCACGGCGAGCCCGTCGGCGCAGGACGTGGCGGCCGGGGCGATCCGTTATCCGGTGCACCGGGTGGGCGGCACCGGCGAGTTGGCCAAGCTGCCGGCCGCCGTGCAGGGGCCGTTGACCGCGTTGGAGGTGGCGGTCTCCGACGCCGCCCGGGTCGACGGTGACCTGCTGGTGGTGGACGGTCCGTTGCGCAGTCGCCGGCAGTTGCCGCGCACGCTCGGATACATCAAGACCCAGCACAGCCAATACCTCGACGCGCGGCTGACCGCGGTGGTGACCGGTATGGCGTCCGGTGAGCGCTCGCCGGTGTTCCAGCTCGGCACGGCCTGGGGCGGCTGGTCGTGGTACCTGCGGCTACCGGTGGCGATCGGTGCGCCGTGGGCCGGCATCGTCCGGGTGGAGTGCTCCGCCGACCTGCCCGTCGAGGCGGCGATCGAGCTGGCCGACCTGTCGCTGGTCACCCTGCCCCGGTTCGCGTCGACCCCGTACAAGGACCCACGGGCCCCGCAGAACCTGATTCCGATCGCCGGTCTGGAGCGCCGGCTGCGGGCGCTGCTCGGCGACTCCCGACTGCTGCACCGCGCGCTGACCGCCGCGGCCCGCGCGGCCCGCTGACCGCGGCGGCTGGTCGCGATGGGACGCAAACGGGCGAGTGACCGGGTGGTCGAGCAGGTGGACACCGGCCAGGCCGAGCTGGTGCCGGCGCCGGACCGGCCGGGCTCGTGGACGTTGCTGCTGGACGGCGCTCCGCAGTCGCACGTCGACCTGACCGACCCGACCTACCTGGAGTTCGAGTACGTTCGGCGGCTGGCCGCCGCGTTGGACCTGATCGCGCCGGCCGGCGAGCCGCTGCGGGTGCTGCATCTCGGCGGCGGCGCGCTGACCCTGCCCCGGTACGTCTCGGCCACCCGGCCGGGCTCGACCCAACGGGTGTCCGAGGTGGACGGCGCACTGGTGGATCTGGTCCGCCGGGCGCTGCCCTGGCCGGCCGATCCTCGACTGCGGGTCCGGGTCGGCGACGCTCGGGCGGCGCTTGCCTCCACCCGGGACGCCAGTTACGACGTGGTGGTCGCCGACGTCTTCGCCGGTGCCCGCACCCCGGCCCATCTGACCTCGGTGGAGTACGCCGCCGAGGTGGCCCGGGTGCTGCGCCCGGCGGGCTGGTACCTGGCGAACCTCGCCGACGGTCCGCCGCTGCGGCACGCCCGGGGTCAGGTCGCGACGGTCCGCTCGGTGCTGCCCGAGGCGTGTCTGGTCGGGGACGCGGCCGTGCTGCGCGGTCGGCGGTACGGCAACCTGGTGCTGGTCGCCGGGCGTACCGCGCCGCCGGTGCCCGAGCTGTCCCGGCGGGCGGCCGGCGACTGGTTTCCGGGTCGGGTGGTGGCCGGCGACGAGTTGGACCGCTTCGCCGGCGGGGCCCCGGTGGTCGCCGACGCCGACGCCACCGGCTCGGACCCACCGCCGCCGGGTCTGTTCTCCGTCCGCCGCTGACCAGTCGACCGGCCGGGCGCGGAACTTTTTTCGCCGTTTGTTGATCCGTTCGGGGCGGCGCTGCGTACCACCGAGCGGCCCGACCCGTGGGCCGGCGTTGGTGACGGAAACCCCGGAGGTCTGCATGCATGCGGTGGCGGCCGGCTGGCATGGCGACGCGGTTCGCGCTGACTGGTTGTCCGCGCGGTCGTCGTCGCGGCCGACCAGTTCTCCCCGAGGGGTCGACGCCCGAGCGACGTCTCGCCAGAATGGTCCGGTGACGCCGCGATCGACGCCCGGTCGCCACCAGGCAACGTCAACCGAGGCAAGCCATTCCGACCAGTTGATCCGGCTGCTCTACGCCGAGCACGCCGGTCCGTTGCTGATGTTCGTCATGCGGCTCACCGGGGGGGACCGGCAGCGCGCGGAGGACATCGTCCAGGAGACACTGCTGCGTGCCTGGCGTAATGCGCACCGCCTCGGTGTGCACGGCCAGGGTTCGCTGCGGCCGTGGCTGGTCACGGTGGCCCGCCGCATCGCCATCGACGAGCACCGCAGCCAGGAGGCCCGGCCGCCGGAGACGTACGACCGGGACCTGACCGCGTTCGCCGAGGCGGACAGCACCGACCGGGTGCTGCGCACGATGACGGTGGCGGACGCGCTGCGTACGCTGAGCCAGTCGCACCGGGAGATCCTGGTCGCGACGTACTTCCGGGGGCGGACGGTGCCGGAAGCTGCCGAGGAGTTGGGGCTGCCACTCGGCACCGCCAAGTCGCGGGTCTACTACGCGCTGCGCGCGCTTCGCACGGCTCTGCAGGAGCGGGGGGTGACAGAATGAGCCGGCCGGACCACATGGACGTCGCCGCGTACGCGCTCGGTGTGCTCGACGAGCAGGACACCGAGCGGTTCGAGGAGCATCTCGCCGCCTGCTGGGCGTGCGCGGCCGAGTTGGAGACGATGGTGCCGGTCGTCGGGCTGCTCTCCGGCATCGACGGCGAGACGATGATGGCGCTGGAGCAGACCGCCACCGATCCGGCACTGCTGGATCGGACGCTGGTCGCGGTCCGTGCCGATCGACGGCGTACCCGATTCCGCCAGCTGCTCGCGACCGCCGCGGCGGTGGTGGTCTTCGGTGGGCTGACCGGGTTCGCTTTCGTCAGCGTCACCGATGACGCGCCGCCGGGAGTGCTCGCCGATCCGACGCAGAGCACGTCGGTGAACGATCCGCCGACCAGCGTGCCGTCGACGGCGCCGACCGGCCCGGGCATCGGCGGCACCGAGGAGGAGGGCGACCAGGTGGAGGCCACCGACCCCACCACCGGCGTGCAGACGACCATGTTCCTGGTCACCCGGGAATACGGCACGCGGGTCAACTTCAGCCTGCGGAAGCTGCCTGGCCCGCGTACGTGTCGGCTGGTCGTGGTGCGCAAGAACTCCACCACCGAGGTCATCTCGACGTGGTCGGTTCCGGAGGGTGGTTACGGCACCAGCTCGCGCCCGCAGGGTCTCGAGTTGAGCGCGTCGACGTCGGCCCCGGTGGGCGACATCAAGCAGTTCCTGGTGCAGTCGGTGGACGGTAACGGGGTGGCCAGCCCGCTGGTCACGGTGCCCATGTAAGGTTCCGCACCACATCGGCGCCGGTCATTGTCACAATGGCCGGCGCCGATCTGTCGTGCGGCGGGAACGATCCCGTGCAGTGCCGTACGTATTGCCGGGCGAATCGGTTCAATCGATTCCAGTGAAATTGACCACTGTTACTTCTTCAACCTTGACAGCCATCCCGCCGTACCTATGGGGGAACTGCCAAGAATGAGGAGGGCACGTGGCACAGATGAAGCGGACCGTCATCGTCGCGAGCGCGATGGTCGCACTAACGGCTTGCGCTCCCGCAGGCTACGACGCGGCGAACTCGAGCGCGGCCGAGCCGGTCGCCGTCGCCGCGGCCGAGCCCACCGCGACGGCTGAACCCGAGGCGTCGGCATCCGCGGAGGCTCCGGCCGCCGACGCGCCGCCCCCAGCGGACGTCGACCTGACCGAGAAGCTGATCGGCAAGAAGGTCGCCCGGATGGGCAACGTGGTCACCGACCAGGACGGCTGGATCCTGTACCGCTTCGACAAGGACACCGCCGACCCGAGCTCGTCGAACTGTGTCGACAAGTGCGCCCAGGTGTGGCCCCCGGCGTTGACCGACGGCAACCCGGAGGTCACCGGCGTCTCCGACGACAAGGTCGGCAGTGTCACCCGCCAGGACGGCACCCGTCAGCTCACCGTCGGCGGCTGGCCGGTGTACCGCTACATCGGCGACAAAAAGCCCGGCCAGTGGAAGGGTCAGGCCGTCGGCGGCACCTGGTTCGTGGTCGCGCCGGACGGCAAGAAGAACCTCACCTGCCTGCCCACGTCGACGCCGAAGGCGGTCGCCCCGCCGGCGGACAGCGAGTCGAACGACGCCGGCAGCTCGGGGTACTCCTACTGATCCCGTACGCCACGAGGGCACGGTGGTCGGTCGCAGCCGGGGAGGGCGCGGCCGACCACCGTCGTACGCGGGACGTCGGCATACCGGTGGTGCCGGCGTCCCGCCCGGCGTAGGAGCCGGTGTCCCGGTCGCGCCGACCGCGACCGGGACACCGGCCGGTGTCACCTCAGGTCCGCTCCCACGGGCTGGGCACCGGGAAGTACGTGTCCAGGAACGGGGTGAGCAGGGCCAGTTGGCCGACGAGGTCCTGCTCGACGGAGAACGCGTCGTTGAGGCAGAAAACCTGTCGGTCCCGGCGGGCCAGCAGGTGGGCCAGCCGGGCCGGCGTGTCCGGATGGGACAGTTCGGCGATCGTGTAGAGCAGGTCCCCCGGCACCGCACGGCCGGTGTGGAACGCGTAGTAGTGGTGCAGCGACGAGGCGACCGACAGGTCACCCATGCTGCGGAACTGGCTGCCCGCGGTCCGGCGGTACGGCTCCGGGAACGTCTGCTCGATCTCCTGGAGAACGCTGCGGCGCAGCGCGTGCGGCATGTGCTTCATCTTCTGGGTCAGCACGGTGCCGAACCGTTCGGCGATCAACGCCCGGTTGTTCTTTCCGGCCGCGGACGACGGGATGTCCTCGGCCGACGGTGGGCCGGGCGGCACCAGCGCCGGTGAGGGGAAGAACCGGGAGATGCCGTTGGCCAGGAAGAAGTCCTGCGGCAGCACCTCGGTGCCGAGGAAGACGTCGTCGTTGAAGTACAGGAAGTGCTCGGCCAGCCCGTCGATGTGGTGCAGCTGGCTCTCGATGGCGTGCGAGTTGTAGGTGGGCAGCGCCGACGGGTCGGTGAAGATCTCCCGGTGGCTGACCACCCGCAGCCCCGGTGCGGACTCGTCCAACCAGGCCGGCACCTGGTCGTCGGTCACCAGGTAGACGTGCCGCACCCAGGGCGCGAACAGGTGCAGTGACCGCAGCGAGTAGCGCAGCTCGTCCCGACTGAGGAACCGGGCCGCGCTGGCCGCTTCGGCGTGGTACGGCACACCGGCCACCTCGGCCCGACGGCGCAGCCAGGCCGGGTCGGCGCCGTCGACCCAGGTGTAGACCACGTCGATCGGGAACGCGACGTCGCCGGGGCGGGGCGCCGCGAACTCCGGGCAGGTCCAGGCGGTCGCCGTGGCGGTGGCGGGCTCCAGGCCGGTGAACCGCGACTCCGGTACGAGGACCGCCGGCGCCGATGCCAGCACCTGCTCGGCCACCGGGTTGGGACGCGGCGCGACGAGTGTGCCGCCGGACCGGGTCCAGAACTCGACGTCGCAGCCGTACGCCTGCCCCAGCACCAGCCGACGCCGGGGATCGGTCCAGTACCAGGTCAGCCGGAGCACCGGGGCGTCCGCAAGGCGGTCCCAGGTCTTCGGCTCGAACCCGGCTGCCGGCTGCCCGTTCGGCACCGAGACGTAGCCGGGGACCCGACCGCAGGCGGCGGCGAGTGCGGCGTACGCCCGCGTGCGGTGGGCGGTGTCGACGGCGACCACCGAGGAACGCTGGGACTCGCCGCGGACCCGGAAATGGGGTACGCCGGCCTCGTCGAGCGCCGCCGTCACGGCGCTGAGGTTCTCCAGCCGCGCCCGCAACGGCGTGACCGCCGCGGCGGTCCGGGCCACCCGGGGCCCCCGGTCGGCCGTGACGACCACCCGGTCCCCGCCGGCGACCAACTCCGGCTGACGGCGGGCCAGCCGCTCGCCCCGACGCTCGGACAGCTGACCGTCGCGTGCCGCCCGGGCGACCCACTGCTTCAACTGGTGCCGGGCCCGCGGGCTCACCTTGGTGGCGATGGCGCGGCGGGTCTGCGGGCTCAGGACCCTCCGGTAGACCTCGACCAGCCCGGAGGGTTCGGCCAAGGCCCGGGGCGGGTCCGCCGGTGTGGGCTTCGAATCGGTCACCGCATGTCCTTCCCTGCGTCCGCGCTCACGGACGGTCGACGACGACGATCGACAGCTCGCTGTCGCGGGTGTAGTACGGGCGGACTCGCAGCACCGGCGCCGGGTCCTCCTCGACAAGGTCCAGTCCCGGCTCGTCCACCAGATAGATCTCGGGATAGTTGTAGACGAGCTTCTTGTCGATCACGTCATCGACCAGCAGACCCAACCGGACCTCGCGGTCCGTGCCGGCCTGGCACAGCCACAGATCCCAGTCCTCGTAACGGCCCAGCCGATGTGCGGCCAGTTCGTCGACGGCCACGTCGATCCGCAGGTGGCCGTTGCGCTTTCGCACCACCGGCATGCGGACCGCGCCCTCGCGATGGCCGCGGCGGCGCAGTACGGCCTGCTCCGGAACGCCGGGGCCACACCAGGCGACGTCGATCGACACCCGCTCACCGCTGAGTGCGATCCGCCGTACCTCGGCATGCTCCTCCCGCACCCAACTGCGCACCGCGAGGAACCCGTCCACCGTGCGGTACGGCAGGTGTGACAGGACCCCGTGGGCGCGGGCCAGGTCGTCCACCGGTCGATAACCGCCAGCGAGCACCCGGGTGTCGATCTGGTTCGGCCGCAGCCGTACGCGTGCCCCCGTGAGCGGCTGGAGGTACGCGTTCCAGCGGCCCTCCGGCAACGCGTCCGCGGGCAGGACCCCCACCTGGTACGCCAGATCGTCCCGCGCGTCCAGGGGAACCCGAACCTTGTGCCCGGTGTCCCGGTCACGCAGCAGCAGATGCGCCCCGGCGGCGAGCCCCGGCACGTCGAGCCGCCAGCTGAGGCCGTGATCCGGCAACACCAGGCAGTCCACCGCCGGCCCGCCGGCCGGGGCCGCGATCCGTCGTCGGATCGCCTTCTGCAAGCGGGCCGAGGTGGCCCGTGCCTGCCGGATGCGGGCCAGGCGGGTCAGCGCCCCCATGCTCGCCCGGCGGGCCAGATCGTTGCCGGCGATCCCGCGCAGAACCGGGTCACCCAGTAGCCGGGCCAGATCGGGCTCCCGGATCAGCTCACCGCCACGGGTCAACACCGACCGGGCGAACTGCGGCCCCTGAACCGACCGCTTGGACCGCACGGACTCGGCGGGTGCCGGGCCCCGCTCGGCCAGCACAGCGGCGCACTGGCGGGCGAAGTCGTCGGCGAGCGTCTCCGGATCGAACCGCGCCGCGTTCGCCAGTGCCGATTGGGCCAGCCGGGCCCGGAGGCCCTCATCGCGCATCAACGACCGCAGCGCCGCCGCGTACGCGTCGATGTCGTCCATCGGGACCAGCAGACCGTCGACTCCATGCTGGATGATCTCGCGGGGCCCGACCGGACAGTCGGTGCTGACGACCGGGAGACCGAGGCGCATCGCCTCCACGATGGTCATGCCGAACGACTCACGCTCGGAGGAGACCGCCGCGATCGATCCCTTGACCCACTCGGTCGCCATGTCCTCGCGCCGGCCCATCAACTGGACCTGGTCGGCCATCCCCAACTCGCGGATCTGTGCGGCCAGCGCGGGGCGCTGTGGGCCGTCACCGTAGATCCGCAGCTTCCAGTCCGGGTGGTCGCCGGCGACCCGCGCGAAGGCGGCGATGAGCCGGTCGTACCGCTTGATCGGGTCGAGCCGCCCGGCCGTGACCACGATCCGGTTGTCCCGGCCGGAGGGCGCCACGGTAGGCAGGGGAACGCTGTTCGGCAGCGCCAGGACGCGGGTGTGCGGCACCGGATTGCCGGTTCGGAAGGCGGCGGCGTCCGCCTCGGTCACCGTGAAGGCCAGGTCGATCCGATCGTACGAGAGCCGGATGTGGTCCTTCAGCGCGTCGTCGATCAGGTCCTGCGTCATGTGCTCCTGCGCCACCCGGACCGCGTGGTCGGGGCCGTGCCGGGCCACCACGAGGTTGATCCCCGGACGGGTACCGACGACCACGTCGGCTCCGGTCGAACGCAGATACCCGATCATCCGCTCGTCGGTGAGTCGGCTGTACTGGGTGTGGAACTCCTCGCTCTCGGGCACCAGCAGGGACGGTTCGCGGTGCTGGGGATCGGCGCGGTCGGGGCGCCGCGGTCGGGTGTCGACGAGCGGCACGAGCGCGATGCGATCGTCGATCGCGAACATCGGCCGATCGACCCGACGGAACACGGAGGCGATCTCCACCCCGTGCCCCTGGCCGACCAGGGCGGTCGCCAGGTTCAGCACGGCCCGGTTGGTACCGCCGACGCCGTACATGTTGTGGATCAGGAAGGCGAACTTCACCCGGAGGTCCTCAGCTCGTACGGACTCGGGACCGGGAAGTACGCCTCCATGAACGGTTCGAGGATGCTCATCTGGTGTTGCAGCTGGGCGAACGTCGAGAATGCGTCGTTGATGCAGAACGTGTCCCAGTCCCGCCGTGCCTCCGCCCGCCGCAGCCGCGCCTCGAGGTCGGGCACCGCGAGCTGGACGTAGCCGTAGTTGACGTGGCCAGGCAGGGCGCGGCCGGTCAGGAACGCGTAGTAGTGGTGCAGCGAGTACGTGATGGTCAGGTCGTCGGCGCTGCGGAAACGGCTGCGCATGGTGGCATCGTGCTCGATCGGGAACTCCCGCTCGATCTCGGCCAGGATGCTGCGGCGCAGCGGATAGGGCACGTGCTGGCTGCCCTGGGTGAGGGTCCGACCGAACCGCTTCTCGATCAGCGCCCGGTTGTTTTTGATCATCGCGTCCACCGGGCTGTCCAGCTCGGTCTTCTCGCCGAGCGCGATCCGGTTCTGCGACAGGAAGAACTTGGTGTTGCCGTTGGCGAGGAAGAACGTCTGCGGCGCCAGCGGACGACCGAAGAACATGTCGTCGTTGAGGTAGAGGAAGTGCTCGGCCAGCCCGTCGATGCGGTGCAGCTGGCTCTCGATGGAGCACGAGTTGAAGGTGGGCAGAGCGTCCGGGGCCGCGAAGATCTCCTCGTGATTGACCAGGAAGATGTTGCCGGCGCTCAGGTCGAGCCAGGCTGGCCGCTGGTGGTCGGTCACGATGTAGATGTTGCGGACCCACGGGACGTTCAGGTGCAGCGACCGCAGCGAATACTTGAGCTCGTCGCGGTTGATGTACCGCGACTCGCTGGCCGCCTCGGCGTGCAGTGACTCGCCGCGGATTCCCGCGCGGCGTTGCTGCCACTGCGGATCCGCGCCGTCCACCCAGGTGTAGACCACGTCGATCGGAAAGTCGATGTCGTCCGGGAGCAGCCGGTCGAACTCCGGGCGGCTACGCCGGGTCGGATAGCGCTTCGCCGGAGACGCGAGCCGGGTCAGCCGGTGCTCGCCCACCTGCACCGGCGTACCGTTCAGCGCCACCGCACCCATCATCCGGTTCCGCCGGGGGGCGCGCAGCACGCCGGCGGCCCGGTCCGGCTTCCAGAACTCGATCTCGCAGCCGTACGTCGGGCCCAGGATCAGCTTGAGGCTCGGGTCGACGCGGAACCAGGTCAGCTTGATCGCCTGCGCGACGTACAGCTCGGTCCAGGCCGGCGCCTCCGACGCGTCCCTCAGCCCCCCGACGATCGGGGGCCGGGGCAGCACCTGACTCACGTAGCAGGTCTCGAGCCCGCCGAGCTTCTCCAGAGCGCTCAGCGCGGCAACCCGATCGACCTCACTGACGCCGATCACCGGAGTCCGGTCGTCCATGCCGCGGACCAGGAAGTAGTCCACCCCGTGCTCGTCGAGCGCCCGGCTCACCGCGTCGACGTTGAGCTGACGACCCAACAGCGGGGTGAGGTCGGCATGCACGTACGCGCTGCGACGTCCGCCGTCGACCAGAACCTCGCGCAGGTCGGGCACGTCGCCCGGGATACGACTCGGCGGCACGGACCGGGCCGCGTCGATGGCCCCGGATGGCGCGACCGGCTGTTGCGGTACCGCCGGCATGTGGTTCACGGCACTTCCTTCATCGAGGTCAGGGACGTTCGGGACCGGTCCGGTCGCAGGGCGAGGAGGCCGCCTGCCGTCGACACCGCCAGCACGGTTGCCTTGCCGGCGTCGTTCACCGGGACGGCATGGCCACCGACGATCGGCGTCGACTCGCGCAGCCATTGGCAGGGCGTCGACTGGTCCGGGTCCAGCCAGGTGACGCTGGAGCCGGACGAGTCGTCCCGGACCGCCAACAGGACCGCGCCCGCGCCCGGCACGAACTGGGCGGTCAGCGGGCCGGGACCGCCGTGACCGCCGAGGTCGGCGGCCGTCGACAGGTCCCAGTCCCGTCCGGCGCCCCGGGTGCGGTACGACACCACCGAGGCGGAGTTGGGCCGTCGGAACAGGAGCAGCCGAGCACCGTCGGGCAGCCGCACCACGGCCGGCGGGCCCGCCGGCGGCACCGTTTCCAGCAGCGCGTACTCGGCGGTGAGCTCCGGCACGGAGACCAACCAACGGGCGATCCCGGTGCGCCCCGCGGCGAGCACCTCGACGGTGTGGTCGTCGAGCGCGACCGCGGTCAGCCCGTCCTGCGTGTCCCGACCGCCCAGGTCCTGCCACGGCCTCCAGGACGTCCCGTCGTACAGCCGGCCGCTGAGTCCCTTGCCGGCGTTCCTGGCGAGCAGCAGGATGCGGCCGCCCGCCAGGGCGACAGCCTGTGGCATGCCGATGTGCCGCCGCTTCGCCGGGGCGCTCCGCTGGTTGGGGTTGCCGAGCGACTGCCAGCACACGTCCGTGTACTCGCCCTGGGGTGGCAGCACGATCGTCCATACGTCCCGGACGTGCCGATCGGGCTCCGCGGTGAGGCCCTGCCGCACCGCGAACAGCCGCCAGCCGCCGTCCGGCACGGCCAACGCGCTGACGTGCGGCAGGAGCCGGGTGCCGGGGGCCGCCCGACCCGGGGCGAACTCGCCGGACCTGGTCTCCCGCCAGTGGACCACCCGGCCGCCCAGTACCGCGAACGCCGACAACCGACCGTTCGCACCCGGCGCCGCCCAGGCCCGCGAACCGGGATAGCGCAACGTGGTGCCGGACGCGTTCCCGCTACCGATCGGGTCGCCACCGACCTTGCGGTCGCCGTGGCCGACGGGACCGTCGGCGGGACGGCCGTCAGCCCAACCGTAGGTGTCCTTGTACCGCTGTTTGAGTGCCCGTCCCTCGGGGCTGAGGTTGGACGGCCACCGGCGGACGTAGTAGCCGCGGAACGCCTCGACGGAGGTGGCCCTGCCGCCGCCCTCCGCGAACCACCAACGGGCCGCCTCCTGGGCGAACAGACCGGTGACGGTGTGGAAGATGTGATCGGAGGCGTCGCCGGTGTCGGCGTACTGCGGGTTCGCCTTGTCGTGCAGCAGCAGGTCGGGATCCGGGTCCATCGTCCACAACAACGTCGGCTTGAAGCTGCGCAGCAGGTGCAGCAACGCCTCGATCACGTTCTCCCGGGAATAGTCGAACGTCCCGGAGACCGGGGAGCCGAGCGGGACCATGGTGGGTGTGTGGGCGGCCTCGCCGGTCCACAGCAGCGGCAGCGTACCGGCGTCGGCCGGAGAGCCCGCGGGCGGCAGGCACCAGAGGTTGAGCGCGACGAGCTGGATCTGTGGCGCGTCGACCAGCGTCGAGAGTTCCGCCTCCAGGCCCGGGCCTACGGTGATCGCTTCGCGGTACCACTGGGCGTCCCGGTCACCGACGACCATGTCCCCGTACGCCGAGCGGAGCCCGTTGAACCGAGCGGCGGCGAAGCCCTCGAAATCCACCGGCAGCGCGGCGTGCGCCGCGGAGCCGTTCCGGGCGTTACGCCCGTCCGACTCGCCGGTGGTCAGGCAGACGCTCAGGTGCGCCTCGCTGTGTCGCAACTGGCTGGCGAGCAACGGATTCAGGAAGTACAGGTCGTCGTCCTGGTGCGCCAGCACCGCCATGGACCGGGGCCCGCCCGCGGGCTGCCGGACGTGTCGGCGCAGCACCGCTACTCGGCGACCAATTGCCCGCCGCAGCGTGTCCCAACCACCGTGCTCGGACGTCACGTCACTTCCCCCGGCGGGTCTGCGGGGGCCACGTTGCACGCCTCGCCGTCGGCGGAATCTCCAGGATGACCGTGGTGCCCGGGGCCGGCTGCTGGATGCGCCGTCGTTCACCCCCGCTCTCCCGCCACAGCGCGCTGGCCCCTCGCCCCCTGCGCGCGGCCACCTGATCCGCCGGCAGCTCGAACGGTGCCGGGAAGGGCAGGTAACGCGGCAGGAAGTCGGCCAGCATCTGCTCCTGGGTGGCGAGCGTGGCCGGATCGGAGTCGGTGTCGTTGAGGCAGAACACGTCGCGGTCACGACGACGGAGCAGCTCGGCCAATCGGGCCGGCGTGGACGGATGACCGAGGTCGGCGTACTCGTAGTCGATCTCCGCAGGCACCGCCTGCCCGGTCAGGTACGCCCAGTACTGGTGCAGCGACGACGGGATGGACAGGTCACCGTGGTGGCGGAACCGGTGCCCGGCCGTCTTGGCCACCTCCTCCGGCAGCACCTCCTCGATGTGCTGCATGATGCTGCGGCGCAACGCGAACGGGGTGTGCTTCATCTTCTGGGTGATGGTGACGCCGAACTTGCGCTGAATGTGCCGGCGGTTGTTCTTTCCGGCGGCGTTCACCGGCGCGTCGGTGGGCAACGGATCGCCGAGCGCGAACTGCGCCGGCGACGGGAAGAACTTGGCCACGCCGTTGGCGTGGAAGAAGTGCGTCGGCAGCAGCGGCCGGCCGAGGAAAACGTCGTCGTTCAGATAGAGGAACTGCTCCGCCAGCCCGTCGATCCGGTGCAGCCTCGATTCGATGGCATGCGAGTTGAACGACGACACCCCACCCAGGTCGGCGAACAGCTCCCGGTGCGGGACGACCGTGACCAGCGGGTGGTCCGGGTCGAGCCAGCTCGGCAGCTGACTGTCGGTGACCAGGAAGATCCGGCGTACCCACGGCGCGTAGCTGTACAGCGAACGCATCGAGAACCGCAGCTCGTCGCGGTTGTGGTAGCGGGAGGTGTTCGCCGCGATGGCGTGCAGCGGCCCGTCCGGCGTGCCGAGCGCCGCCATCTTGCGCCGCAGCCACTCCGGGTCGGCGCCGTCCACCCAGGTGTAGACGGCGTCGATCGGGAAGCCCACCCGGTCCGGGGAGCGGACGGCGAGGTCTCGACGGGTGCGGTAGGCGCGTTCGTCCGCCTCCGGCACGAAGTGGCTGATCAGTGCCGCCGCGACGCGGACCGGCGCCGCCTCGGCGGGGGCCTCGTCGACCACGGGATTGTGCCGGGGCGCGCGCACGACGTCGCCATGCCGCGTCCAGAACTCGATCTCACAGGCGAAGGCGGCACCCAGCACCGCGGTCGCCCGCGGGTCGGTCACCGAGAACCACACCTGGAGGATCTCGGCCGGAACGGCCTTCGCGTCGTGCCGGGCGGGCGGGAGCTCGACCGCACGGGTCTGTGCACCGGACAGGGCCGGCGCCGTACGCAGCAGCCGTTGGACGGCAGCCCGCTGGTCCGCGAGGACGGCGACCGAACTGCGCAGCGGGTTGTCGTTGCGCAGGCAGTGGTAGTCGACGCCGGCCGACTCCAACGCGGTCGTCACTGCGGTCAGGTTGCGGTGCCACATCTGCAACGGCGTCGCCGCGATCACCACTTCGGCCTGCTGGCGTACGCCGCCGTCGGTCACCGACACCAGCGAGCCAGGTGCCCGGACGGTGTCGCCGCCACCGGTCTTGACCAGTGCCTGCACCATGCTGATCCGGCGGTTCGCCGGTAGCAGGTCGATCAGCCGTCGGCGTACGGGCTTCGGCAGGAGTCGGTAGATCTTCAGGGCGATCATGCGCCGGGCCGTTCGATCGGAACGACCACCTGATCGGCGGCCACCGTCAACTCTGTCGGGTCGTAGCCGCGCGGAACTCGGGTCGCACCAACTCGACACACACTTGTGCAGCCATCACTGCATGCCTTTCCACAGATCCCCGTTGGCACTGCAAGACGATCTGGCGCCGGCCGGGTGCCGCGCTGTCGCGGGGTGTCGGCGGGCACCGATCTCCGGGCCGGCTCGCGCTCTCCCGTACCGGCGAGAACGGTGGCCGCCGCAGGCGGCCCGGACTAGCACGTTCACCTGCGGGACATCAAACAACCACACGATGGATACCTGAACCACCAGACATCGTCACATAAGGATGTTGTGCCCCGATTCGCCGGAAGATTCCTGGCCGATCAGGCAATGCGACAGCACCGTACGGCCGACTGAACGTGTCCTCACGTTTCTCCCCAAGCGGCTGCCCACCCGGTACTGCAGTCCTCGGGGCCCAGCGCGACCTGGCAGAGTGGTGGGGTGACCGAGACCGAGCCCGCCGCGACCCGGGTGCTGCACCCGCCGACCGGCTACCGGCTGGCCGCGTCGGTTCGCGGGCTCACGTTCAGTCCATACGATCCGTGCGCGCGCATCGCCGCCGGCACCTTCTGGTGGGCCACCCGCACCCCGGACGGGCCGGCCACGCTGGCCCTGCGGCCGGCTGGCGGGGAGCTGATCGCCGAGGGCTACGGGCCGGGCGCCGAGCACGTGCTGGCCCGGGCGGACGCGATCGCGGGGCTGCGCGACGACCTGGGCGGCTTCGCCGAGCTGGCCGCGACCCACCCGCTGGTCGCCCGGCTGGCGCGGGAGCACCACGGGCTGCGGATGCCGAGCACCGGCCAGGTCTTCCCCCGGCTGCTGCGCGCGATCTTCGAGCAGAAGGTCACCGGCAAGGAGGCGTACCGGGCGTACGCGGCGACCGTGCGGCACTTCCGCGAGCCGGCGCCCGGTCCGCTGCAACCGCTGCTGCTGCCTCCCGAGGCCGCCGCGATCGCCGCGACCCCGTACTGGGTGTTCCACCCGTTCGGGGTCGAGCAGCGCCGGGCCGACACGTTGCGCCGCGCCGCCGCACTCGCCGACCGGCTGGAGCGCTGCGCCGACGCCACCGAGGCCACCCGCCGGCTGGTCGCCGTACCCGGCATCGGGCCGTGGACCGCCGCCGAGGTGGTCCGGATCGCGTACGGCGACCCGGACGCGGTCAGTGTCGGCGACTTCCACGTGCCGAACACGGTGGCCTGGGCGCTCGCCGGCGAGCCGAGAGGCGACGACGCCCGGATGCTGGCCCTGCTGGAGCCGTTCCGGGGCCACCGCGGCCGGGTGTGTCTGTTGCTGGAGGCCGCCGGCATCCAGGCGCCGAAGTACGGCCCGCGCGCCCCGATCCGCTCGTTCGCCCGGTTCTGAGCAGCGCCGACGATCAGCCGTCGGCGCAGAGCCGGCGCAGCGTGCGACCCAGCCACCAGGCGTACGCGTGCTGCACGCCCCGGGCGGCCGGGCCGGCGGCGCGGGTGAACCAGCGGACCGGGCGGCTGAACGCGCGTACCTCGAACCAGACCGCGTCGGCGTCGTCGCGGCCGACCACGAACGCCTCCTCCCCCCGCTCGGGGTGCCCGGGCAGGGTGCCGTAGCCGAAGCCGGCGAGCCGTGGGGAGTCCTCGCTCCAGATCACCTGGCAGGCCCCCGAGATGCGGGCCGGGCCGACGCCCAGGCCGACGGTCACCCGGGCCCCCTCGGTGGCCCGTGCGGCGTCGGTGCGCATCCGCACACCGGCCGCGCGGTGCAGCCGCCAGCTCAGCACCGCCTCGGCCGCGGTGTCGAAGCTGCCGGCCGGGAGGGGGTAACGGTGGCGCAGGTGGTGGTATCCGCCGGGCAGCGGCCCGTGTCGGGTCCGTCCCACCTCCGGGTACGTCACGTCCGCCACGGCTCTCCCTCGTCCCGGTCCAGTGGTCAGCGTACGGCCGGCCCGCCGGGCGGTGCCGGCGCCCGCTGTGGTGTGCTGCCTGGATGAACGTCGAGGCGACCATCGTCCCGGCCGGTGTCGCGGACGCTGGCGAGATCCTCACCGTGCAGCGGGCCGCGTACCTGACCGAGGCGCAGCACTACGCCGATCCGTTCCTGCCGCCGTTGACCGAGACGCTGGACGAGGTCCGCGCGGTACTGAGCGGGCCGACCATCGTGCTCGCCGCCCGGCTGGGGCACCGGCTGGTCGGCTCGGTACGGGCCCACCTGGACGGGGACACCGCGCACGTCGGGCGGCTGTCGGTCGCTCCGGATCAGCAGGGACGAGGGCTCGGCGGACGGCTGCTCACCGCCATCGAAGCGGCCTGCACCGGTCGGGTGGCCCGGTTCACCCTGTTCACCGGCGCGGCCAGCGCCCGCAACCTGCGGCTGTACGAGGGGCACGGCTACCGGATCGTGGCGCACCGGCCGGACCCGAACGGCATCCAATTGGCCGTGCTGGAGAAGCCGGCCGTCAGCCCTGCTCGCACCGACGCTTGAGCCCGTCGGCCTCCAGCCGTACGTAGCGGCGCAGCAGTCCGCCGTACAGCCAGCCGATCGGCACGGCCAGCGGCCCGGACTGGACGATGGCCAGCTCGACCCGGGTGCGACCGTCGGGCAGCGGCAGCAGCCGATGCTCGCCTCGGGTACGCACCCCCGGGGTGTCCGAGACCCAGGCGAACTCCCGTGCCTCGGTCAGGTCGGTGACCCGCCACACCGCCGGCCGCAGCTTCGGCTGGGTCAACCGGGCGGTCGCGCCGACGGCGAGCGGCCCCGGCTCAGCCCGCTCAGCCCGACTCACCGAGGCCGTCCACTCCGGCCAGCGCTGCACGTCGACCAGCACCGCCCAGACCTGTTCGGCGTCGGCGGCGATCTCCGTATCGGCTTCGAACCGCATTGCGTCCCCTCCCCGGCATGCCGCTCGGCACCCCACGGGTGCGGACGACGCCGCCGCGAGCAGTGTGACACCAGCGTTCAACGCCGCCGTTTGATCAGCAGGTTCGAGGTCAACAGGTCGGCCATCAACCCTCCTCAGTGGATGGTTTCAGGCTGGTACCCGGTGGCGCACGTCCGTACACCACCCGTACCCGCCGCGCCGGGTCAGGCGGCCTCGCGCAGGTCGGCCAGGCTGAGCGGGGTACGCCGGCGCAGCAGCTCCTCCAACTCCGGCACCGACCCGACCTCACCGAGCACGTTCCGGCCGCCTCCGAACCGCTGCGGGTAGCGGCGGGTCAGCCGATAGCGGTAGCGGCCCCGGATCAGCTCGATGCTCACCCGCCACCGCCCGCAGCAGTCACAGACCCACTCGGACACCTCGCGAAAATAGCTCTGACCTGGGGTTATTTGATTCGCCCGGTCGGGACGAGCAGCGCGTAGGAGGACACGCCGCCGCCGCGCCCACGGTGATCTGCCTCACGACTGTCGGTGCCGTCTGATTGACTGGTCGCCGTGGACCTGCCGATCAATCCTCCGGTCGAGCCGATGCTGGCCAAGAGCGTCCCCAAGCTGCCCACCACGCCCGGGGTGACCTACGAGCCCAAGTGGGACGGGTTCCGGTGCATCGTGTTCCGCGACGGCGACGAGGTGGAGCTGTCCAGCCGGGGCGGCAAGTCGATGACCCGCTACTTCCCGGAGGTCGTCGAGCAGGCCCGCCGGCAGCTACCCGAGCGGTGCGCGGTCGACGGCGAGTTGATCGTGATCCGGCGGGACGGCCCGGACGGGCAGCCGCGGCTGGATTTCGAGCTGCTGGCCCAGCGCATCCATCCGGCCGCGTCCCGGGTGAAGCTGCTGGCCGAGACCACCCCGGCCGACTTCGTCGCCTTCGACCTGCTGGCCATCGGCGACGAGGCTCTGCTCGACGAGCCCTACCCGCGCCGCCGCGAGCGGTTGGTCGAGGCGTTGGCCGGGGTCCGCCCGCCGATGCACGTCACCCAGGTCACCACCGATCCGGAGACCGCGCGCCGCTGGTTCGAGGTCTTCGAGGGCGCCGGGCTGGACGGCCTGATCGTCAAGCCGGCCGACCTGCCGTACGAGCCGGGCAAGCGGCTGATGTTCAAGGTCAAGCACGCCCGCACGGCGGACGCGGTGGTCGCCGGCTTCCGGTGGCACAAGTCCGGCCCGGTGGTCGGCTCGCTGCTGCTCGGCCTCTACGACGACGCGGGGCTGCTGCACCACGTGGGGGTGAGCGCCTCGTTCAGCATGGCCCGCCGCGCCGAGCTGTTGGACGAGCTGGCGCCCTACCGGGACACCGGCGGCGAGCACCCGTGGGTGCACGGCGACCACGAGCGCGGCCAACGCATTCCCGGCGGAGTGAGCCGGTGGACCGGCACCAAGAACCTGGAGTGGGAGCCGCTGCGCCCGGAACTGGTGGTCGAGGTCGGCTACGACGCGATGGAGGGTGAGCGCTTCCGGCACACCGCCCAGTTCGTCCGATGGCGGCCGGATCGCGATCCCCGCTCCTGCCGCTACGACCAGCTCGACCGCCCGGTGCGCTTCGACGTGGACCAAGTGCTGCGCGGCGACCCGACGGTCACCGTCGGCGGCACCGCCACCGGCCCGGCGTAGCCTGGCCGTCCACACCACTTCGGAGGACCACGTGACCCGCTCCGCCGACCAACCTCGGATGGCGATCAGTCGCCGGTTGCGCCGTAGTCTCGTCGGCTTCGCCGTCGCGGCACTGCTCACCGCCGGCTGCACCCTGCCGGCGTTCGCGCCGCGTACCGAGGTGCAGGGCGAGGCGGCGCCGGTCGGCAGCTCGCCGACCTGGCGGGCCTGCCCGGAGGTGGCCGAGGACCTGGTCGGGCGGAGTGCGCCGGACATGCGTTACGAGTGCACCCGGATCGCGGTGCCACGGGACTGGGGCACCGGCGGCGGCGCGACCGCCGGCCCGGGCGTCGGGCAGACCTTCGAGATCGCCCTGTTGCGGGCCCGGTCCACGAAGCAGCGGGACCGGGTCGGCTCACTGGTGGTCAACCCGGGCGGCCCGGGCGGGTCCGGCGTCGACACGGCCGTCTACCTGTCCTTCGGCCCCCAGTTCGGCGGGCTGCCCGCCGCGATCACCGACCGCTTCGACATCGTCGGCTTCGATCCGCGCGGGGTGTCCCGGTCCAGCCCGGTCAAGTGCATCTCGGACGGCGATCTGGACGCCAGCTTCGGCTACGACCCGGACCCAGCCAGCCAGTCGGCGTTCGACGGCTTCGTCGGGCTCAGCCAGCGGATCGGGCGCGGCTGCGGCGACCGGTACGGCGACCAACTGCCGCTCTACGGCACCGAGCAGGCCGCCCGGGACATGGACGCGGTCCGCGCCGCCGTCGGCGACGACAAGCTCACCTACCTGGGCTACTCCTACGGCACGCTGCTCGGCGCGACCTACGCCCAGCTCTACCCGCAGCGGGTGCGGGCGCTGGTGCTCGACGGCGCGGTCGACCCGCAGCAACGCCTGGTGGCCGGCTCGGAGAGCCAGGCGCGGGGCTTCGAGCGGGCCTTCGACAACTTCGCCAGCTGGTGCACGGCGAACGCCGCCCGCTGCCCGATCGCCCCCGACGCACGCGCCGCGGTCACCACGGCGATCGACAAGGCCAAGGTCTCTCCGGTACGCGGCGACGACGGCCGCGAGGCCACCGCCGGTTGGGTCTTCTACGCGGTCATCTCCTCGCTCTACACCGAGGCCGGCTGGCAGGAGCTGGCCCGGGCGATCGACCGGCTGGCCGAGGGCGACCCGAAGGACGTGTTCCGGCTCGCCGACGCGTACGCCGGCCGGGAGGACGACGGGCACTACTCGAACCTCTTCGACGCCAACCTGGCGATCAACTGCGCCGACGAGACTGAGAAGCCCAGCCGGGAGCAGATCCGCCAGTTGCAGTCGCAGTGGCGCACGAAATACCCGTTGTTCGGTCCGGCGCTCGCGGTCGGCATGCTGAGCTGCGTCGAGTGGCCGGGCAGCCGCGACCCGTACCCGACCGGTCGGGCGGCCGGCGCCCCGCCGATCGTGGTGGTCGGCACCACCGGCGACCCGGCGACGCCCTACGAACAGACCGGCCGGCTCGCCTCGATGCTGGGCGTCGGTCGGGTGCTCACCTGGGAGGGCGAGGGGCACACCGCCTACCCGCAGACCTCCTGCATCACTGCTGCCGTCGACGCCTACCTGCTCGACCTGACCGTTCCCAGGGAGGGGCTGCGCTGCCCGGCCCGCTGACCGCGCGGTCCGCCGGTGGCAGCGGCGGAAGCTCGATCCCCTGCCGGGTGGCCAACTCCTCCAGCAGTGCCCGCATCCGGCGCACGTCGGCCTTGAGCTGCTCCTGCTCCTCATGTTCGAAGGCGTTGTCGTCGACGATGAGCCGGCTGGCGAAGTGCGCGGTGATCAGCGGGATGACCAGCAGCACCATGGTCGAGATGAGGAGCGCGGCGAGCGTACGGCCCGCCCAGGTGGTCGGTGAGATGTCGCCGTACCCGACGGTCGAGGCGGTGACCACCGCCCACCAGACGGCATCGGCCGGGCTACGCGCCTCGACCTCGCCGTAGATGATCCCCGCCACCACGATCATCAGCAGGTACGAGGTGATCAGCGTGCGGGGTGAGTTCGCGAACCACACCAACGCCCGGTAGATCCACCGGAATGGCAGCAGCAGAACCTCCATGCCGACCCATGCTGCCCGCTGCCGTCAACCACCGCCGATCAACTCGCCGGCCTCCATCGGCCGACGTCGCTGTGCCAGGCTCACCGGCATGACCGACGTGATCTACCGGGAGGCGGTCCGGTCGGACCTGCCCGACGTCATCGCCCTGCTCGCCGACGACGTCCTGGGCAAGGCCCGCGACTTCACCGAGGTCGACGAGGCGTACGAGCGGGCGTTCGCGGCCATCACCGCGGACCCCCGCAACCAGCTGATCGTCGCCGAGCAGGCCGGTGAGCTGGTCGGCTGCCTCCAGATCACCTACATCCCCGGGCTCGGCCGGCACGGCGCCGAGCGGTCCCTGATCGAGTCGGTCCGGGTCCGCTCCGACCGACGCGGCCAGGGGCTCGGCCGGGAGCTGATGACCTGGGCCATCGACCAGGCCCGCGCCCGGGGCTGCGCCCTGGTGCAGCTCACCACGGACAAGACCCGCGCCGACGCACACCGCTTCTATCTGGGCCTCGGCTTCGTCGCGAGCCACGAGGGGATGAAGCTCCCGCTCTGACCGCCCGCCCCTACACCCGCGCTGTCAGGCGTCGACCAGGCGACCGTCCCGAAGGCTGAGCACCCGGTCGGCGAGGTCGATCAGGGCGGGATCGTGCGTCGCCACCAGGGCCGTCATGCCACGGGCGTGCACCACCGCGCGCAGCAGGTCCATGATCGACCTACCCGTCTCGGAGTCGAGCTGGCCGGTGGGTTCGTCGGCGATGAGCAGATCCGGCTCGTTGGCCAGCGCACGGGCCACCGCGACCCGCTGCTGCTGCCCGCCGGAGAGCTCGTACGGGCGCTGGCTCGCGTGCCCACCCAGGCCGACCAGCTCCAGCAGAACCGCGACCCGCTGCTCCCGCTCCGCGGCCGGCACCTGGGCCAGCCGCAGCGGCACCCCCACGTTCTCGGCGGCGGAGAGGATCGGCACCAGCCCGAAGGTCTGGAACACGAAGCCGACGGTGCCCCGGCGCAGGCGCAACAGCTCCGCCTCACCGGCCGCCGTCACCTCGTGCCCGGCCACCACCACCTGTCCGCTGTCCGGCCGGTCCAGGCCGCCGATCAGGTTCAGCAGCGTGGTCTTGCCGGCGCCCGAGCGGCCCCGGATGGCGACCAGCTCGCCGCGCCGGGCGCTGAACGAGACGTCCTGCACCGCGTGCACGGCATGCTCGCCGCGACCGAAGGTCCGGCTCACACCGCTGACCCGGACCACCTCGTCGCGGGCCGGCCCGGCCTGGGCGAGCCCGTCGGCCCCGGCGACACCCACGAAGCTGGTCGCTCCCGTCGCCACCATGTCCCGCTGGCTCATGCCCGCGCCTCCTGCCCGTCCGAGGCCCGGTCACCGGGCCGTACCTGCACATGGTCCGGCTCCAGATCGAGCCGTACCCGGTCCTTCAGCGACAGCGCGTCGACGAAGGCGGCCGGGAGCTGCATCCGGCCGTTCCGGTCGAGCACCGCGTACTCCTCGCTGACCAGCTCGGTGTTGCCGTCCGCGCCGATCCGAGCGGTCCGGCGTACCTCGGAGGCGGTTCGGCCGTCGCGGATCGCGACGGTCCGGCGGACCTGCGTGGCCACGGCCTGGTCGTGGGTGACGACCACGATGGTCACGCCCAGCTCGGCGTTGATGGTGCGCAGCGCACCGAAGACGTCGGCGCCGGTCGCCTCGTCCAGCTCACCGGTCGGCTCATCCGCGAAGAGCACCTCCGGGTCGTTGGCCACGGCCACCGCCACCGCGCACCGCTGCTGCTCGCCGCCGCTGAGCTGCCCCGGCCGGCGATCCGCGCAGTAGCCCACCCCGACCATGTCGAGCAGCTCCCGGGCCCGCTCGCGCCGGGCCCGCCGGGAGCGCTTGCCGGCGAGCTGCATCGGCAGCTCGACGTTCTCCAGAGCCGTCAGGTACGGCAGCAGGTTGCGGCCGGTCTGCTGCCAGACGAACCCGACCAGCTCCCGCCGGTAGCTCAGCCGCCGCCGGGCCGACAACGAGAGCAGGTCGTAGTCGGCCACCCGGGCGATCCCCGCGGTCGGGGTGTCCAGTCCGGACAGGATGTTGAGCAGCGTCGACTTGCCCGAGCCGGAGGCGCCCACGATCGCCACCAGCTCGCCCCGGTCGATGACCAGGTCGAGCCCCTGCAGGGCGACCACCTCCACCCCCTCGGTCTTGAAGATGCGCACCAGGCCGTCACAGACGATGTGCCCACGCAGCCGGTCCTGACCGCCGGCCCGTTCGGCGGCGCGTTGCGCGGCCCGCCGTTGCAGGGCGGCCAGGTCGGGCACCACGGAAGTCTCCGCAGTAGCGGTCATCTCAGCTCTCCTCTCCGAGCCGGAGCACCTCACCGAGGCGCAGCCGGCGGTTGTTCAGTGCCTCGACGGTGACCGCGAAGCCGAGGGCGACCGCCCCGAGCGCGAGCACCGCGACGACCAGACCGGGCTCGAAGGCCACCCGGACCGGAATGCCGCTGGTGAACGCGGACAGGCCGAGCACCGGGTTGAGCAGCAGGGGCAGCACCGCCCCGACCAACGCGCCGGTCAGCACCGACACCCCGACCAGCGGGGTCAACTCGACCAGCAGCAGTCCACGCCACTGCCTGCGGGACAGGCCGAGGGTGCGCAGCCGGGACAGCACCTGGCCCCGGGCCCGCGCGCCGGCCAGCACGGTGAACGCGATGGCCAGCAGCCCGAGTACGGTGCCGCCGACGGCGCCGGCCACGAACCCGAAGGCCAGCACCCCGTTCGCGCCGCCGTCACCCAGTGCCTGTCGAACGTCGGCTCGGGTGTCGACCGTCGCGCCGATCGGCCGTTCCTTGCCGGTCACCGCCCCGGTCTTCTGGTAGCGCAGTTGACCCTGGTCCCCGGCCTCGCGCAGCGCCTCGGCGTTCAACCGGTCCCCGGCGACGAGCAGGCTGGTCGGAACCGGAACGGTGGTCCGGGTGGGCAGCGCCTGCCAGGGCAGGATGACGAATCGGCTGGTGTTCCCGGGCAGCAGCGGGAAACTCTCCGCGGTGTCGGCCACCCGGAACTCGTACCGCTGGCCCTGTACGGCGATGAACGCCGAGCCCTCCAGCCCGGCACGGGCCAGGTCGGCGGCGACCGCCGGGGAGACGATCGCGGGCAGCGGCCCCGACTCGGCCCGGGCGGTACGCAGCACCGGCGGTATCGCCAGGTCCACGCCGGCTTCCCGGGTGACCCCGGCCAGCCCCGGGCCGTCGATCAGCAGTACCTCGGCCTGACCGATCCGCGCGTCGGTGCCGAGGTCGTCGGTGGCCAGCCGGTCGGCCGGCCCGTTCAGCACCCGGGTGGCGGCCCGCACCCCGGGCACGCGGAGCAGCTCGTCGACGGTGTCCGGAGCGAAGCGCTCGCCCCGGATCAGCGCGTCGGCCGGCACCGCCTGCTCGGCGGCCCGGTCCCGGCTCGCGTCGACACCGGCGGCGACCACCCCGCAGAACGCGGCGGTCCCGATCGCCAGCACCACGACGACGAGTGGCGCGGCGACGGCGGACCGGCCGGCCCGTGCGGTGCCGAGGAAGGTCACGCTCCCCCGGGTCCGCGCGGCCAGCCGGCTGACCAGCAGCAACGGCCAGGGGTACGCGCGCAGCGCGAGCACCGCCGCGCCGATCGCGAACAGCACCGGCACCGCCACCAGCAGCGGGTCCACCTCGCCGAGGGTGAGGCCGCGTCGACGCAGCAGCACCACGGCGAGCCCGGCCAGCAGCAGCAGGGAGACCTCGACGGTGAGCCGGCGGGCGGACGGGCGTACCCGGACCAGGTCGCGGCGGGACGAGCCGCCGACCGGCACCGCCAGCGTGGCCAGCGGTAGTGCCAGGGTGACCAGCACGGCCGCCCCGACGGCGTACAGCGCCGTCGGGTCCGGGGCACCCGGGAAGAGGGTGCCCAGCCACCAGCCCAGCACGGCGGCGATCGGCACCACCAGCAGCGATTCGGCGAGGCTGCGCCGGGCACCGGCGGTGGCCGCGCCGCCCCGGGCGCGCAGCAGGATGAACTCGGCGCGGCGCCGCCGGGCGGCGAGGATGGCCGCGAGCACGACGAGCCCGGCCAGGGTGGCCAGCACACCGGCCGAGATCACCGCCAACAGCGTCCGGGCGGCGTGCACCTGGGCGGCGAAGGCGCGCAGCGGAACATCGACGCCCAGGGTCACCGCTAGCTCGTTCCTGGGGTCGCGTTGCATCTGTTGCAGGCCGTCGATCATTTGATCGAGGTCACGGGCGTCGATCCGGTCGCCGCTGATCCGGTAACGCCAGTCGGAGCGCACCTCCCAGCCCGCCGCGGCCCGCTTGTCGAGGGTCACCGGGGCGGCGATCGCCTGGATGACGTACGGCTGACCGTCCCCGACCGGTTCTTCGATCCGCAGCAGCGAGGGCAGCCCGTCCCAGATGCCGTTCGCGCGGTCGACGGGGCGGAACAGCCCGGAGACCAGCACCGGCGATGCCTTCGTCAGCACGCCGTTGCGATCGGCGACGCCGATCCGCAGTTGGCTGCCGGCGCGCAGGTTGAGCTTGCCGGCCACGTCGGCATCGAGCGCCACCTCGATCGGCCGGCCGGGAACGAACGTCTCGTTCGGCCACGCCCCGTCGACCAGGGTGCTCGCCTCCTGGACGCCGGGCAGGGCTCGCAGACCCAGGTCGACCAGCAGGTTGCGGGCCGCCAGGTCGGGACCGACCAGGCGGTTCGGCGCGGCGTCCACGTTGTACCACCGCTCGGCCACCGCCGAACGCACCTGCGGCGGCATCTGCCCGGCCAGGTCGTCGAACTGCCGGCGGGCGTTGGGCATGACCGGCGCCGCCTCGGTGACGATGTCCCCGGTGGTGTAGGTGAGGTCCCGGCGGGCGGGCTGCTCGCTGCTCAACTGCTGCTGCAGGCCCTGCTGGATGAGCCGGTTGACCAACCGGGGAACCCCGCTGACCAGCAGCGTGACGACCAGCGTCAGCACCGCCAGGAGCAGGAACTGCCCGCCGTACGTCCGGACCCGCCGGACGGCCGCTCCGATGCTCATCGCTCTCCCCCGATCCGCAACTGCACCGCCGCCACCCGCTGCCGGATGCCGGTGGCGATGAACGCGCTGAAGGCGAGCGCCGCCAGCAGCAGTCCGACCGCGGTCACGCCGATCGGCAACCACGGCAACACGAACGTCGGTGGGGGCACCGGCCGGCCGGCGGCCGGAGTGAGGATGACCAGCGGGGCCATGGTGGCCCCCACCGCGGCACCGAGCAGCAGCCCGACGCCCACCCCGATGCCGGCGAGGAAGCTCTGCTCGGCCAGCAGCGCCCGGGCCAGCAGCCGGGGCGTGGCGCCGAGGGTGTTCAGCACCGCGAACTCGGTGAGCCGGTGCCGGGCGGTGGCCCACACGTCCACCACGAGGCCGACCAGGGCGAGCAGCACCGCACCGAGCGCGGCGGCGAGCATTCCGGTACGCGACCCCCGCCAGTACGGGTCCTCGGCGGCCGACTCGATCACCTTGCTCCGGTCCAGGACGGTGACCCCGGTCAACTCGGCGGCGGCTCCGGCGGCGGTCGCGCCGTCGTCGACACCGACCCACCATTCCGGTACCGGGCGCAGCGTGCCACTGGAACGGACCAGCCAGTCCACGGCGGCGGGCAGGTCCAGCAGGATGCCGTCGCCGGTGGTGGCGGGCACCGAGTCCAACTCGCCGACCAGCTTGATCGGCAGCGACGCGCCGGAGAGCGCGACGGTGACGGTGTCGCCGGTACGCAGGCTGAGCGCCTTACGAGCCGCGGGGGTCATCAGCACCGGTACGGGCGCGTTCTCCCCGCCGGGGACGATGGTCAGCCGCGTCGGCGGCTGGTATCCCCACGGCACGTCGAAGCTCTGGTCGATGGAGTGCGTCGCGGACAGGCCGGTCGGGGTGGCGAGCGCCGGCTTGCCCTCGGCCGGGTCCTCGCTCGGCAGCGCCAACCAGCTTCCGGTGAGGTCGACAGGCTGGCGAGCGCCGACCGCGCCGACGACGCTCAGCCCGCTCACCTGGAACTGATATGTCGGGCTTCCTCCCGGACCGCCGCCGGCCTCGAGGCCGGCCAGCCGCAGCCGCGCGCCGCCGACGTCGGGCAGCTTGACGGTGAACGGTGTCGCTCGGCCGTCACTGGGGGCGTTCACGGCGGGCAGCCGGTAGCTGACGCCGTTGGCGCTGGTGACCAGCAGGGTCACCCCGATCCGGTAGGCAGGGTCGACCCCGGTCATCGGGGTGCGGGCCGTACCGGTGATCGCCGTGCTGCCGGCGGGCAGCTCGATCCCGGCGGGAGCGCCCCGGGCCTGGACCAGCCGTTGATAGAGCTGGGACATCGGCTCGTCGGCCAGGCGGTCGCTGAACCGGGCGACGCCGGCCGCGCTGGCCGGGTCGAGGCCGATCACGGTCACCGGAAGTTCCTCCCGACCGACCCGCGCCTCGTCGCGCCACACCGGTAGCGCCCGGTCGACGCCCGGCAGCGCGGCGAGCTGGGCCGCCCGGGTCGGCGGGGCGGAGCCGGAACGCTCGGTGACTCGCAGGTCGGCGCCGACCGTGTGGCCCGCCTGCTCGACCTGCGACCGCTCCCCGGTGCTGATCAGGGACCAGGCCAGGGTGCTGCCACCGACGGCGAGAGCGAGCAGCAGCACCGGGCCGGCGTGCGGACGTCGACCGGCCTGCCACATGCCGAACATGGTGGCCGTCCAGGGCCGTCGGTCGACGAACCGCTCGGCGAACCGGGTGATCGGCGGGAGAATCCGCAACGCCAGGACGGCTCCGGCCAGCACACCGAGCGTCGGGGCGGCGACCAGCAGCGGGTCCAGGCCGAGTTGACCGCCCGAGCCGGCCAGCGGTGAGGCGTACCGGCGTAGCTGCACCCAGGCGAGCACGGCGAGCGCCACCAGGACCAGGTCGACGCTGGCCCGCTGGACGCTCGCGGACCGGTTCGGTCGGGAGCGGGCGGCCATGTCGGCCACGTACGTGCCGGAGCCGCGCAGTGTCGGGGCGACCATGGCCACCAGGCAGCCGACCGCGGTGGCCACGGCAGCGGCCCAGAGCAGAGTGACGTTGCCGCCGGAGGCGGAGAGTTCCACCGCTCCACCGGGTCGGATGTACCGCAGCGCCTCGGTGGCGATCAGCGGCCCGAGCAGGACGGCCGGGGCGACCACCAGCGTCGCCTCGCGGGCGGCCAGGCCGGCCAACTGCCCACGGGCGGCGCCGCGGGCGCGCAGCAGTGCGGTCTGCGGGCGGCGGTCCTCGTGCAGCAGGGCCGCGACCAGCACCAGCGTGTAACCACCGAGCACCAGGATGAGCAGCAGCGGGGTGGCCAGGGCGGAGCGACCCACCAGGTCAGCGCGACCGATCCGGTCCAGCAGCCGCTCCATCTTGGTCGCCGTCTGCCCCGACGTGCCCAGGTCGGCGGCCTCGGGCACCGCCGTGGCGGCGCCCGTCAGCGCGGCCCGTACGGCGGGCAGGTCGGCCGCGTCGACGCTGGCGAGGTCGGGTTCGACCAGCCAGGACGCGGACACCGCGCCCGGGAAGGTGGCCGCGAAGTCGGCCGGGTCCAGCACGAACGGCCCGTACGAGGTGGTCGAGGCGACGCTGCCGGTGCCCACGCCGGGGGCCAGCAGCCAGTACGCGTCGGCCGCGTCGCGGGGCCGCCAGGTGCCGGCGAGCACCACCTGGCTGGACCGCTCGGTGGACCGGTCGCGCAGCGGGATCCGTTCGCCGGCGCTCAGGCCCAGTGCGGTGGCGACGCGCTCCGGCAGGCTCACCTGGATCGGGTTCGCACCGGGGTGGGGCCATGCCCCGCTGGTCAGCTCGGCGTGCTCGGCCAGGTCGTCGAGGTTGGCCATGTTCGCGAACACCGGCTCGTCGCCGCTGCGCGGCACCGACCCGAGGTCACCGGTCAACTCCCGGCCGGTGCCGTACCGGGCCGCGGCGACCGCGACCGGGACGCCGGCGAGCCCGTCGGTGAACTCGGCGCGGACCGCCTTGTCCCGGGTGGCGAATTCGGCGGCGTCGCGCCCACCGGCGCCACTGACCAACAGCCCGCGTTCCTCGGCCGGCGAGGCGGCCACCAACGCCCGCTGCCCGGCGTCGACCGCGCGCCGGTTGTAATCGGACAAACCGGTGACCAACGCGACGGCGACCAAGGCGGCGATCACCGCGGCTACCAGCAGACCCCGCGCCTCGCGGGCCCGCCTCCACACCAGCTTCATCCGACGCCTCCCCTGGCCCTGGCGGGCCGACGCCCATCAAGACTGGTCACCCACCCGGAAAGGTTCGCGCCCGTTACTTGATCGTTATTCCGCCCGACGCACCCTCGCAGGGCCCGTGAGCCGGTGAATCGGGTATCCGTCGATTCCGCCGCGCACTAGCATCGCCGCCGTGCTCAACGATCCGGTCACCGAGCCGCGCGGCGACTTCGACATCCACCTCACCGTGCGTCCCGTGCCCGACGGCCTTGTCCCCGATGCGGCCGACCGGTTGGCCGAGCTGGCAGCCCGGCACGGGTGCAAGTTCACCGACATCGAGCTGGCCCGGGGCGCGGTGCGCACGCAACCGATGGTCACCGGCACCGGCTCGGGCACTCTGGCCGCCCAACGCGCGCTGGCGGCCGGTTGGGCACGGACACTACGCGCCGAGGGGTACGAGGTGATCCGGACGAAGATCGAGGCCGCCCCGTGGAACGACGGCGTACCGGCCGACGACCAGGCGGCGGCCCGGGAACCGGCGGGACGCTACTTCGAGCACCACGTCAAGCTGCTGCTCGACGCCGCCGAACTGGACGGGCTGGCGGCGGCCGTCGAGCCGTACGGTGCGCACCTGTCCCGCAATGCCCGCCGGGAACGGCAGGACGGCCGGCACGAGCGGTTCGTCACCCAGCGCTGCCACGCGGTCGGGCAGGCCGCCGCGCGCCGTCGGCTGGCCACTCTGGTCGACGCGGTACGCGCCCGAGGTCATCGCATCGTCAGCGTGGAGGAGGAGTACGTGATGGTCGACGACAACACGGCGATCGACGCGGGTTGGATCGCGGCGTGACCCGGTACCCGTACCGGGGGCCGGTCGACGCGTACCAGCGGACGATGCGCGCCAAGCCGGCCGGCGCGGAGGGCTTTCCGCGCACCTACCAGCCGGTGACCCGGGCACCCGGGGTCTGGCAGAGCGGCGTCTTCGAGCCGGCGCTGAAGCAGTATCCGCACGCGTACGCGATGGGTGAGCCGGTCTTCGAGGACCCGGCCGCCGGCGTGCGGTGGCGGGCGGCCCGGGCGACAGCGATGTACTCGGTGCTCGCCGCCCTGGCCGCAGCGCCCTGCGGAGAGCACCTGGTGCTGCGCGGCAGCGTGCTGGTACGGGCCTGGCTCGGCGAGCAGGCCCGCGAACCCGGCGACCTGGACTTCGTGGTCACCCCACCGACGCTGACCCTGACCGACGCCGCCGGACTGTTCGACGGCATGGTGGACGCGGTCCGCCGATTCCCGCCGGACCCGACCGGGGTGCTGGTCGACGCCGACGAGGTGGCGGTCGAGGACATCTGGACCTACGAGCGGGCTCCCGGGCGACGGTTGGTGTTCCCGTGGCTCTCGCCGGACCTGCCGGCCGGCACCGTGCAGGTCGACGTGGTTCTGGGCGAGGAGTTGCCCGAGCGCCCCGAGGTGGTCGACGTACCGGTCGGCGAGCACCTGGTGCCGGTCCGGGCGGTCAGCCCGCAACTCTCGCTGGCGTGGAAGCTGCTCTGGTTGGAGACCGACCGGTATCCGCAGGGCAAGGACCTCTACGACGCCACGCTGCTCGCCGAGCACGCCACGGTGCCGTGGGATCTGGTCGTCTCGGTCCTCGCCAAGGAGTTGGGTGACGAGGCGGCCGGCTTCACCCCGGAGCGGGTACGGAGGTGGGCCGTGGACTGGGACAACCTGCGTGACCTGGCGCCGGGGGTGCCGGGCACCGGCCCGCAGTGGCGGGACCGGCTGGTGGCGGCACTGCGGCGGTCGTACCCCGGTTAGGCCCCGTGGCGGGTCACTCGTCGACCCACTCGAGCAGGTCGCCGGGCTGGCACTCGAGTACCCGGCACATGGCCTCCAGGGTGCTGAAGCGCACGGCCTTGGCACGGCCGTTCTTGAGCACGGCCACGTTCGCCGGGGTGAGCCCGACCCGCTCGGCGAACTCGCCGACGCTCATCTTGCGTTTGGCCAGCTCGACGTCGATGCGGACGACGATGGGCATCAGATCACCGCTTCCATGTCGGCGCGCAGCGTGGTGGCCTGGCGCAGCAGCGCACGCAGCACCACCATCAGGAGCCCCAGCACCGTGACGCCGATCGTCAACAGGAACAGCAGGAGCGGCAGCCCCGGGTCGTCCGCGTTGAACCCGACGTAGAGGAACACGCCCACGAGCACCACCCATGCTGCGGCGATGGCCCAGACGATCGCGTCCACCCACTTCAGCGACGCCTCGGTGAAGATGCGGTCGTTGCGGACCAGGCCGAGCAGCTTCCAGGTGGCCACGATCACCACCTGTACGCACAGCACCCAGAACACCGCCACGGCCGTCAGCGGCCACCGCAGGTACGCGTCGTTCGGCGACTCCTTGGCCATGTGCGCGAACTGCCCGGGCAGCGAGAGGGTCTGGAACACGACCAGGACCCCGAACAGCAGCACGAGAAAGACCTTGAGCGGGGCTACCGCTCGATGCTCGCTAGTCATGCATCGAGTTTCGCTCGGTACCTATCGAAAGTCAATCGGTCTCGGCTTGGCGATCGGTGGCCGTGGTCGTTCAGTCGAAGGTCGTGCGCTCGGCGTCCGGTGGCACCCATGGGCTCGGCTCGTCGGCCCAGCGAGGTTCGTAGGCCTGCACCGCCGCGATGAACTCGGCGGGCGGCAGGTAGGCGTGCACGGTGACGTAGTGCCAGATCAGCGACGGCGCGGCGAACACCACGCCCGGCCGCGCCGGCACCCTGATCTCGGTGTGCCCCAGGGCCACCGCGCCGCTGGGAAGCTCCACGGAGAGCATGGCTGCGTCCGCATCCGACGAGGGCGGGCAGTGCGAACAGTCGTGCCAGCCGCGCATCGAGTTGACCGGTGGTCCCGCGACGATGTCGAGCAGCCTGGCGGCGAACCCCGCGGGAACCGGACCCTTCTCGAACGCGTACGGGGCGTCGAGCCAGCCGACGGCGATCCTGCGGTATTCGGGCCGAAACTGGAGCCATCCCCAACTGCGCTCGAAGGTGTCCAGGTCGCGGTAGTCGTAGGTGCTGAGATCCTCGAAGTACGTCACCCGCCGTTTCTACTCCACACCACGGAACCGGTCCGCCCCGCCGGCGGCACAATTTCGGGATCGGGCCTGTCACGATGGGCGCTCGACCGGACATGGAACAGACGTGAGCCCCGGGCAGGAGCACGAGGACCGCTTCCGACGCGTCTACGCGGCCAACTTCGAGCCGCTGCTGGCGTACGCCCTGCGACGGGTCGAACAGCCCGAGGACGCGGCCGACGTGGTCGCCGAGACCTTCCTCATCGCCTGGCGGCGCAGCCGCGAGATGCCACCCGAGGCCGAGGTCCGACTGTGGCTGCACGGCGTGGCCCGGCGGGTGCTGGCCAACCACCATCGCGGCGGAGCACGCCGGGGACGACTGGGCGATCGGTTGCGGCAACGACTCCGGGTCGGCAGCGCCGTCGACCCGGGTAGTGAGGTGCCCGAACGACTCACCGTGCGGGCCGCGCTGGCCCGGCTGAGCGAGGCGGACCGGGAGGTGCTGATGCTGACCTTCTGGGAGGGCCTGGAGCCGCGCGAGGTCGCCACGATCCTCCAGGTGAGCCCGACCGCAGTCCGAACCCGGCTGTCCCGTGCCCGGGCGCGGCTACGCAATCTCGTCGGTGACGACCTCGGCCCAGCCGGACATGTACTCGACGTCATGGCCGTACGAGCCCCGGAGGAGGGCAGATGACCGACGAACACTTCGACCGGAGAGTCCGCGACGCCGATCCATACCGGCCCGAGGTCATCGCGCACCTCGGCGGGGCTGCTCAGGACCTCTTGGAGGAGATCTTGTCCGCACCGACCCTCGAACCCATCGCCGACCCGCCGGGTAAGCGCGTCCGGGCCCGTCGTCACCTGATGAGCGGCCTCGCCACGGCAAGCGTCGCGGCCGCCATCCTCGCTGTCGTCTTCACCGTCTCGATCGCGAAGCCCGATCAGCCGGGAGACCGCGAGGTGTCCCCGAGCATCGATTCCAGCTCGGCGGCACCGGGAACGGTCTCCTACTCGGCGATGGTGCTCAAGGCGGCCGAGGAGAACCCACGGCTGCTGATCAACCAGCCCGGCTGGAAGGCGACCACCGTCTACGGGTTCGCCGAGAAGGAGGGCACCATCGCGTTCACCAACGGTAAGCGGCAACTCAGCATGAACTGGTACCCGGCCGACCAGTACGGTAGCTATCACGACGATCGGCTCAACGGCAGCAAGGGCGATCAGCCCAACGGCAGCAAGCCGGAGTCGGTGAAGGTCGACCGCTGGCCGGGTGATCTGTTCCGGTACGGCGCGAGCGACTTCGCGGTCATGCTCCGGCCCCGCGACGGTTCCTTCGTCGAACTGCGTACCGGAGGCGCCTGGACGCGGAGCGAGTTCGACCGGGTCCTCGCCACCGTGATCCGCGTCGACGCCCGTACCTGGCTGGCCGCGCTGCCGGCCGAGATCGTCACGCCCGAGCGAGCACAGGAGCAGGCGGCCAAGGTGCTCGTCGGCGTGCCGCTCCCCCCGGGCTTCGACGCGGCCACGCTGGCCGACCAGGGCGTCAACGACGCCTACCAGTTCGGTGCCGCGGTGACCAGCAAGGTGGGCTGCGGGTGGATCGCCGAATGGCTGCGCGCGAAGCAGGCCGGCGACGAAGCCGCCCGCAAGAGGGCCGCCGACGCGTTGCGCAGCAGCCACCAGTGGAAGGTGCTGCATGACATGAACGCCGAGGGTGACTGGCCTGAGGTGTTCTGGAAGATCGCCGACCAGGTGGCCGCCGGTGACGTACCCAAGGACTACAAGGGCGCGATCGCCTGCGAATAGCTCGATCGGCTCCCGGCCGTCCGTTCACGTTCGTGGGTGGTACCGGTTGCGACGGGGTAGCTGTTCCGGGTCGAGCCAGGCCGGCGGAACGAACTCCGGGTGACCGTCGCCCCCGAGGTGGACGGCCCAGTCGCCCTGGTGGATGTGTCGGTGGTGGTGGCCACAGAGCAGCACGGCATTGTCGAGGCTGGTGGCCCCACCGTCGGCCCAGTGGCGGATGTGGTGGGCGGCGCACCAACGGGGTGGCCGGTCGCAGCCGGGAAAGGCGCAACCACGGTCGCGCAGCACCAGGGCGCGACGGAGTGGGCCGGTGATCAGGCGGCGTTGCCGGCCCACGTCGAGGACCTGGCCGGCGCCACCGAGCACGGCGGGCAGGATCGCGGCGTCGCAGGCGAGCCGGCGCACCGTCTCGGGGGTGAGTTGCAGGCCGACGTCGAGAGCGCCGGCCCGCGGGTGCCGCGTCAGCCCGTCGTAGCTGGTCGTGACGACGACCTGGGCGGCGTCACCGCCGTGCTCGGGCAGCTCACCGGTGCGCAGCGCGAGTCGGCACACGTCGGCGAGAGCGTCGTGCCGACGCTGACCCGCGGTGCGGTTGTCGTCCGGCCCGCAGGGCGCGGTGAGCGGGTCGAGGACCGCGCGGAGCAGGGCGGCGGCCTCCACATCGAGGGCCCCGGTCAGCCGCAGCCGGCCGCCGGGCTGCTCGGAGATCGTGACGTGCCGGTCCCGGGCAGCCCGGCGGGCCTCTGCCTCCAGGGCGGCCAGGGCCGCCGCGTCGGCGACATCGGGGGCGACGTGGTCGAGGATCCGGGTGGCCATGGTGCGCAGCAGCGCGGGATCGAACTGCTCGGCCCAGTCGATGAGCACACCGACGGCCCGGTCGGCGGCCTCGGTGCCGGCCGAGGCCGCCACGGTGGCGACCGTTTCGGCGATGACCCGGACCTGCTCGACGTTGACCGTCCCACCCGCCAGGGCCTCGCGCACGCCGGGCGGGGCATCGTCGACCGCGGCGGCGAGCTCGACCAGCCGGCGGGCAGTCGAGACGCCGACCCGCAACCGGTGGCGCAGCCACACCGCCGTCGAGGACGCCCCCTGCGTCACGGCGGTGCCCCGACCGTCCAACTCCCGTACGGCGGCCAACTGCACCGACGCCAGACGCTGCTGGAGGCGGTGCGTGGCGTCGATGACCGCGATCAGCTCGTGCTCGGAAACCGCCCAGGCCGCGACGTCGGTGCAGGCCGCCACGGCACTCTCCGCCCGCACCAACTCATCGATCACTCACAAATCTTAGAACAGGTGTACGACACTTCCGGATCGCTGCACGCCCCAAAGGTGCCGGCCGACCATTGAACCCGTCGCCGAGCTGCGGCCATGCTGCCGGGACCTACACGCAGGTCGACGGGGACGCGGACGACCGAACCCTCTGAGCCAGAAACCCCCGACCTGCCCGTAAGGGATGGCCGGGGGTTTCGTCGTTGTCATGCGCCCGTTAGCGCGGTCTAGCTACCCACCTTGGTCGACGTAACGAACGCGACCCAAGCGGTCGGACTGAAGGCAAGAGTCGGCCCTTGCTTGTCCTTGCTGTCCCGAACGGCAACGACACCCTGGAGGTTGTCGGCAACCTCCACACAGTTGCCCTGTGCTCCGCTCCGGGTGCTTTTGCGCCAGGCAGCGCCGGTCAGATCAATCATCTTGCCTCTCCTTGATTCCCTGCATCAGCTTCCGGGATTCCTCAACGCTCAACGCCTGAGCGGTGAGGGCGTTCCAAACTTCCGCGTACGTCTTGACCTCTTCGAGCCGGTCAAGGTAGAGCGCACCCGAAAGACCCTCGTTGTAGACCGTTGTGGGCTCGGCAGACCTCGCCCCGTTCGTGGGAAAGTCGAGGATCACGAAGCCACCTGACACCACTACTTGAGTGATCGTGGCGTTGAGTGGAATCACCCTGACGGACACGTTGGGCGCGTCGCTCGCCATCACCAACTTGTCAATCTGCCCCGACATACCGGCCACGTTCTTGTGCAACAGGGCTTCCTCAATGATCACGTCCAGTACGGGAGCGGCTGGCCGCTTCCGAGTAAGCAACCGCTGGCGCTCTATCCGCAGCTCAACATGCTTGGCAGCTTCCTCGTCAGGCACGTTCGGGCGCGTACGGACAACCTGTGCGGCGTACTCCGGTGTCTGGAGGAGCCCTGGGGCTACCGCGTGTTCATAACTTCGAATTCGACTCGCGGCCGACTCAAGGCCAACGTACAGCTCAAACCAGCGAGGGATCACCTCCCCGTAGGCGTGATACCACCCCTTGCTTTTGGATTCCTTGGCGAGACTGACGAGGACTTCCGTCATGTCAGCAGGGGCGCCATAGAGCCGGCACATCTGGTCCACGTCCAAGGCGCGAATGGGAGTCTGCCCGGACTCGATCCGGTACATCTTGGCTCGGGACCACTCAAGGTCAGAGGCGGCAGCCTCAAGCCCGATACCCGCCTGCTCGCGGGTCTGCCGGAGCAGGCGGCCAAGCTCGCGTCTCGGCACCGTCGAGCCCACCTCAGTCATCGGCACCATCCCCCTGTCTCATCCTGAGCCGTCATCCGACGTGCCGTGAGACGGCTCTTGCATCAACAGCCCTTAGGCACTTCTCTGCGTGAAAGTCTCGTGTGGAGAGTTGCACGTCCCATCGACGCTCCCGGATCGTAGCTGCTAGAGGGGCTGATTGGTGACCGTGGGAGGTTGGACGTGGCACGGTGGAAGTGGTTTCAGCGCGGAATTGAGCCGGTCGACGTGGTGCAGCGACCCGGCGAACCGCGCCCCGACGGTGCGCCAGGCCGGGAGGGCCCCACCGCCCCGATTCGCTGGGGCCCGATGCTGTTCACGCGAGGGGCCCTGGCCAGGTCCCCCCACCCAGCGGAAGCCAACAAGCGGGGCGAGACGTGATGGTGGAGGAATGGCGGCCTGAACCGCCATTCCCGGTGATCATGGCTGGCTACGTCATTGACTTCCACCACCGGAACACCTGCACCAAGTGCGACAGCCCGAAGGGCTGCCCTCGGTTGAAGGAAGCCGGGGAAACACTCAAGACGTGGCGCGACAGAAAGAAACGATGAACCTCCGGAGTGGTGACTTGCTCCACGTCACCTCCACCGCATCCGTTCAGTTCTCCCGCCCCATCTTCTTCCGAGTCATCCGAGTTCTTGACTGGGTCACTTATGACGGCTGGATCTGGCTTGAGGGCTACGAGATGGGCCCGAAGGGCAACGCTGTCAACCGTCGCTCCATCTTTGTCTAGACAGAGGGGCTGCGGCGGCTGACGTCTACGGGCCTGCCCGGAGCGTCAGGGCAGCCAAACGCGGTTCAGCACCGAGACCGCGAGCAACGCAGGACGGGCGAAATGTCGGCGCGCTAGACAGCAGAGCTTCAACGTCCACATTCAGGTGCGACGGAGGCGGTCGACCACTTCGGGTCCGCGGAACCGAGAAGCCGGGCAAGTTGCGGCTCAACGCTATCGCCACAAGCCGCCTCAGGCGGTGTCTTCGCTGGTAGGACGCTTGGCGCGGCTGGGTTGGACCCGCTTGGGCTCGCCGGGCATCTTGGGGTGGTCCGGCGGGTACGGCAGGTCGCCCTGGCCGGCGGCGGCGTCCCGTTCGGCCCACTCCAGCAGCGGAGTGATGTCCCACGGGGTGTCGTCGATGTCGGCGTGCGGGTCGCCTCGCTCGCTGAGCCGGGCCGGGACGCTGCGCAGGTCGAAGTCGTCCGGCTCGACGTCGGGCAGCTCGTCCCAGGTGACCGGGGTGGAGACGGTGGCCCGCGCGTTGGCGCGCAGCGAGTACGCGCAGGCGATGGTGCGGTCCCGGGCCATCTGGTTGAAGTCGACGAAGACGCGGCTGCCGCGCTCCTCCTTCCACCAGGCGGTGGTGACCAGCTCGGGGCGACGGCGCTCCAGCTCCCGGGCCAGCGCGATGGTGGCCCGGCGCACCTCGGTGAACGTCCAGCGGGGCTGGATGCGCAGGTAGACGTGCACGCCCCGACCGCCGGAGGTCTTCGGCCAGCCGGCAACGCCCAGCTCGTCGAGGAGGCCGCGCAGCTCACCGGCGGCCTGGGCGGCGTGGGCGAAGTCAGTGCCCGGCTGCGGGTCCAGATCGATGCGCAGTTCGTCGGGGTGGTCCACGTCGGCGGCGCGCACCGGCCAGGGGTGGAACACGATGGTGCCCATCTGCGCTGCCCAGGCCACGTGCGCCAGATCGGCCGGGCAGAGCTCCGCCGCGCTCCGGCCGCTCGGGAAGGTGATCTCCGCGGTGGTCACCCAGGGCGGCACCCCGCGAGTGGGTACCCGCTTCTGGAAGAACATCTCGCCCTCGACGCCCTCGGGGAAGCGTTGCAGCGTGGTGGGCCGGTCCCGCAGGGCACGCATGATCCCGTCGCCGACCGCGAGGTAGTAGTGGAAGACGTCCGCCTTGGTGAAGCCCCGCTGCGGGAAGATCACCCGGTCCGGACTGCTCAGCCGTACGGTGTGCCCGGCCACCTCGACCTCGGCGACCGCTGCCTTGGTGCCACCCATCCCGCGACCTTATGCCACGCCCCCGACGTTCGACGTACCGTTGACGGGTGAGTCTTGACGACAATGAGCTGCCCCAGACCGAGGACGAGTGGCGGGTCCGCCTGACCCCCGAGGAGTTCCACGTCCTACGGGAGGCCGGCACCGAACGCCCCTGGACCGGCGAGTACGTGGACACCAAGACGCAGGGTGTCTACCACTGCCGCGCCTGCGGGCTGGAACTCTTCTCCAGCGACACCAAGTTCGACTCGAACTGTGGCTGGCCGAGCTTCGACGACGCCATCCCGGGCCGGGTCAAGGAGATCGAGGACCGCAGCCTCGGCATGGCCCGTACGGAGATCCGCTGCGCCCGCTGCAACAGTCACCTCGGGCACGTCTTCCACGGCGAGGGCTTCACGCCGAAGGACACCCGGCACTGCGTCAACTCGGTCTCCATCAAGCTGGAGCCACGCTGATCTGAGCAGCCGCCGCGCGGCGGGAGGCACGCCAGCGGCGTACCCCTTTCACCGTCGCGCGGCCGGCGGCCCGGTCAGCAGCCCGACCTCGGCGGTGCGGGACTGCTCGATCCGCCGGGCCAGCTCGCGTACCTGCGCGCTGCGGCCGACGTCGACCTGGGCCCGAGCCAGGTCGGCCGCGGCACGCTGATGGTCCGCGAGCACCTCGCGCAGCACCCGGTCGACGTCGGCGGCCGACGCGGCCCGCAGCCGGTCGAGCGCCGCGTTGTCGCCGTGCCCGGCGTGGTCGTGCCCGGCCACACCGGTGCCCGGCCCGGCCGTCGGCAGCCAGCCGCGCATGGTGGCCAGTTCGTCGGCCTCGGTCGCCTCGATGGCGGCGGCAAGGGTACGCAGCGCGTCGTCACTCAGCCGGCCCCGCGCCAGCCGGACGATCTGCAGGGTGCGTTCGCTGTGCCCGACCATGGTGCTCAGGAACACCACGTCGATGCCGCTCATCGCGTCCCCGGGCGCCCCAGAGACGGCCGACGCCGCCCCACCGGCCGGCGCGGACCCGGCCGCCGGCGGCCCGGCCGGGGCCGCGGGGGCCGGTTGGGGCGCGACCGACGGGGTCTGCGTGGGTGGCCCGCCGCAGGCCGCGGTGAGCAGCAGCGCGACGAGCAGGGGTACGGCGAGCAGGGTTCGTCGGGTCATGCCGGATGCTCCGATCGTGCGAGGACGGCGACACGGGTGCGGCCGGAGCCGCACCCGTGCGGTCAGACCTGAAGCCAGAGCGCCGGTACGTTCGGCGGCTCCCATCCGGGAATCGCGGTGTGCGCCTGGCGGCAGCGGTACGTCGCTCCGCCGTAGGTGACCTGGTCCCCGACCTGGTATGCCCGGCCGGCCGTCCAGCTGCCGCCGGCGGGCGGGTTGGTCGGCGTCGGCGTGGGGGTCGGAGTGGGGGTCGGCGTCGGGGTCGGCGTCGGAGTCGGCGTCGGGCCGCCACCGCCGCCACCGATCTGCACGTCGATGCAGGAGTAGAAGGCGTTGGCGGTGTCGGAGATGTTCCACACCGCGAGGATCTTCTGCCGGCCGGAGAAGCCACCGAGGTTGACGTTGTGCGAGACGGTGGCGCCCGGCTGCTGGCCGTTGCCGTTGACCACGCCGACCCGGGTGTTCCCGATCCAGTACTCCCAGTTGAGGGTGGCGTGCCGGGCGGTGTTCACCCAGGTGAAGGTCAGCGAGGTGCCGACCGAGGTGGCCGGCCACCCCCGCCCGTCGTCGTTGAGGACGGCGAACTGGGCGATTCCGGCGTTGCAGCTCTTCAGGCCCTTCGGCCCCTCGACGCTCTGCGGCTCGTACTTGATCTGCCCGCAGTCCGGCACCCGGCCCTGCGCGCAGAGCGCCTGGCGGCTCGGCGGGGCGGAGACGTAGCCGTGCGCCTGGGCGGGGGCGGCGACGGTGAGGGTGGCGGCGACGGCACCCGCCGCCACCAGCGGGACGGTGATTCTTCGACGCATGGGGGCAGCTCCTTCTCCAGGTCCGGTGGGTGCCCCTCAACGTAATTTAAACTTTATTAACAGTAAAGACCAACGTCGATAAATTCATCGATGATGACGAGTCCGTTGACGAGGGGCGGACGAAGGGGCGTGCGAGGGGGCGAACGAGGGGCGGACGACACGCCGGAGCCGACACGCCGCCAGATCGGGCCGAGTGGCGCGCATTTCGCCCGCCGGCCCGGCGCACTCGGGCACTCTGGTGGCACATGTCCTGATACGGGGGGTTTTCTCATGGCAACGTGCGAGGTCTGCGGCAACGACTACTGGATGGCGTTCGAGGTACGGACGGTCAGCGGCGACGTGCACACCTTCGACTCGTTCGAGTGCGCGATCCACCGGCTGGCGCCGATCTGCGAACACTGCCAGATCAAGATCTCCGGGCACGGCGTCGAGGTGAACGGCCGGTTCTTCTGCTGCGGTCACTGCGCCCGCGCCGTCGAGGGCACCCAGGGTGCCGAGATCCGGGACGCCGTCGGCGCACGACCCGCCTGACCGGTACGGTCGTCCGATGCGGCCGTTCCTGGGCGTCCTGCCCCCGCCGCGCTCCTGACCGGAGCGCCGCGCCTCCCGCCGACCGGGTGACCCGGCTCGGCCATCTCGCCGTACGCGCTCCGTCGACGTCGTCCCCGTCAACGGCTCACCCCATCGGAGCGCACCCGTGTCCACCTCCCGTACCGCACCACCGGCCGCCCCGGCACCGACCCGCACCCCGGCCCGTACTGGCCTGATCCAGATCACCGTCACCGGAGTCCTGTGGGGCACCACCGGGGTGGCGGTGCAACTCCTGCGCGAGAGCACCGGGCTCAGTCCCGTGAGCATCGGCTTTCACCGCCTGGCGATCGCCGCGCTCGTCCTGCTGGCGTGCACCGCCGGCCGACTGCGCCAGATCCTGGCCGCCCTGCGCGCGGCACCGGTGCCGCTACTGCTCACCGGCGTCGGGCTCGGCCTCTACCAGGCGCTCTACTTCGCGGCCGTGGCGCTGGCCGGGGTCGGCGTGGCCACCGTGGTGAGCCTCGGCCTGGCTCCGGTGCTCGCCGCCGCCTGGGAGTCGGTACGAGCGCGGCGGATCCCCGGCCCGCTGCGGCTCGGCACACTGGTGGCCGCCGTGGCCGGTCTCGCCCTGATCACCGGTGCCACGGCGGAACCCACCGCGGCGGCACCCGCGCCGCTGCTCGGCCTGCTCGCGGCGGCCGGCTCCGGTCTCGGCTACGCGGTGACCACCCTGATCAGCCGACAGGTGTCGCAGCACACCGCCCCGATGACGCTGACCACCATCTCCACCGTCGTCGGCGCGCTGACCCTGGCGCCCCTCGCACTGGTCGCCGGCGTCGGCGTACCGGTACGCGTCGACACCGTGGCGCTGCTCCTGCACCTCGGCGTGGTCACCACCGCGGTGGCGTACGCGCTGTTCTACGCGGGGCTGCGGACCACCCCGGGCAGCGTCGCCGCCGTCCTGACCCTGCTCGAACCGCTGACCGCAGCGGCGCTGGCCGTGGTGCTGCTGGACGAACCGCTGCCGCTGCCGGTGGTCGTCGGCGGTGCGTTGCTCCTCACCGCCGTGGCCGCCACCTATCTGGCTCCCGCGAAGCAGGACACGCCGTGACCGGTCCCGGCCGGGTGGGACGCACCGGGGCCCACCCGGCCGGGCGGCCTACCATCGGTGGGTGCCCCAGCAGACCACCGAACTCCGGACGGCCTCGTTCGCCGACCTGAACGCCCGCACCTTCCACGACCTGCTCAAGCTGCGCATCGACGTGTTCGTGGTTGAGCAGGACTGCCCGTACCCGGAGCTCGACGGTCGGGACGTGGAACCGGGCACCCGGCACCTCTGGTTGACCGACGGCGACGTGCCGCTGGCGTACCTGCGGATCCTGGCCGACCCGGACGGCGTCGCCCGGATCGGTCGGGTGGTGGTGGCCCCGGCGGCGCGCGGCGGCGGGCACGCCGGCCGGTTGATGACCGCGGCGCTGGAGGTGGTCGGCAACCGGCCCTGCGTGCTGGACGCGCAGTCGCACCTGGTCGCCTTCTACGGCCGGCACGGCTTCGCGGTCAGCGGCCCGGAGTACGTCGAGAACGGCATCCCGCACACCCCGATGCGCCGCGAGGCTCGCGACAACTGACGGTGCCGAGGCGCGGGTCAGACCAGGCAGTTGACGATGTCGCCGATGGAGCGGCGGCGGCCCGTGTAGAACGGGACCTCCTCCCGCACGTGCCGGCGGGCGCCGGAGGCGCGCAGGTCACGCATCAGGTCGACGATCCGGTGCAGTTCGTCGGCCTCGAAGGCGAGCATCCACTCGTAGTCGCCCAGCGCGAACGAGGCGACCGTGTTGGCCCGGACGTCCGGGTAGCCGCGGGCCATCTTCCCGTGCTCGGCCAGCATCTCGCGCCGCTCGGCGTCCGGCAGCAGGTACCACTCGTAGGAGCGGACGAACGGGTAGACGCAGAGGTAGGGCCGCGCCTCCTCGCCCGCCAGGAACGCCGGGATGTGGCTCTTGTTGAACTCGGCCGGCCGGTGCAGCGCCATCTGCGACCACACCGGGGTCATCGCCCGGCCCAGCGTGGTGCGGCGGAACCGCAGGTACGCGTCCTGCAGCGCGTCGCTGGAGGCGGAGTGCCACCAGATCATCAGGTCCGCGTCGGCGCGCAGCCCGGACACGTCGTACACGCCCCGGATCACGACGTCCTTGCCGGCCAACTCGGCGAAGAGCGACTCGACCTCGTGGGTGACGTTGTCCCGCATCGACGGCAGCGGGGCGCTGGCCCGGAACACCGACCACATCGTGTAGCGGATGCTGTCGTTCAGTTCCCGCAACCGGGCCGCGTTGGTCTGCTCGCTCATCTCGCCGATCCTCCCAGTGCTGTGATGATCTCTTCGGCCGCCGTCTCGCCGGAGCGGACGCAGACCGGGATGCCGACACCGTCGTAGCCGGCGCCGGCGAGGACCAGAGTGGGGTACGCGGCCCGCAACGCCGACCGTGCGGCGGCGACCCGGTCCGCGTGCCCCGGCGTGTACTGCGGCAGCGCCCCGCCCCACCGCTGCACGTGCCCGTCGACCGGGGCGGGCAGCACGGTGCCGAGCACGGCCGACAGCTCCCGGTGCACGGTCGCCGCCAGGTCCGCGTCCGGGCGTTGGAGGTGCGCCTCCTCGCCGTACCGGCCCACCGAGGCGCGCACCAGCGCCAGCCCGTCCGGCCGGCGCAGGTGCCCCCACTTGGTGGTGAAGAACGTGGCCGCCTTGATCAGCAGCCCCTCGGTGCTGGGCACCAGGAACCCGGACAGCTCGGGCAGTTCGGGCTGCGGCAGCGCCAGGGTGACCAGCGCGACGCTGGCGTAGTCCAACTCGCCGACGCCCGCGGCGACCGTCGGCGCCGGGTCGGCGAGCAGCCGGGCCGCCGGTCGGGCCGGCACCGCCAGCACCACGGCGTCCACGTCGACCAGCTCCGGGTCCCGGGTGGGGCCGACCGTGAGCCGCCAACCGGTGCCGGTCGGGGTCAGCTCGCGGACCGCGGCGTCCCGCCGTACCGTCGCGCCGCTGGCCGTCACCGCGGCCTCGATCATGGTGCCCAACCCGCCGGCCAGGGTGCCGAAGACCGGGGCGCCGGGCGCGCGCGGCGCGGCGGCCTGCGCCGCCCGGACCGCACCGACCAGGGTGTGCTCGACCCGGGCCGCGCGGGCCAGCGCCGGCATCGTGGTGACCAGGGAGAGGTCGTCGGCGCGGCCCGCGTACACGCCGCCGAGCATCGGGTCGACCAGCCGGTCCACCACCTCGTCGCCGAAGCGGGACCGGACCAGAGCGCCCACCGCGACGTCCGCATCGGGCGCGACCAACGGCCGACCCTCGTCGGTGTCGGCGTCCGCGACCGGGCGGGCCACCGCCGCCACCCGATCCAGATCCCCGGGTACGCCCACCAGCGTGCCGCCCGGGATCGGGCGCAGTCCCCCGTCGACGACCAGCGCGGCCTGCCCCACCGTGGGGTGCACGATCTCGTCGGCCAGCCCGAGCCGACGGGCCAGCACCAGCGCCGCCGAGTCACCCCCGGCGGGGTCGCGCAGCAGGAACGACTCGGCCCCGAACTCGACCGGCTGGCCGGCCAGCACCCCGGTGCGCACCTTGCCGCCCAGCGTGCCGGACTGCTCGTACACCGTGATCTCGGTGCCCTCCGGCGCGCGGTCGCGCAACCGGACCGCGGCGGCCAACCCGGCGATTCCGCCGCCGACCACCGCCACCCGCCAGGGCTGCCGCATCGCGCGTCAGCCCTGGTAGGCCCGGCGGCTGGAGACCTCGTGCACCAGCGCGACCACCCGGGTCAGCACCTCTGGGTCGGTCTCCGGCAGCACCCCGTGCCCGAGGTTGAACACGTGCCCGGGGGCCGCCGCGCCCTGCGCCAGGATCCGGCGCACCTCGGCCTCCACCACCGGCCAGGGCGCGAGCAGAACGCAGGGGTCCAGGTTGCCCTGCACCGCCTTGTCCGAGCCGATCCGGCCGGTGGCCACGTTCAGCGGCGTACGCCAGTCGACACCGACCACGTCCGCGCCGGCCTCACCCATCGCGCCGAGCAGTTCGGCGGTACCCACCCCGAAGTGGATCCGCGGCACCCCGGCGGCGGCCAGCCCACTGAGCACGGCCGTCGAGTGCGGCAGCACGTAGCGGCGGTAGTCGGCCTCGGAGAGCGCGCCGGCCCACGAGTCGAACAGTTGCACGGCGGAGACCCCGGCCTCGACCTGCACCTGCAGGAAGGCCAGCGTCACCTCGGCCAGCCGGCCGCAGAGCGCGTGCCACAGCTCCGGGTCGCCGTACATCAGCGCCTTGGTCTTCGCGTGGGTCCGCGACGGGCCCCCCTCGACCAGGTAGCTGGCCAGGGTGAACGGCGCACCGGCGAAGCCGATCAGCGGCGTGTCGCCCAGCTCGACCACCAACTGCCGGACCGCCTCGTCCACGTACGAGACGTCGTCACGGGTGATCGGCCGGATCCGCTCCACGTCGGCGGCGGTGCGGACCGGCTCGGCGACCACCGGGCCGGTGCCCGGCACGATGTCCAGGTCCACCCCGGCCGCGGCGACCGGCACCACGATGTCGCTGAACAGGATCGCCGCGTCCACGCCGTGTCGGCGGACCGGCTGGAGGGTGATCTCGGTGACCAGGTCCGGGCGGCGGCAGGACTCCAGCATCGGCACGTTCGCCCTGATCTCCCGGTATTCCGGAAGCGAGCGGCCGGCCTGGCGCATGAACCAGACCGGGGTGTGCGGGCCGGGCCGGCGCCGGCAGGCCCGGATGAAGGGCGAGTCGGCCGGTCCGCCGGGGCGCGGTTCTCCGTCTCGGGCTGCAGTGCCCGTGGTGTCGGTGGTCATCGCCGCAATCGTGCCACGCGCCCGACCCCCTCCCCGCCTGGGGTGAAAGGAAGGGCACCTTGTTAACGCCTGCGGTAGAGCAAGGGCCCCTTCCTAACATCCGGCGGCGGGGGCGGGGACGGCACCGGGACACCGACACCGCGCCCGGCCCGAGAGCCGCTCGGGACGGTCGGAGCGGGTGTCGGCGCGCCGTCGAAGCGGGTGGGCCGACGGCGGCATAGGCTGCCGGCATGGCCCCCCCGATCGCGCTTCCGGAGACCTTCGCCCGCGCGGTCGCCGGCCTGCGGTCGCCGGCGCCCCGGCCGGAGATCACGCTTGAGGAGATCGGCGCCCCCCAGCGGCTCGCCCCGTACACCTTCGCGCTCTCCGCGACGGTGCTGCGCGACGACGACGAGGTGGCCAACGGGCGGCTGATCCTGCTGCACGACCCGGTCGGGCACGAGGCGTGGCAGGGCACCCTGCGGCTGGTCACCTACGTGACCGCCGAATTGGAAGTCGACCTGGCCGCCGACCCGCTGCTGCCCGGGGTCGGCTGGACGTGGCTGACCGACGCGCTGGACGCCCAGGAAGCCGACCACCGGGCGATCGGCGGGACGGTCACGCAGACCATGTCGACCCGGTTCGGCGACCTAGCCGGCCCACCGACCGCCGGCGACATCGAGATCCGCGCCTCCTGGACGCCGGTCGACGACGACCTGGCCCCCCACCTGCTCGGCTGGTGCGCGCTACTCGCCTCCACGGCGGGCCTCCCCCCACCGGGAGTGACGGCCCTGTCCGACCGCCGCCCCGCCGCCACCGCCTAACCCGCCCGCCCCTCCGGCCGGTCGATCATGGAGTTGCGGTGACGGAAGGCCCCTCACCGTGGCATTCGTCGGGCACCACAACTCCATGATCGAGCGAAGGCGCGCCCGTTACAGGTAGTTCTCGGCCTCGTCGCAGACCTTGTCCAGGCCCTTCATCGCCGTGTCGTAGGCACCCTTGTTGCCGGCCGCCGCCGCACCGAGCGCGGTGGTCAGCTTGTCCAGGCAGCTGGCGATGACCTTCTTCTGCCGGGCCTGCTCGTCGCGGTCGTTACGGGTACCGGTGAGGTCCTGCTCGGTGTTGTCGAGCTTGTCCTGCATCGTCTGCAGGTCCGTCTTGAGCTTCGCGATCTCCGTGGTGTTGGCCGCGATGGTGCCGTCGCGCTGGCTGACCTGACCGCTGAGCCGCTTCTCGGTACGGTTCAGCTCGTTGCTCTTGGTCACGAACAGCCCGGTCATCACCCCGCTGATCACGAAGAGCAGCGCGGCCACCAGCGCCAACACGAGCACGGCGCGGCCACGACCGGCCGGAGGCACCGCGGGCGGTCCGTACGGCGGTGCCATTCCGGGCGGACCGGACATCGGCTGGCCGTACGCCGGGCCGGAGACCGGAGGCGCGGACATCGGCTGGCCGTAGCCGGGGCCGGACACGGGCGGCGCGGAGACCTGTCCGGCGTACGGCGGCGCGCTGGCCGGGTGGCCGGGCTGAGCGGCACCGTACTGCTGCGGCGCCGGCTGACCCGGCGCGTACTGCGGCGGGGTGGCCTGGCCCGGCGCGTACTGCTGCGGCGGCGTGGCCTGGCCCGGCGCGTACTGCTGCGGCGGGGTGGGCTGACCCGGCGCGTACTGCGGCGAGGTGGGCTGGCCGGCCGGGTACTGCACGGTCGGATCGGCGGACGGGCCGGCCGGTTGGCCGGGGGCGTACTGCACGGTCCGGTCGGCGTCGGACGGATCGGCAGCGGACGGCGGCTGACCCGGGCCGGTCGGGGGCTGGGACATGTCTATTCCTCCAGGTGAGCTGGTCCCACGCCGGTAGGCGCGACGGACCGGAGAACGCGGCGAGCGGTGACCAGGTCCGGGGACCCGGCCGAGTTCGGGAACGGCCGACGGCGGCCGTGCGTGGAACGAACGGGGGCGGCTCAGTTGCCGAGCCGCCCCGGGTCAGCAGATCTTGAAACCGTCGCAGGCGACCTTGATCGGTACGGCCAGCCCGATGCCCTCGGCGTCGCGGGCCTTGGCGGTGGCGATCCCGACGACCTGCTTGCTGCCGTTGATCACCGGCCCGCCGGAGTTGCCCGGGTTGATCGGGGCGTCGAACTGGATGGCCGGCCCGGAACTGCCCTGCGCGTCGCGCAGCGCGCTCACCACACCGGTGGTGACGCTGTCCTCCAGGCCGAGCGGTGCGCCGACGACGACGATCTGCTGGCCGGACTTCACCGCGGCGGGCGCGGTGACCAGGCCGGTGAACTTGCCGGTGGTACGCAACTGCGCCACGTCGTTGGTCTTGTCGACCTTGACGATGGTGGCCGGGAAACGCTGATCGGTGCGTTCCAGGAAGACCTGGCGTCCGCCGCCGTCCCAGACCGCCTCGACGACGTGGAAGTTGGTGAACAGGTTGGTCCCGCCACCGGTGGCCGGCTTGCCCACCGCGAACGCCGTGCCGGTGAACTGGCCGGCCCGGACCCGGAACACACTGGGCAGCACCGCACTGGCCACGGCCTCCGGGTTGAACGCGGCGCCGGCCTGCTTCTCCAACGCCTCCGCACGCTTGTCCAGGCCCTCGATGCGGGTCCCGTCGGCGGCCTGGGCCTGCGCCAACCGCCGGTCGGTGTCACCGAGCCGGTCGCTGAGCCGATTGAGCTGGTACGCCTGCACTCCGGCGACCGCGGCCAGCACCACGACGGCCAGCGTGGCGAGCACGGCTGGCCAGCGGCGGCGGGCGGGCCGCGCCGCCGGCAGCGGGGCGGCACCGGGCCAGCCCGGCTGGCCGGGGACGATCGGGTCACCTGCCGTGACGAACGGTGGGGCACTCGGCGGTGGCACCGTGCCCGCCGGCGGGTAGCCACCAGGGCCCGGGTAGCTCGGGCCAGGAGCGCCGCCGCCATACGGCGCGGCGCTGGCCGGGCCAGGAGCGGTGCCGTACGGCGCGGCACCGGTCGAGCCCGGGGCTGCGCCATACGGCGCGGCGCTGGCCGGGCCAGGAGCGGTGCCGTACGGCGCGGCACCGGTCGAGCTGGGAGCACTGCCGTAGGGCGCGGCCGGGGCGGCGCCGTGGGCGGCCTGCGGGCCACTCCATTGACCAGGGCTGGGCGGGGCGGACCAGTCGGCGCGGGGAGCCGGGACGGCTCGCGTCGGCTCGGTGCCGCCGGTCGGGGCCGTCGACCAGGTCGCACCGACGCCGGGGTGCGGCTCGATGCGCGGTGGCCGAGGCCCTGGCCGTTCGGCCACCGGGCCTACCCGGTCACCGTCGTCAGGCTCGGTGCCCGCCGGTCGTCCGTCCCCCGAACCGAAGCCAGCCGTCATGATCGCCTTGCCTTTCGCGTGGTCTCCCCGTGCCGCCAGCACCCCGCGTGTCAGACCGACCGGGGGCGACGGCTCGATGGACCGTACCTGCGCGAAAGGGCTTTGTCTCCCCCGATGTCCGGCATCCGTTTCGACACCTTCTGGACACCTGACCGACACGCGCCGGGACCGGCTGCACCCGCCAGATCACCGCGCGCACTAGGGTTGGCAGGTGACCGACGAACCACCCCTGCGCCGTCGGCCCGCCGAAGACCTTCCGGGAGACACACCCCAGCACCCGCCGTCGGCCCAGCCGCAGCCGGCGGGCCAGGGGACCGACCCGACCGACGGTGGGCCCGTGCCGCTGATCGCCCCGCGCGACGGCACCCCCGATCCGGTGGCCGCACCGGCCGAGCTTGCCGAGGTCGTGGCCCGCTTCGCCGCGGGCACCGGCCCGGTCGCTCTGGACGCCGAACGCGCCTCCGGCTACCGCTACAGCCAGCGCGCCTACCTTGTGCAACTCCGTCGCGCCGGTGCGGGCACAGCGCTGATCGACCCGTTGCCGCTGCCCGACCTCAGTGCCCTGGACGCGGTGATCGGCGAGGCCGAGTGGGTGCTCCACGCGGCCAGCCAGGATCTGCCGTGCCTCGCCGAGGTGGGGCTGCGCCCCCGCCGACTGTTCGACACGGAACTGGCCGCTCGGCTGGCTGGATTCGAGCGGGTCGGCCTGGCCGCGCTGACCGAGCAGTTGCTCGGATTCACCCTGGAGAAGCACCACTCGGCGGCCGACTGGTCGAGTCGGCCACTGCCCGAGTCGTGGCTGACCTACGCCGCCCTGGACGTCGAGCTGCTCACCGACCTACGCGACGCGCTCGACGCCGAGTTGGCCCGGCAGGGCAAGTCGGCCTGGGCCGCGGAGGAGTTCGCCGCGCTGGTCCGTACCGGCGCCCGTCCACCGCGGGTCCGCGCGGAGCCGTGGCGTCGTACCTCCGGAATCCATCGGGTACGCGGAGCGCGCGCCCAGGCCCGGGTCCGCTCGATGTGGTACGCCCGGGACCAGATCGCGGCCCGACGCGACGCCGCACCTGGTCGGGTGCTGCCCGACTCGGCGATCATCGCCGCCGCCGAGTTGGACCCGAAGGACGAGAAGACCCTGCTCACGCTGCCCGGTTTCGGCGGCCGCTCGGTCCGTCGGCTGGCCCGTACCTGGCTGGCCGCGCTCGATGACGCCCGGGTGCTGCCCGAGGACTCGCTGCCGGTCACCCCAGTCGTGGAGGGTCCACCTCCGCCGCACCGGTGGGCGGAGCGGGACCCGGTGGCGGCCGGACGGCTGGCCCGCTGCCGGGAGGTGGTGGTCCGCATCTCCGGTGAGCACAACCTGCCCCCGGAGAACCTGATCACCCCGGATTCGGTCCGTCGACTGGCCTGGACCCCGCCCGAGGACATCACCGAGGCGACCGTGGCCGAGACCCTGCGCGGCCTCAACGCCCGCGAGTGGCAGATCGCCCTTCTGACCCCCGACCTGACCGACGCTCTGACCGCCCCACCCCCCACGACCCCGTCCTGACCCACCCCCACCCGGGGAGGGCGGGCGGCGGCGGGGTGGTGTGGGGTGGGCCACAGTGGGGGACGGGGACGGGGTTGGTTACTGGCGAGTAGCATCCGGGGGAACGTGCCCGTGTCGGCGCCCCTCATTCAATCCCGAGTGCCGCCCGCCGGCGCGAAGGCCGAATGACGGTCGAAAAGGAGGCTCAAGTGCCCCGTGAAGTTCGGGATGTCGTCTTCGTCGACGGCGTCCGTACCCCGTTCGGCAAGGCGGGCGGCATGTACGCCAACACCCGCGCCGACGACCTGGTGATCCGTTGCATCCGTGAGCTGCTGCGCCGCAACCCGCAGCTGCCGCCGGAGCGGGTCGAGGAGGTCGCCATCGCGGCCACCACCCAGATCGGCGACCAGGGCCTCACCATCGGGCGGACCGCCGCCCTGCTGGCCGGTCTGCCCAAGACCGTGCCCGGCTTCGCCATCGACCGGATGTGCGCCGGCGCGATGACCGCGGTGACCACCGTGGCCAGCGGCATCGCCATGGGCGCGTACGACATCGCCATCGCCGGCGGCGTCGAGCACATGGGCCGCCACCCGATGGGTGAGGGCGTCGACCCCAACCCGCGCATCATCGCGGAGAAGCTGGTCGACCCGTCCGCGCTGGTCATGGGCGCGACCGCGGAGAACCTGCACGACCGGGTCCCGCACATCACCAAGGCCCGCACCGACGCGTTCGCGCTCGCCTCGCAGCAGAAGACCGCCAAGGCGTACGCGAACGGCAAGCTCCAGGACGACCTGGTCTCGATGAGCATCCGGGACGCCGAGGGCGGCTGGGGTCTGGCCACGGTGGACGAGGCACCCCGGGACACGTCCCTGGAGAAGCTCGCGACCCTGAAGACCCCGTTCCGCCCGCACGGCAAGGTCACCGCGGGCAACGCGGCCGGCCTGAACGACGGCGCCACCGCGAGCCTGCTCGCCTCCGAGGACGTCGCCCGCGAGCTGGGCCTGCCGGTCGCCATGCGGCTGGTGTCGTTCGGCTTCGTGGGCGTCGAGCCGGAGGTGATGGGCGTCGGCCCGATCCCGTCGACGGAGAAGGCGCTGCGCATCGCCGGGCTCGGCATCGAGGACATCGGCCTGTTCGAGCTGAACGAGGCGTTCGCCGTGCAGGTGCTCGCCTTCCTCGACCACTTCGGCATCGCCGACGACGACCCGCGGGTCAACCCGTGGGGTGGCGCGATCGCCATCGGTCACCCGCTGGCCTCCTCCGGCGTACGGCTGATGACCCAGCTGGCCCGCCAGTTCGCCGAGCACCCCGAGGTGCGTTACGGCGTCACCGCGATGTGCATCGGCATCGGCATGGGCGGCACGGTCATCTGGGAGAACCCGCACTGGACGGAGTCCAGCAAGCCTGCTGAGCGGACGGAGGGCAACAGGTGAGCGCGCTCGCCGCACCGAACGAGGTAGTGACCAAGGCGCTGCTCCGGCAGGTGAACGTACCGGGGCTGGACCGGCCGGCCGCCCTCATCACGCTGGACAACGGCTTCGACCACACCAAGCCGAACACCTTCGGTCCGGCAGGGCTGACCAGCCTGGACGAGGCGATCACCGCCGCGCTCGCCGCCGACCCGGCGTTCATCGCGATCACCGGTAAGCCGTACATCTTCTGCGTGGGCGCGGACATCGTCGGCCTGCCGCAGCTCGCCGACCGGGCGCAGGCCCTGGAGATCGGCCGGCTCGGTCACCGGGTCTTCGCCCGGCTGAAGGACAGCACCGTGCCCACGTTCGCGTTCGTGAACGGCGCGGCGATGGGCGGCGGCCTGGAGCTGGCGCTGCACTGCCACTACCGGACGCTCTCCGGTGGTGCGGCGGCGCTCGCCCTGCCCGAGGTGTCGCTGGGGCTGGTCCCCGGGTGGGGTGGCACCCAGCTGCTGCCGAACCTGATCGGCATCCCCGCCGCGACCCAGGTGATCATCCAGAACCCGCTGATGCAGAACAAGATGCTCAAGCCGAAGCAGGCTGCCGAGCTGGGCATCGCGGACGTGCTGCTGGAGCCGGCCGACTTCCTGGAGCGGTCCCTGGAGTGGGCCGCCGGGGTGGTACGCGGCCAGGTCACGGTGACCCGTCCCGAGGTCGACAAGGACATGTGGGCGGGCGTGCTCTACTTCGCCCGGGAGACGCTGAACCAGCGGCTGCACGGCGCGGTTCCGGCCGCGTACAAGGCGCTGGACCTGCTGGAGACGGCCAAGGACGCCGACTTCGCCGCCGGCACCGCCGCCGAGGACGAGGCCCTCGCGGACCTGGTCTTCTCCCAGGAGCTGCGCAGCGGCCTGTACGCCTTCGACCTGGTGCAGCGGCGGGCCAAGCGGCCGGCCGGCGCACCGGACAAGGGCCTGGCCCGCCCGGTCACCAAGGTCGGCATCGTCGGTGCCGGCCTGATGGCCAGCCAGTTGGCGCTGCTGTTCGCCCGCCGCCTCCAGGTGCCGGTCGTGCTGACCGACCTGGACCAGTCCCGTGTGGACAAGGGCGTCGGCTACGTGCACACCCAGATCGAGAAGGCCGTCACCAAGGGCCGGATGGACAAGAACACCGCCGCCAAGCTGTACGGCCTGGTCAGCGGCTCGGTCGACAAGAGCGTCTTCGCCGACGCCGACTTCGTCATCGAGGCGGTCTTCGAGGACCTGGGCGTCAAGAAGCAGGTCTGGGCCGAGCTGGAGAAGATCGTCTCCCCGGAGGCGGTGCTCGCCACCAACACCAGCTCACTCTCGATCACCGAGATGGCCGCGGAGCTGGAGCACCCGGAGCGGGTGGTCGGCTTCCACTTCTTCAACCCGGTGGCGGTGCTGCCGCTGCTGGAGATCGTCCGGGGCGACCGGACCGACGACGCGACCCTGGCCACCGCGTTCGCGGTCAGCAAGCAGCTCAAGAAGTCGAGCGTGCTGGTCAAGGACGCCCCGGCGTTCGTGGTGAACCGGCTGCTCACCCGCTTCCTGGGCACCGTCTTCGCCGCCGTCGACGCCGGGACCCCGTTGGACGTGGCGAACAGCGCGCTGGACCCGCTGGGTCTGCCGATGCGCCCGCTCGCCCTGCTCCAGCTCGTCGGGCCGGCCGTCGCGTACCACGTGGGCGGCACCCTGCACGGGGCGTACCCGGACCGGTTCGGCGTCAGCGAGAACCTCAAGCGGATCGCCGACTCGGGCCAGCCGATCGTGGTCGACGACCAGGTCAACGAGGAGGTCGCCAAGCTGCTCGTGGTCGGTGACCAGCCGCTGACCGGCGAGCAGGTACGACAGAACGCGCTCGACGCGATGGCGCAGGAGATCCGGCTGATGCTGGACGAGGGCGTGGTCGCCGAGGCGCAGGACATCGACCTGTGCATGATCCTCGGCGCCGGCTGGCCGTTCCACCTGGGCGGCGTCACGCCGTACCTGGACCGGACCGGCACCAGCGAGCGGGTCACCGGCAAGCGGTTCCTGCCGCGCGGGGTGGCCAGCCTCACCGCCTGACCGAACGCGACACGACCACGCGGTGGTCGGCCCGTCCCTCGTGGACCGGGCCGACCACCGCGGTCGTTGTGATCCGTCGGACAGTGCCGTGAGACCTGCGGAAAGGGGGCGACGGCGGGGTCCGTGGCCGGGTTAGGATCACCCGCTTTGCCACCCGACCTTGGAGCTGACTGATGTCGCAGCCGCCGGCCTCCCCCTACGGCCCGCCGCACGATTCCCCAACCCCGCCGCAACAGCCGGGTTATCCGCAGCAGCCGGGTGGTTGGCCGCCGCCGCAGCAGCAGGGCTTCCCGCCGGCGCAGCCCGGCCAGCCGTACGCACAGCAGGGCTTCCCGCCCCCGCAGCCCGGCCAGCCGTACGGCGACCCGAGCCTGTACGCGGGACCGCCGGCGCCCAAGAAGTCGAACGTCGGCAAGATCGTGCTGATCGTGCTGTCGGTGGTGCTGGTGCTGTGTCTCGGCGGCGTGGCGATCACCTGGTTCGCGATCAAGGGCGAGGTGGGCGACGTCGTCGACGCCACCAAGACCCGCGTGGTCGCGCCGGCCACCCTCGCCGGCAAGCCGAAGATCACTGACCCGCAGTTGCAGACGGCCGCCGACGAGATGGTCGCCGAGATGAAGTCGACGGTGCAGAACGAGACCAGCGCGGTCGGTGCCTTCTACGGCGACCAGACCAAGCAGGACCTCGTCATGATCGCCGCCGTGTCCGGCGTGCTCGCGGACCCGAAGAAGGAGATGGACGACGCGGTCAGCGGGCTCTCCGGCACGCTCGGCGTGACCGACATGGCGGCGGTCGCGCCCGGTCCGCTCGGTGGCGACGCGCGCTGCGGCAACGGCAAGGCGAAGCAGGTGCCGCTGGGCGTCTGCGTCTGGGCCGACCGGGGCAGCATGGGTGTCGTGGTGGTGTACTTCAAGTCCGTCGACGAGGTACGGGCCGAGTTCGCCAGCATCCGGGGTGAGATCGAGCAGCGCTCCTGATCCGTGGTGACCGAGGCCCCGGCCACCTGCGGGTGGCCGGGGCCTCGTGCCGTGTGTCGCACCGATCCGGCGGGGACGCGGTCGACGTCAGGCGACCGGGAAGTACGCGTCGAGCTTGCTCCGCAGGTGGGCCGCGTAGATGAAGCCGAGCGCCGGCTTACCGCGGAAGGCGGCTGCCGTGCCGGTAACCGCGTCCACCGCCACCGGCCGGGCCAGCGCGGCGAACTTCACCTGCTGCTTCTCCTGCGCCCACGCCGCGGCGGCCGGCTCGATCTGGGTGCTGACCAGGGCCGGGAACACCGCCACCCCGTTCTGCATGCCACGCAGCTGCCCCTTGCGGGCCAGTACGTAGTCCATCGCCGAGCTGCTGAACCGTTCCAGGGCTGCGGCCGTGACCAGCGTCGCCGGTGCGGCGATCGTGAACAGGTGCAGCTTGGTCGCCATCCACCGCAGCTTGAAGTCGCCCCGGTGACCGACCAGCACCGGTACTCCGCCCCAGTCCTCGATCTTCACCTCGCAGCCGTCGGCCCGCAGCCGATCCCCGGTCGCGCTGAGGTAAGCCTGCACCGGCTCCGTCGCCGTCACGTCCATCCGTCCACATCCTTCACGCGGTTGCCTGGCCGCTCATCCAACAGCACTGCCGGGCGCCCCGCCACCCCAGTCGATCAAGGGGTAGCGCCAGGAGAATCCTCCGGCCGGGTCGCGCCACGTGCAACCCCGTTCGCGGCGGCGGCGTCAGCCGGCGGTGGGTACCGGGCCGGGCACCGCCGGGGCGTCCGCCGACGGCAGGGTGACCGTCACCTCCAGCCCACCGCCGGGCTGCGCGATCACCCGTACAGTGCCGCCGTGCGCGTTGCAGACCGCCCGGACGATGGAGAGCCCCAGGCCGGAGCCGCGCGCCCCGGTTCGTTCCCGGCCGCCGCGCCGGAACGGCTCGAACAGCCCCGGGACGTCGGCCTGGTCCACCTCGAACCCGGTGTTGCCCACCACCAGCCAGGAGCGCTCGCCGTCGGTGCCGGTCCGCACCCAGAGCTTGCCGTGCAGATGGTTGTAGCGGACCGCGTTCTCGATCAGATTGCCGGCCAATCGGTCCAGCAGCCCCGGATCGCCGACCACCGGAGCGGACTCCAGCGAGGTCTGCACCCGCAGCCCGATCCGCTCCACCTCCCGGCGCATCGCCGACAGCGCGTTGACCGTGCCGGCGGCGAGGTCGCACTCGGTACGCCGACCCAACTGGCGCCCGGTCTGCGCCTCGCTGCGGGCCAGCACCAGCAGCGCGTCCACCAGGCCGTTGGCCCGCTCGGAGGCGTCCCGGACCACGGTGGCCATCCGGCGGTACTCGGCGGCGTCCGCATCGCCGTCGCTGAGGGTCACGTCGATCTCGGTCCGCATCACCGCGAGCGGGGTACGCAGCTCGTGCGAGGCGTTCGCGACGAAGCGCTTCTGCGCCTCGAACGCGGACGCGATCCGGTCCAGCATGGCGTCGAAGGTCTTGGCCAGCTCGGCCACCTCGTCGTCGGCGCCCGAGTAGCCGATCCGCTGGTCGAGGGTCGCCTCGCCGAGCCGCTGCGCGGTCGCGGTGACCTGGTGCAGTGGCCGCAGCGCCCGGCCGGCGACCGCGTACGCGCCGGCGACCCCGACCACGCTGATCGCGAGCAGCGCGACCAGGCCCTTGGCCAGCAGCTCCCCGGAGGCGGTGTCGACCAACTGGCTCTGCCACTGGCCGGCGTCCATCGACCGGCCGTCGGAGAGCAGGACCGTCGTGCCGGGCGCCAGCTCGTCGGTGGGCCGCAGCGCGTCGCGGACCAGCAACCAGGCCAGCAGCACCAGGATCGCGCCGGCACCGACCAGCAGTACGCCGTTGAGCAGGGTCAGCCGCAGCCGCAGGGTGGGCCGCAACCGTGCCCGCCCGGTCATGACGTGACCTCGGCGGTGCGGTAGCCCGCGCCGACGACCGTCTCGATCAGCGGCGGATCGCCGAGCTTCTTGCGCAACGTCATCACGGTGACCCGGACGATGGTGGTGAACGGGTCGGTGTTGGCGTCCCAGACCCGTTCCAGCAGCTCCTCACTGGAGACCACCGCGCCGCGCGCCTTGAGCAGCTCGCTGAGCACACCGAACTCCTTGTTGGTCAGGTCGACCGGCACCCCGGCCCGGGTGGCGACCCGACGGGCCGGGTCGAGCACCAGGTCGGCCAGTTCGAGCACCGGCGGCGCGGCCGGGGTGGCCCGCCGGCCCAACGCCTGCACCCGGGCGACCAGCTCGTCGAAGGCGAACGGCTTGGGCAGGTAGTCGTCCGCGCCGAGTTGCAGCCCCTCCACCCGGTCGGCCACGGTGCCGCTCGCGGTGAGCATCAGCACCCGGGTCAGCGCGCCGGAGGCGGCCAGGTCGGCACAGATCTGGTCGCCGTGCACGCCGGGCAGGTCGCGGTCCAGCACGACCACGTCGTACCGGGTGACGAACGCCGCCTCGTGGCCGGCGTCCCCGTCGTACGCCACGTCGACCGCCATCCCCCGCTTGCGCAACCCGCGCGCGATCGCGTCGGCGAGGTTGCGCTCGTCCTCCACCACCAGTACCCGCATCCCCGGCCTCCTCGCTGCTGACCACCGACAACCTAGTGCCGGCCGGCAAACCATCGTCCCTCGCCGCCCGCGTCGGCCGGCGTTGCGGACCCTTGCGGCGTACGCGATGCTTCCGGGACCGAGCGACGGACGGACCTGACATGACCATCGCGGCACCAGCCACCCGGCGGGACATCGCCTACCGGGGCTTCCACCTCCCGGCGGACCAGGCGGCCGGGACCGCCGACGGCCTGCACGCCACCGAGCGGGGGCTGGCTCTCAAGGGCGACGACCAGCGGGGCAGTTGGACGTCGCCGCCGGTACCGGTCGGCTTCGGAGTCGCCGAGGTGGTGCCCTCCTGGACCGCGGACAGCCCGGACGGCTGCTGGGTGGAGGTCGAGCTGCGCGGCTGGCACGGCGACGCGCCCAGCACCGACTGGTACCTGCTGGCCCGCTGGGCGGCCGACGACCGCGCGGTCCGGCGTACCTCGGTGCCCGGACAACGCGACGACGACGCCCGGGTGGACACCGACACGCTGATCGTGACCGGAGCGACGGTCACCGGCTGGCAGGCCCGGGTGACCCTGTGCCGACCAGCCGGTAGCCCCGCCAGCCCGGTGCTGCGCAGCGTCGGCGCGGTCGCCACCGGCGGCGGCGAGCACGCTCCGACCGACGAGCCGGGGTACGCGGCCGGGCGCGGGCGGGTGCTCGACGTGCCCCGCTACTCGCAGCGGCTGTACGCCGGCCAGCACCCGCAGTGGGGTGGCGGCGGCGACTCCTGGTGCAGCCCCACCTGCACCTCGATGGTGCTCGCCTACTGGGGAGCCGAGCCGACGCCCGAGCACTACGCCTGGGTGGACCCACCCGGCCCGCGCCCGGTGGTCGTGCACGCCGCCCGGCACTGCTACGACCACGCGTACGCCGGCGCCGGCAACTGGCCGTTCAACACCGCCTACGCCGGCCTGCACGGGGTGGACGCGTTCGTCACCCGGCTGCGGTCGCTGGCCGAGGCGGAGGCGTTCATCGCCGCCGGCATCCCGCTGATCGTCTCTGCCGCGTTCCGGGCCGACGAGGTGCCGGGCCTGTCCTACGACACGAAGGGGCACCTCATGGTGCTGGTCGGCTTCACCGCCGACGGGGACCCGGTGCTCAACGACCCGTACGCGCCGGACGACGACGGGGTACGCCGGACCGTGCCCCGGGAGCGGTTCGAGGCGGTCTGGCAGCGGGGCAGCGGCGGGGTGGCGTACGTGCTGCGGCCCTCGTCGGTGTCGCTGCCCCCGCCGCCCGCCCAGGCCAACTGGTGATCAGTCGGGCAGTTGCCACAGCCCGTACGAGCCGTCGAACCGTCGACACAGCAGCCGACCCGGGCTCGACTGGCACTCCCCGGTCGCGTCCGGCAGCACGTCCAGCAGCCGCGCCGTCCCCGCGTGGACGTCCAGCTCGGCGATGAGCAGCCCACCGTTGGGGTGCCGGCGCAGGCCGACCACCGTGCCGTCCACCCGGAACGACGCCAGCTCCCACCGGCCCAGCTCGGCCAGCACCCGGCCGGTCGGCGGGTCGAGCACGACGAGTTCTTCCGCTCCGGGGCCGGCGCTGCTCAGCGTGGTGGCCAGCAGCCGATCGGCGTACGGCCACACCCACCCCCAGCGTTCACTGCTCCACAGTTCCCGGCCGGCGTCGAGGTCGATCGCCCGCACGCCACCGGAGCGGGTCTGCAGGCAGATGACGGGGGTGCACTCCGTCGAGTACAGCGAGCCCTCGGCGATCGTGCTCCAGCGCCGATCCAGCCGATCCAGCCCGTACGCGGTGACCGTGGCCGGCACCCCGCCGACGGTGAGCAGCAGGTCGTCCACCACCTGGACGGACGCGTAGGCGCCACCACCCGGCGTACGCAGGTCGGTGCGGGCCAGCACGGTGCCGGTGAGCGCGTCGCGGACCTCGGTCGGCCCGTTCGCACTGCTGAACACCACCCGGTCCACCAGACCGTCGACAGCCCGGTAGGTGACGTCGGCGGGCGGGGTGCTCAGCTGCCAACGCACGGTGCCGCAGCAGGGGTCGACCGCGCGCATGGTGCCGCTCCCGCCAGCGTCGGTGGACTGCAGGAGCAGGTTGCCGTCGGCCAGCAGGACCGGGCTGCCCGGCTGCTGCCAGCGGTACGCCCCGGTCGCCCGGTCCAGCGCCACGGTCACCGTGGACTCGCCGTCCGGGTTGCTCCGGTGCCCGGTGGCCAGCAGCGTCCCGTCCAACGGCGTGACCCACCAGGACTGGCCGTCCGCCGGCAGTGGTGTCTGCCAGGCCGGTTCGCCGCCGGGCAACCGGAATGCGGCCAGCCGCCGCTGCCCCGTCTGGGTCGTGATCGGGTCGATGACCAGGAACAGGTCCCCGGCGACCAGCGCCTCGGAGCCGACCTGGGCCGGCAGCGTCTGCACTGCCCGCCGGGGCAGGGGCCCGGCCGCGACGAGGGTGACCAGTACGAACAGCAACACCAGGGCGCAGCGCAGCGGCCGGCCGCTGGCGCGGGGCGGGCGGGGCAGCGTGTCAGGCTCCGGCTGGTGCCGCAGGTCGCCGAGGTCGATGACCGGGCCGGTCACGGTCGCAACCTGAACAGCGCGGTGGAGCCGTCGAGTCGCGCACAGAGCAGGTCCCAGGACGACGCCTGACAGTTGTTGGTGCCGCGGGGCAGCATGTCGATGATCCGCGACCGGCCGGCCGCCAGGTCCAGCTCGGCGACGACCAGCCGGCCGTCGCTGCCCGGCCGCACACCGATCAGCGGATCGTCGGGGCGCACCCTCGGCAGCACGTCCCACCGGCCCAGCTCTGCCACCACCCGCCCGGTCGCCAACTCCCGCACGATCTGCCGCCGATCGAGCCCGCTGGTCAGCAGCCGGTCGGCCCGAACGACGCCGATCCCCTGCTCCCCCGTCGCTGCCCACCGCACCGCGCCGGTAGCTGGATCAAGGACCGCGATGCCACCGGTCTCCTTGAACGCGCAGAGCAGGTCGCCACAGCGGGCGGCAAAGGCCAGCCCTGGCAGCTCGGCCGTCCAGCGCCGATCCAGCTCGGACAACCCGTAGGCCTCCAGCCGGGTCCGGTCGGCCCCGAGGAGCAACACCAACTCGCCCGCGACGTGCTGCTGCTGCGACTCCGACCGGTCACCGGGCAGGGTGTCGACGCTGCGCAGCAGCCGGCCGCTGGTGGCGTCGTGCACCTGAACCTCACCGTTCTGCCGGAAGAGCACGAACCGGTCGACCACGTCGTCACCGTGGTAACTGACGTACCCGCCCGTCGGCACGGGCACCGACCAGAGCACCAGGCCGGTGTCGGGCGCCACCCGGCTCACCGCACCCGACCCTTCGCCGAAGGCGTTCAACAGCAGGCCACCGTCGGCCGTCCAAGAGGGAAAGCCCGCGAGGCGCCAGCGTTGTCCACCCGTCGACGCGTCGAAGGCGACGGTCTCCCACACGCCATCGTCCGTGTTCATCTCAGTCAGCAGCACCAGCCCCCGCTCGACCCGGGCGCCCACGAAGCCACTGGAGTTACCGGCGCCGGGTAACGGCATCTGCCATCGACGCCGCACGTCACCGTTGGCGGCCGGCAGGGCGTACGCGGTCAGGTGCCGGTCCTCGGTGGGCGTCGACGGGTCGACCACGAAAACGCCGCCCGCGCTGAGGTAGGCCGTGGCGCGCGGGGCGGCCGGCACCGGGATCACCGTCCGCCGGGCCAGCGGTGTCGCACCGGCCAGCACGATCAGGGCCAGCAGCAGCACCGCCGCGCAGCGCAGCGGGCGGCCGACCGCGGGTGGCCGGCGGCCCGACGGCTCCGGCACCGTCCCGTCCCGGACCTCGCCCAGCTCGATGATCGACAACGCCCGTCCTTCCTGTCGCCGGGTACGGCTCGCCGGGGGTCACCTCCGGCAAACCGACCGTGGGAGTACCGGCCCGGCAAATGCGACGCATTCTCGCCTGTACGATGGCGCGTCGTGGCTGTGCCGGTGGTAGACCCTTCGCTGAATCCCGTGACCGACGCCGACCCGGCCGAGGTCGATCCGACACGACGGCCCGGTCGCGGCCCGGCCCGCGCCGACCTGTTGGCACTCGGAGCCTATGTGCTTCTGGGCGTGTTCGTCTGCCTCAACTACTGGGGCGACGTGCAGGGCCGGGTCTCCTCGCACCTGCCCACCGACCACAGCTGGTTCGAGTGGCTGTTCGCACATGGCGCGTACTCGGTGCGGCACCTGGAGAACCCGCTGTTCACGGCCCAGCAGAACGCCCCGCTCGGGGTGAACATGATGGCCAACACCTCGCTGCTCGGGGTGACCCTGCCGCTGGCCCCGCTGACCATGCTGCTCGGCCCGCAGGTGATGTACGCGCTCTACCTGGGCTTGGCGTTGGCGGCCACCGCGGGCACCGGGTACTGGATGCTCTCCCGGCACCTGGTGCGCTCCCGGGCGGCGGCGTTCGTTGGCGGCGCGTTCCTCGGCTTCGCGCCGGGGATCATCCACCACGCCAACGGCCAGCCCAACTTCGTCTCCAACTTCCTGCTGCCACTGATCGTGGTGCGGGTGCTGCGGCTCGGCGAGCCGGGCCGGTGGCGGCGCAACGGCCTGGTGCTCGGGGCACTGGTGACGTACCAGATCTTCATCAACGAGGAGATGCTGCTGCTCACCGCGCTGGCGTGCCTCGTCGTCGTGCTGGCGTACGCCGTGCAACGGCCGGCGGCGACGCGGGCCGCGGCCGGTCCGTTCGTGGCCGGGCTCGGTGTCGCCGGCGGACTCGCCCTGGTGCTCGCGGCGTACCCGATCTGGTTCCAGTTCAACGGCCCGCAGTCCTACCGCGGCCTGCAGGGCGGCGTCTTTCACAACTGGGGCGAGGACCTGGCCGCCTTCGTCACCTTCGCCCGGGACACCTGGGCCGGTGACCCGGCGGTGGAGAAGACGATCGGAATGACCGAGCAGAACACCTGGTTCGGTTGGCCGCTGGTGCTGCTCTCGGTGGTGGCGCTGGTGCTGCTCGTACGCCGGTCGTTGGCCGCCCGGATCGTCGCGGTGCTGATCGTGGTCTTCACGGTGGCCGCGATCGGGCCCCGGGTGCGCTTCAACGGCGTGGAGACCGGGGTGGACGGCCCGTGGTCGTACGTGCCGGACGACCTGCCGCTGGTCGAGATGATGATGCCGACCCGGTTGACCCTGGTGGTGGCCGCCGCGGTGGGCGTACTGCTCGCGCTGGCCTGGGACGCGGCGTCCCGCGCCCAGAAGGCGCCGCGCCGACGGTGGCTGCGCCCGGTGGGGTACGCGGCGATCACCCTCGCCGTGCTGCCGCTCTTCCCCCGGCCGCTGCCCGCCCAGCAGATCGACCCGCCGCCGCACTTCATCACCGCCGGCGGCTGGCGGTCGTACGTGCCGGCGGGTCGGACGCTGGTGCCGGTACCGATCCCGAGCAACGTGCACGGCCTGCCGACGCTGCGCTGGAGCGCGCTGACCGGGCAGGAGTTCCGCATCCCCGGCGGTTACTTCATCGGCCCGAACGAGGTGGGCGAGGGGGTCTTCGGCGCGCCGAACCGACCGACCAGCAGCCTCATCTACTCCACGATGGACACTGGCACGGTGCCGGTGCTCACCGACGAGAACCGCCGCCAGGCCGTCGAGGACCTGCGGTTCTGGCGAGCGTCGGTGGTGGTGCTCGGGGCGCACCCGCGCGAGGCGGTGCTGCGCGAACTGGTCACCGCACTGCTCGGGCCGCCGCAGCGGGTCGACGACGTCTGGGTGTGGGACGTCCGCGCGGTGGTGGGCTAGTCAGCCGCTGCCGCCCGGTCGGCTGGTCGGCCGGTCTACTCCCGGACGTCCCACACCCAACCGCCGTCCACCGGCCGGCCTGGGCCGAGCAGTTCCTCGACGGTCCGGCGCACCGGTTCGCCGTGCGCCAACCGACCGAGCACCACCAGCGCCGCCCGCCAGTGCCGCAGATCCTCGGCGGCCTGGCGACGATCGGCGTCGGTGAGCACCGGCACCGTGCCGGTCTCGGCGGCCCGCCGCAGCAGAGCGGCGGTGGGACGATCCGGCGCGCCCCACCGCGCGGTCGGGTCGTCCGGGCCGCTCGGGCCGATGAAGTACCCACCCGCCGCGCGGAACGCCAGCCCGGTACGGGCGGACCACAGCATCACCGGGCTCAGGCCGGCACCGGTGACCGGGGGTATCGCCACCACGGTCCGGCCGGGCGGCACCAGAGGACGCCATCCACCGTCGGCCACGAACGGCGGCACCGGTGCGACCGGCACCGCCCGGATCGGCGTCGGGACCAGTGGCAGCAGCGCGGCGGCCACCGCGCCGGTCCACAGCAGCCGTACCGGCAACCCCGGCGCCGCCGCCGGCCCGCGCGCGGTCCGGACCCGATCCAGGGAGAGCGCCACCAACACACCCAGCACCGGTACGCAGACCAGCGCGAACCGGGCCGGCACCGCGAGGTCGAGCAGCGGCAGCCCGGCGACCAGGCGGTACGGCCCGGGGATGCTCGTGCCCGAGCCGTCCACCCGCAGGTAGGTGCCGAGCGACAGGACCGCGAAGAGCAGACCGCAGGCGGCCAGCGCGTGGACCAGTGGTCGCCCCCACAGCCAGATGACGATCACCACGGCGAGCACCAGCAGCCCGGGACCGAAGAACGAGTTCTCCTCGGTCGGATTCGGCGAGAGCAGCCCCGGCAGGTAGTCGTCGCCCAGCACGGTCTGCCGCGCCGACGCGGTGAACGAGGCCACGTCCAACTGGAAGCTCTGCGCCGCGAACGCCATGCCGACGTAGCGCTGCGGGCCGTGGAACTGGAACCACAGCGGGTACGCCAGTGGCACTCCCGCCACCACCGCCGCCACCGCGAGCCGGCCCAACAGTGCCGGCGCGAGTCGCCGGGCCGCGGCTCGATCGGCGAGCGCGTAGCCCACCGCGAACACCCCGCCGGCGAGCGCCAGGAAGACCAGCACCTCCTCGCCGATGAAAACCTGCCAGACGAGCAGCAGCCCGAGACCGACGCCGGGTCGCCACACCTCGCCGCGCTGGCGTACCTCGTCGGGGGCCGGCCCGGGTCGGAACACCAGGGCGAGGATCGGCGGCACCAGGAACTGGGCCGCCACGTGCAGGTGCGCGCCCGCCTGGGCGATCATGCCGGGGGCGAAGCCGCAGATCAGCCCACCGACCACCGCGGCGGACCGGGCGGTGGCCAGCCGGCGGCGCAGCAGTGCGTACCAGGCCGTCGCGGTGCCGGCGAGGCAGCAGACGACCGCCACGCAGAACGCCGCCTGCGAGCCGAAGAGCAGGGTGACCGGTGTCAGCGGCACACCCAGGCCGAGCACCGAGGTGTTCGCCATCAGGTTGACCCCGTCCGGCGCGTTCAACGCGGTGCTGTAGAGCGGGTTCTCCCCGTGCACGACGGCGTGCGCCGCGTGGGCCAGCATCCACTCGAAGAGGACCTGGTCGCCCGCCTGGTGGAACAGCCGCCCGGGGTGTAGCCACTGCGCGCTGGTCAGCAGCACGGCCAGACCCAGATAGCCGGCCACCACCAGGGCATTCGGTAGCCAGGCCGGCAGGGACCGGTCCGGCGGCGTCGGGGCGGCCGTCGCCGGGGCTGCCGTCGTCGAGGACGCCGTCCCGGTGGTCATCAGGCCGAGCGGGCGGTCAGCGTCCGGACATCCCACACCCAGACGTCCAGTTCCTGGCGACCGGGGCCGACCAACTGCTCGACGGTACGCCGCAGCGGCTCGGAGTTCTGCTGGCGGACCGGCAGCACCAGGATCGCCGCGCGCCAGTGCCGTAGCTCGTCCATGCAGCGGCGGCGCTGCCGGTCGTCCAGCTTGGGCGTACGGCCGGTGGTCGCCACCTCCTCCAGCACCTGGGTCACGCCGCTGGGCCGACCGCCGAACCGGCCCCGGTCGCCGGTGTTGCCGTTGCGGGGGGCCAGGAAGTAGCCGCCGGGAATCTTGAAGTCGAGGTTGATGGCCGCCGCCCAGCGCATGCCGTGCGTGTTGCCCATGCTGGGCACCGGGATCGGCACGAGCGTCTGGTCCGGCCCGACGTACGCCCGCCAACGGTCGGCGGTGATGAACTGCGGCACCGGCGGTCGGGAGACCATCCGCAGCGGCATCGGAGCGATCGGCAGCAGCGCGAACGCCAGGCCGGCGGCGGTGAGCGTACGCACGGTACGCCGGTCGGCCGGGCGCAGCGCCCAGGCCCGTTCGACGGCGAGCGCGAGCAGCAGGCCGACCACGACACTGGTGATCAGACCGAACCGGGTCGGCACCACGGCGTCCAGCAACGGCAGGTGCACCAGCATCTGCCAGGGCCCGGTGAACAGCTCCCGATCCCACCAGGACACCCGCTCACCGAGGGAGAGCACGGCAAAGAAGCCGCCGGTCACCGCGAGCGCCCGGACGACCATCTCACGCCGCAGCCACACCACGATGCCGACGGCGAGCAGCGACAGGCTCCAACCGAAGAAGGCGTTCTCCTCGGAGTAGTTCGGCGCCAGGTTGACGTTGGCCCGCTGGTTGCCGCCGAGGGTGGGTGAGCCGGGTGCGAAGAAGGCAGCGACGTCGTTGCCGTAGTCCTGCACCGCGTCGCTCAGCCCGTGGTACGCCATCGGCCCGGCGAACTGGACGTACAGCGGGTACGCCAACAGCGCCCCGGCCAGCAGCGCGCAGGCCGCCAGGCCGACGGCCAGCGGTCGCCACGCCGCGGACCAGCGCGCCGGCTCCTGGGCGAGCACCGCGAGCAGGAAGACCCCGCAGGCCAGCGCCGTGAAGAGCAGGATCTCCTCGTTGATGAACGCCTGCGCGCTGACCAGCAGGGCCAGCAGCGCCCCGTCCCGGACCGGCCGCTGGGACCGGGTGAGCGCCAGCACCCGCCAGACGATGAACGGCAGCAGGAACTGGTTGATGATGTTCGGGTGCCAACTGGCGTGCGAGAGCATCGCCGGGGAGAACCCGCAGAACCAACCGCCGGCCGCCGCTGCGAGCGGGGTGCGCACCAGTTGCCGGGAGAGCATGGCGTACCAGGCCATGGCCGTTCCGGCGAGGCCCAGCGTCACCAGCACCACGAAGGACACCGCCGGCCCGAACAGCAGGGTCACCGGCACCATCGGAATGCCCAGCGCCAGCACCGCCGTGTTGGCCATCAGGTTGACGCCGTCGGGGTAGTTGAACTGTTCCGTGTAGAACGGGTACTCACCGTGCAGCACCACGCGTACCGAGTGGGCGAGGAAGAACTGCACCTGGGCCGGGTCGCCGGTGTAGAGCGAGGCCGCCCGGCCGGAGGGGTCCAGCCAGAGCCGGCTGGTCACCCAGAGCGCGGCGAGCAGGAACAGCCCGCCAACCGCCAGGTCCTGCCGCCGCCGCGTCCACCGACGCCGCCGCGTCGCCCCCGGTGCCGTCGCCTCGGCGTCCGCACCAGCGTCCGCTGCGGGCTCGCTCGGCGCTTCCGGATCGGTCGGCGTCTCCGGCTCAGTCGGCGCTGCGGGCTTGGTCGGCGTCTCCGGCTCGGCGACCTCGGGTTCGGCGGCGGGAGTCCTGGCCGGCGCGATGAGCGCGGCGGCAGTGCGGTGGCTCACTGTCTCGTCGGGGCTGACCGTCGTGTCCGGGCGCGGCGCGGACAGGGCGCGGGACTCGGCAGGCGTCACAGTCGGCGGAGTCTACCCGAGCGGCGAAAAGGCACTAAAACCCCGGTGGCGTCCATTGTGGTGGGATGATCGACGGCCAGCTAGGGTGCCGCGTCGGACATCTCGTACTATGGCGCTTTCCGGCAGCGACGGCGAGGCGATCGGGGGGCGGATCCAGGTGACTCCAGGCCGCCGACTCGGCGGGACGCTCACCGTCCTGCTGAGCGCACTGTTGACCGCCACGGCGTGCGGTCCGGTCGCCGACCGCAAACCCCAGGACCTGCGAGTTGGGTACGACAGCCTGGACGGCTCGCTGACGGTGTGGCCGCCCCGGGGTGACCTCGCTGGCGACGCCACGGTGACGGCAGCGGTTACCGTCGCGGTGCGCGACTGGCGGTCACCGGCCGACGACCGGGCGCATCTGCCCTCGTCCGGCATTCTCTGGTCCGGCCGGGTCGACGGCACGCCGGTGGCGCTGGTCGCCGCCGACGTCCCCGGCGAGAGCTCCTCCTGGCTCCTGCAGCTCACCCGGAACGGCGACCGTTACGCGGTCAGCCGCGCCACCGAGTACACCGACCCGGGCTACCTCGTCTACTCCGACGTGCTGCCGGTGCAGACCGCCAACGGCCGGCGTTACCTGGTCTCCGCCCGGGTGCAGCAACTACTCGGGCCGGAGGGCAGGGCGCTGAACGTCGCCGACGGCCTCACTGTGCCGGTCGCCGTGCCGGCGTGCACGGCGGTCGGGGTCACCGCGACCCTGCGGGCCACCGAGTCACTGCCCCGGGGGCGTGCCGCCGACCGACTGCTCGACCTGGGCACCGGCACAGCCGATCCGCGCTATCCGCTGGTACGCGACGAGTCCGGCGCGGGCCGGCGGGCACTCACCGGCCTGGACACCTGCGTGCTGGCCGGCGAGCGGGGCCCGTTCGGCAGCATCCCGCGTCGAATCGGCGACCGGGACGCGCCACGCTCGGTGCCCACGTCCTGGCCGATGGCGAAACTCGCCGTCCGGTCGCTCGGCGAGGTGGCCCTCGGTGGCGGCGAGCCGGCCGAGCTGCAACAACTGAGCTGGGACACCGACGCCGGCACGATGACCTCGGTGGTCTACCGCCCGGCGGACGGCAGCGCGCCGGTGGTCTCACCGGCCGACCGGGCCACCCCGCTGCAGACGTACCAACTGCCGGTGCCCGGCCAGCCGCTGCTGGTGCTGAGCTGGCGGGCCACCCGGGACAGCTCGCTGTCCGTACCGCCGGGCACTCCCCTGCTGGTCGAACGCCCCGGCCTGGTGGTCGTCCCGGCACCCCCGCGCACCCAGACCTTCAGCCTGGCAAACACCGACAAGACCCACTACCGCTCCGTAACCCCCCGCTAACCTCCCCCAGCCCGCTCTCTTCCTCCCCCAACCCCACCTCTCCCGCCGCGCCCTCACCCCCGCCGCGCCCTCACCCCCCGCCGCCACCCCGACTCCCCCGCCGATCTAGGGAAAATCGTGGTGAGTTGACCTCTGTCAACAACGATTCGCCCTAGATCGACGCGGGGCCGGTGTGGCACGCGGGGCTCGCGGGGGCACGCGGGGGGTCGTGGGGGCACGCGGGGCACGCGGCGGCACCCGGGGCCGGTGGGCGACGGCCCACCGGGACTCGGGTGGGCCGTTAGTTTTGGGCGGCGGTGGCGTCGGTGGTGGAGGTTAGGCGGACTGGGGTGTTGTCCAGGCCTGAGATCCAGCCCGTCACGTTGCGGGCCACGTCCTGCGCGGTCAGGCCCAGGTCGGCGAGGATCTGCGCGCGGGTGCCGTGCGGGTGCCAGTCGGCCGGTACGCCCAGGTCCTTGAGCGGCACCCGGACGTCGGCGTCGCGCATCGCCTGGGCGAGCGCGTCGCCCACCCCGCCGACCCGGACCCCGTCCTCGACGGTGACCACGAGCCGGTGGCTCGCGGCCAGCTCGACCAGCTCCGCCGGGACCGGACGGACCCAGCGGGGGTCGACCACGGTGACTCCGTAGCCCTGCTCGGCGACCCGGGAGGCGACCTCCATGCCCAGGTGGCCGAAGGAGCCGACGGCGACCAGCAGCACGTCGGTACGGGCGGACTCGGCCAGTACGTCGACCGGGCCGACCCGGCGCAGCGCCGGCAGGTCCGCGGCGACCGCGCCGGTCGGGAAGCGCACCACGGTCGGGCCGTTGTCGATGGCCACCGCCTCGCGCAGCTCCTCACGCAGCGTGGCGGCGTCCCGAGGGGCGGCGATCCGCAGGCCGGGCACCACGCCGAAGACCGACATGTCCCAGATGCCGTAGTGGCTGGGGCCGTCCGGGCCGGTGATGCCCGCCCGGTCCAGCACGAAGGTCACCGGCAGCTTGTGCATCGCCACGTCCAGCAGGACCTGGTCGAAGGCGCGGTTGAGGAAGGTGGCGTAGACCGCGACCACCGGGTGCAGACCGCCCAGCGCCAGCCCGGCGGCCGAGGTGGCCGCGTGCTGCTCGGCGATGCCCACGTCATAGACGCGCTCGGGGTACTTGCGGGCCAGCTTGGCGATGCCGGTCGGCTCGGCCATCGCGGCGGTGATGCCCACCACGTCCGGACGCTCGTCGGCGACGGCCAGCAGCTCGTCGGCGAAGACGTGCGTCCACTTCACCGAGGGGGCGGCCAGCAGCGCGCCGGTCTCCACGTCGAAGGCACTGCTGGGGCCGTGCAGGCAGTCCGCCTCGTCCTCCTCGGCCGGGCGGTAGCCGTAGCCCTTGCGGGTGACCGCGTGCACGATCACCGGGCCGCCGAAGTTCTTCGCCGCGCGCAGCGCCGACTCGACCGCCGCCACGTCGTGCCCGTCCACCGGGCCGACGTACTTGATTCCGAGGTCCTCGAACATGGCCTGCGGCGCGACCGCGTCCTTGATGCCCTTCTTGACCGCGTGCAGCACCTCGTACATCGGCCGGCCGACCAGCGGGGTGGAGCCGAGGGCGTCCTTCACCGTGTCGAGGACCCTCTCGTAGCCGGGGTTGAGCCGCAGCGAGGACAGGTGGTCGGCCAGCCCGCCGATGGTCGGGGCGTACGACCGGCCGTTGTCGTTGACGACGATGACCAGCGGGTTGCCGGCGGTGGCGATGTTGTTCAGCGCCTCCCAGCACATGCCGCCGGTGAGCGCGCCGTCGCCGACCACGGCGACCACGCTGCGCGCCTCGCCCCGCAGGGCGTACGCCTTGGCCAGGCCGTCGGCGTAGGAGAGCGCGGTGGAGGCGTGCGAGTTCTCGACCAGGTCGTGCTCGCTCTCCGCCTGGCTCGGGTAGCCGGAGAGGCCACCGCGCTGGCGCAGCTTGTCGAAGCCGGCCTGCCGCCCGGTGAGGATCTTGTGTACGTAGGCCTGGTGGCCGGTGTCGAACAGGAGCCGGTCGCGCGGGGAGTCGAAGACCCGGTGCATGGCCAGCGTCAGCTCGACCACACCGAGGTTGGGCCCGACGTGCCCGCCGGTACGGGAGACCTTGGCGATCAGGAAGTCGCGGATCTCCGCGGCGAGGACGTCCAGCTCCTCGCCGGACATCCGCTTGACGTCCTGCGGACTGCGCACCGTCCCGAGCAGTCGACCGTGATTGGCCGTGTCCTCTTCAACACTCATGACCGGAGAGTCTATCGGCCGCCCGGTACTCCGCAGCCTGGCCCGAGCACGGCCGCACCCGAGCTTGATCCGTCCGTGCCGGCTGACCACCCGGTCGGGCGCACGCCGACCGGGTGGTCGGCGACCGGCCGCGTCCCTGGTCAGGCCCGGATTCGCGGTCGGCGTGGCGGGTCGGCCGGGTTCCGGGGGGTACGGCGGCGCGGCCGGCTCTTGGAGCCGAGTACCGCGCCCGGGTGGCACCCGTCACTGCCGCGATCGCCAGACCGAAGGAACGGCCCCCTATTAACGCCTGGCGTATAGGAAGGGTCCCCTGCTAACGACCAGCGGGCGGCAGCAGCAGCCCGACCAGCTCGACGTGCTGCGTCATCGGGAACAGGTCGAAGCCCCGCAACGCGGCCAGCCGCCAGCCGAGCTGGGCGAAGGTGCGCACGTCCCGGGCGAAGGCGGCCGGGTCGCAGGCCACGTACGCCACCGCGCGCGGTCCGGCGGCGGCCAGCGCGCGGACCACCGGGGCACCCGCTCCGGCGCGCGGCGGGTCGAGCACCACCACGTCGACCGGGCCGGTGATCCGTCGGCGCGCCAGCGCGGTCTCCACCCGGGCCGCCACCACCTCGACGCGGGGCAGGTCGGCCAGGTTCTCCCGGGCGGCGGCGACGCCCTGCGCGGCGGCCTCCACGAGAGTCACCCGGCCGGTCGGACCGACCCGGGTGGCCAAGCCGGCGGCGAACAGCCCGGCACCGCCGTACAGGTCCCAGGCCGACTCGCCCGGTTGCGGGTCGAGCAGCTCCAGCACGGCCGTGGACAGGGCGTCCGGCGCCGCCGGGTGCACCTGCCAGAAGGCGGACGCGGGCAGCGTCCAGTCCCGCCCGGCGGCGACCTCACGGACCACGGTCGGCCCGCTCACCGGGGTGGCCACGCCCTCGTGGACCTGCGCGACGGTGACGTCCCCGCCGCTGCTGGCGACGGTCTCCACCGCCTCGGCGGCCGGCCACCGGGCACCCGTGGGCGTGAGCACCGGCAGTTGCTGGATGGCCGGGTGGGCGATCCGGCACCGGTCGATCGGCACCACCTCGTGCGAACGGTGCTTGAGCAGGCCGGCCCGGTCCGCGGCGTCCACCGCGTAGCGGACCCGGGAGCGCCAGCCCAGCAGCCCGCCGGGCAGCGCCTGCACCCGGATGCCGAGCCGCTCCAGCTCGGCGTCGGTCAGGCCACCGAGGCGGACCAGTTGCTCGCGCACCACGGCGGCCTTCCAGGCGAGCTGCGCGTCCGGCGCGACATGTTGCAGGTCGCAGCCGCCGCAGAGACCCGGCTTGGCGTACGGGCAGGGTGGTTCGACCCGGTCCGGCGAGGGCTCCAGCACGGTCACCGCGTCGGCTCGGACGAACCCGCGGTGCACCTCGGTGACCTCGGCGATCACCCGCTCTCCGGGCAGCGCGTGCCGGACGAAGACCACCTGCCCGTCCACCCGGGCGACGCAGTGCCCACCGGGAGCGACCGCGTCGACGGTCAGCTCGACCCGCTCCGCCTCGGCCAGCCCCCGCTCCGGTGGCGTCGCCGTCCCGGCCCGCGGGCCGCCCGGCTCAGTCACGGCCGGTCCCGACCGGGCCGCTCTCGACCGGGCCGCTCTCGACCGGACCGCTCTCGACCGGACCGCTCTCGACCGGACCGCTGTCGGCGGACGGTGCGGACACCACCGGCGGGACCTCCGGCGGCAGTGTGCCGCGCGTCGTCATCCGCGGCCCACGCGCCGGGGTACGGGACAACGTGGCGTCCAGCCGGTCCAGGTTCTTGCTCGCGGTCGAGGCGAGCTGCCAGGGCACGCTGACCACCATCACCCCCGGTTCGAACAGCAGGCGGCCCTTGAGGCGCAGCGCGCTCTGGTTGTGCAGCAGGTTCTCCCACCAGCGCCCGACCACGTACTCGGGGATGAAGACGGTGACCACGTCGCGGGGTGACTTGCGGCGGGTGGACGCCACGAAGTCCAGGATCGGCCGGGTGATCTCCCGGTACGGGGAGTCGATCACGGTGAGCGGTATCGCCATCTCCCGCCGCTCCCAGTCGGCCTGCAGATCACGGGTGTCCTTGTCGTCCACGTTCACGGTCACCGCGGTCAGCGTGTCCGGCCGGGTTGCCCGGGCGTACGCGATGGCCCGCAGGGTCGGCTGGTGCAGCTTGCTGACCAGCACGATCGCGTGGTTGCGGGCGGGCAGCACGGCCCGGCCCTCGTCCGGCGGGGTCAACTCGGCGGCGACCCGGTCGTAGTGCCGCCGGATGGCGAGCATCAACACGTAGATCACCGCCATCGCCGCGATCGCGATCCAGGCCCCGAGCAGGAACTTGGTGATCAGGACGATCACCAGCACCGTACCGGTCAGACCCATGCCGAAGGTGTTGATTGCCCGGGAGCGGTGCATCCGGCGCCGCGCCTCCGGATCCCGCTCGGTCCTCAGGTGCCGGTTCCAGTGCCGGATCATGCCGGCCTGGGAGAGGGTGAACGAGACGAAGACCCCGACGATGTAGAGCTGGATGAGTCGGGTCACCTCGGCCTGGAAGCCGACGATCAGCACGATCGCGAAGACGGCGAGGAAGACGATGCCGTTGGAGAAGGCCAGCCGGTCGCCCCGGGTGTGGAACTGGCGGGGGAGGTAGCGGTCCTGGGCGAGGATCGAGCCGAGCACCGGGAAGCCGTTGAACGCGGTGTTCGCCGCCAGGAACAGGATGAGCGCGGTCATCCCGGCCACCACGTAGAGCAGGAACGAGCCGGAGCCGAAGACCGTCTCGCCGAGCTGGGTGGTGACCGTCTTCTGCACGTACCCGTCCGGCCCCGAGACGATCTGCAGGGCCGGGTCCTCGACGAACTGCAGGTGGGTCAGCCGGGCCAGCCAGATGATCCCGACGAGCAGGCTGACCGCGATCGCGCCCAGCAGCAGCAGCGTGGTGGCGGCGTTGCGGCTCTTCGGTGCCTTGAACGCCGGCACACCGTTGGAGATCGCCTCGACACCGGTGAGCGCGGCGGCGCCCGAGCTGAACGTCCGCAGCAGCAGGAAGACCAGGGCGAAACCGGTCACGCTGTGCTCGGCCTGGATGACCAGGTCGGCGCTGGGCGCACGGAGGTCGTCACCCAGCACGAAGACCCGGAACAACCCGGTGAGCAGCATCCCGCCGATCACGATGACGAAGCCGTAGGTGGGGATGGCGAACGCCGTGCCCGACTCGCGCAGCCCGCGCAGGTTGACCGCGGTCAGCAGGACCACCGCGATCACCGCGATCATGACCTTGTGGGTGGCCACGAACGGCAGCACCGAGCCGAGGTTGGCCACGCCCGAGGAGACCGACACCGCCACCGTGAGCACGTAGTCGACCAGCAGGGCACTCGCCACCCCGACACCGAACTTCGGGCCCAGGTTGACCGTGGCCACCTCGTAGTCGCCACCCCCGGACGGGTAGGCGTGCACGTTCTGCCGGTAGCTGGCCACCACGGTGAGCATCACCACGACGACGGCCAGCGCGATCCACGGGGAGAACAGGAACGCCGAGGCGCCGGCGATGGAGAGGGTCAGCAGGATCTCGTCAGGCGCGTACGCGACGCTGGACAACGCGTCGGAGGCGAAAACGGGCAGCGCGATGCGCTTCGACAGGAGGGTGTGCTCCAGCCGGTCGGACCGGAACGGTCGACCGAGGAGGAGTCGCTTCAGCAGCGAGGTGGGACTGGCCACGAACGCCAAGAGTACGACCACCACGGCGAGGACGCCGGGGTGGGCGATCACGGCGGGCCGACCGGACACGGTACCGTCGGTCCCCGCTCCCGACCCGGACGTGGCAGGCTCGCACTCGACGGATCACCGGCAGCCGGAGCGGTACGGGATTGGGGAGGGCAGCGTGCACGTCGTGATCATGGGCTGTGGCCGGGTCGGGTCGACCCTCGCCCACAGCCTGGAGTCCCGGGGACACTCGGTGGCGGTGATCGACCAGGACGCCGACGCCTTCCGCCGGCTCGGCCCCGACTTCGCCGGCATCACGGTGACCGGGGCGGGCTTCGACGGCGACGTGCTGCGGCAGGCCGGCATCGAGCGGGCGGACGCCTTCGCGGCCGTCTCCAGCGGCGACAACTCCAACATCATCTCGGCCCGGTTGGCGCGCGAGACGTTCGGCGTGTCCCGGGTCGCGGCACGGATCTACGACCAGCGCCGGGCGCAGGTCTACGAGCGGCTGGGCATCCCCACCGTGGCGACCGTCCGGTGGACGGCCGACCGGATGCTGCGGCACCTGGTGCCCGAGGGCAACGTGGAGATCTTCCGCGACCCCACGAGCACCGTGTCGATCGTCGAGGTGCCCGTGCACAAGGACTGGGTCGGCCGGCCGGTACGCGCGCTGGAGGAGTCGACCGGGGCCCGGGTGGCCTACCTGATCCGGTTCGGCATCGGCACACTGCCCACCGCCTCCGCCGTCGTGCAGGAGGGTGACCAGGTCTTCATGCTGGTCAGCGACGACATCGTGGCGACGGTCACGTCGGTGGCGGCGACGCCGCCGGAAGGGGGGCACTGAGCCATGCGGATCGCCATCGCGGGCGCCGGCAACGTGGGCCGCTCGATCGCCCAGGAGCTGATCGACAACGGCCACCAGGTGATGCTGATCGAGCGCCAGCCGAAGATGCTGCGCCCGGACCGGGTACCGGCCGCCGAGTGGGTGCTGGCCGACGCCTGCGAGCTGGCCAGCCTGGAGGAGGCCGACGTCGCCGGCTGCGACGTGGTGGTCGCGGCGACCGGCGACGACAAGGTCAACCTGGTGGTGTCGCTGCTGGCCAAGACCGAGTTCGCGGTGCCCCGCGTGGTCGCCCGGGTCAACCGGGCCGAGAACGAGTGGCTGTTCACCGAGCAGTGGGGCGTGGACGTCGCGGTGAGCAAGCCCCGGGTCATGGCCGCGTTGGTCGAGGAGGCGGTCACCGTCGGCGACCTGGTCCGGCTGATGACCTTCCGGCAGGGCGAGGCGAACCTGGTCGAGATCACGCTGCCGCCGACCGCGCCGTACGTCGGTCAGCCGATCCACGCGGTGCCGCTGCCCCGGGACTCCGCGCTGGTGGCGATCCTGCGCGGCAAGCGGGTCCTGGTGCCCAGTCCGGACGACCCGATCGAGGCCGGCGACGAGTTGGTCTTCGTCTGCACCGCCGAGGTGGAGGACGACGTCCGTGCGGTCATCCTCGGCCCGGACAGCGTCGAGCGGACCCGCGGCTCGCGCTGAGCCGCCCCCCGGGGGGGCCGTCGGCGGGAAGTCGCCGCTCAGGCGCCGGGCAGCGGGGCCGGTTGCGGCTCCCGGGTGACCCGGCGCACCGTCCAGACCGTGATCAGCAGCAGCAGCGCGTACGGCGGGTAGCCCAGCGCCAGCCGGGCAATGCCCAGCGCGGTGTCCTGGTGGGCCAGGTAGAGCCCCGCCTGCACGCCGACCTTGGCCAGCCAGACCACGCCCCAGAGCACGGTCAGCTGGGTGAAGGTGCGCACCAGCTTCGGGTCGTCCCGCCACTCCGAGCGGCCCTTGGCCATCAGCACCGACCAGATCCAACCCACCAGCGGCTGCCGGATCACCGCCGAGAGCAGCAGGGCGACGCCGTAGCCGATGCCGTAGAGGATGCCCGGCAGATAGAAGTCGCGCTCGTCGCCCGTACGCCAGGCGATGGCCGCGCCGACGCCGACGCCGAACAGCCCGTTGACCGCGTGCCGGATCGGACGCCGCTGGGCCAGCCGCAGCCCGGCGATCAGCAGCGCGACGGCCACCGAGGCGATCACGGCGGGACGCAGTTCGCCGATGATGTTGGCGACGACGAAGACCACCACCGGGATGCTGGATTCGACCAGCCCCCGCCAGCCGCCGAGCTGATCGGCCATCTGCTCGGCGATCGTCGGCAGTCGCTCGTCGTCCTGTGGACCCGTCGGACCCGTTTCCGGCTCCGCCGCCCGGTGCTGTCCCGTCGTCATCGCCGGCCTTCCGTCCGCAGCGCCGTCACTTCGGCGAGTCCAGCTCGTAGTACGGGTTGTAGATGACCTTGCGGTCGTCGCGCATCGCCACCCGGCCGCGGGCGGTCAGGTGCCGCCCCGGCTCGATGCCGGCGATGTGCCGCCGGCCCAGCCAGACCAGGGTCACCACGTCGCTGCCGTCGTACAGGTCGGCCTCGAGGGTGGGCAGGTTGGTACGCGGGGTGTAGACCACGGTGCGCAGCCGACCGGCCACCGAGACCACCTGGCCCCGGGAGCACTGCTGGGCTGGAATGCCACCGCACTCGGCGCTTTCCCGGCGCAGCTCCTGCGCGTCGATCTCGGCTTCGCTGGCGGTGAACCGTTGCAGGATCCGCCGCAGCGACACCCGGCTCTCGTCGGTCGTCATGACCTCCGCGTCACCCTCTCCACGCTCACCGGCACCGGCCTGGCCCCGGCGACGCCGGAACCGTGCCGCCAGCGTACGCCGACGGGGCCGGTTCCGGCGGGCCGGTGCGTGTCGGTCAGGCCTGGCCAGGCTCGGCGGCGGCCTGGTCGGCGATCTCCCGGGGCAGCCGCAGCGGCAGCGGCTCGCGGACCGGCTTCGCCTCCTGACCCCGGTCGACCACCAGGCCGTCCAGGCACTCGGCGAGGGGCCCGGCGATGACCGGGTCGAGGGCCACCGGGCCCTGGAAGACGCCGCGGACCATCCAGCGCGGCCCGTCGATGCCGACGAACCGCAGGTTGGTCGGGCCGTCCTGGGTGTTCACCTCGGCGTACAGCTCGGTGCCGTACTCGCCCTCGACCGCGCGGGTGGTGGCACCGTCGCGGACCAGCGACTGGCGGATCTCCTCGCGCACCTCGTCCCAGATCCCCTCGGAGCGGGGCGCGGCGAAGACGCCGAGTTGCAGCGCGTTCTCCCCGTGCACCAGCACCACCTGCTGGACCACGCCCTGCGGGTCGGCCTGCACCCGCACCTCCACCTCGGCGATCGCCGGGATGTGCAGGCTGCCCAGATCGAGCCGCTGCACCTCGTCGTCGACCTCGGAGATGTCGTACGGGCCGCGCACCAGCGCTGGCGTCGCAGAGCCCTCGTCGAGGACCTCGGCGGCCCGCTCGTCACGGGTTTGCCGCCCGGCACCGTCCCGCTTTCGGGAGAAGATCACTGCGCCCGCCCTCCGCTGTTCGTACTCACCCTGCCACCTCTTCCGTCCGCCCGCGGCCCGGCTCGTCCCGCTGCGGCCCGATCCGGTCCTGCCCCGCCGGGGACGGCACCAGGCCGGCGTGCCCGCCGGTGGAGCCGTGCCCGCCGGTCCCACGCTGGGATTCGGGCAGCTCGGCCACCGGCTCGAACCGTGCCCGCGCGACCCTCTGGACCACGAGCTGCGCGATCCGATCGCCGCGGGAGATCTTCGCTGGCGTCTCCCGATCATGGTTGATCAGGTTGACCAGGATCTCACCCCGGTAGCCGGCGTCGACCGTACCGGGCGCGTTGAGCACCGTCACGCCGAGCCTGGCCGCCAGGCCGGAACGGGGATGGACCAGGCCCACGTACCCCTGGGGCAACGCGATGGCGACGCCGGTGGGCACCAGGGCACGGCCGCCCGGTGGCAGCTCCACGTCCGCGGCCGCCACCAGGTCGGCCCCGGCGTCGCCGGGATGGGCGTACGCGGGCAGCGGCAGCTCGGTGTCGAGCAGCCGCACGGGCACGGGTACGACGTCGGTCACGGGTTCCTCTTCCGTCCGGTTCATCGGGGTGACCCTGCCATCCTGCCGGTTGGCCGGGCCGCCGTGCGCCGTACCCTCGCAGGAGTGAGCATGTCGCCCTCCCCGTCCGCCGGTCAGCCGCCCGTCGCGGCCCGCACGGCGTACGCCGAACGGCTGAGTCTGCCCTGGTGGCTGTGGCTGGCCGGGCTGGTGGCCGCCGCACTGCTGGCCGTCGAGGTCTGGATGGGTGCGGACGGCGTACGCGCCTGGCTGCCGTTCGCGGTGTTGTTGCCGCTCACCGCGGTCGGGCTGTGGTGGCTGGGCCGGATCCGGGTGGCGGTCGCCGACTCCGAGCTACGGGTGGACGACGCCCGACTGCCGGTGCGCTTCGTGGCCGACGTGGTGCCACTGGACGCCGCCGGCCGCCGGGAGGTCCTCGGGGTGGGCGCCGACCCGCTCGCCTTCGTGGTGCAGCGGCCGTGGGTCGGCGGCGCCGTGCAGGTGGTGCTCGACGACCCGGCCGATCCGACCCCGTTCTGGGTGGTGAGCACCCGGCATCCGGTCGAGCTGGCCGAGGCGGTGCTGACCGCACGGGACGCCCGACCCCGCGTCGACCGTACGGCCGGCGGGCCGGGCTGACGTACGGGCCCGACCCGTCGGGTCGGCCTGTGCCGCGCCGACGAGCACGGGACCGCTCAGGTGCCGGTGGGCGGGCCGCTCAGGTGCCGGTGGGCGGGCCGCTCAGGTGCCGGTGGGCGGGCCGGGCAGGGCCGGCGGAGGCGCCGGCCGGGCGATGCCGCGCCGACGCAGGTCCACCTGGAGCTGATCGGCCATCGACCGGGTGGCCCGGCGGTTGAGGTAGCTGGCCACCGCCGCGCCGGTGAGGAACGGCCCGAGCGTGGTGAGGTTGCGCCCGAAACGCCGCAGCATGGTGTCCCGCAGTTCCTTGCGAGCGGCGGTGCCGAGCACCGCGCCCACCCCCACGCCGGGAACCATCGGGTTGATTCCGCGCTGGGTGGCCCAGGAGTGGATCAGGGCGACCGCCCGCTGGCTGCCGCCCGCTGGCAGGTCCACACCGTGCACCTCGTGCAGCTCGCCGATCAGCTTCAGCTCCACCGCCACCACGGCGACCGTCTCGGCGGCGAGCAGCACCGGCGCGGAGAGCAGGGTTGGTGTGACCGCCCACTCGACGGCGGCGACTCCCCCGCCGGCCGCGCCGATCCCGGCGGTGGTCCGGGCCGCGTTGCGGATCAACCGCTCGGCCAGGGCGTCGTCATCCAGCCCTGGAAAGTGGCGGCGCAGAGTGGCCAGGTCCCGCACCGGTACGTGCGGGGCGATCTCGGTCACGGTGTCGACCATCCAGCGCACGGCGGCGCGGGGCTTGAACAGGTCGGCGAGCCCACGGGCCCGGGCCTGACCGACCACCCGGGTGAGCAGTTGGCGACGACGGGCCGGCGCGAGGTCGTCGGCGGTCAACTCCGCGACGGTGGCGCCGAGGTCGTCCGCGCCGCCGGTGGTGTCGCCTCGTTCGCTCATGGGTCGGAACCTCCCGGTGCTGTGGCTACCCGATACGAGTCAAGCAGGTACCCACACGTGCCGCACGGCTACACCGGCAGCGGCGGCCCCGTTCAGGGAGGCCGCCGCTGGTGTCGTGAGTGTCAGACGCACTCGCGGCAGATCAGCTCGCCGTTCCGCTCGACCGCCAGCTGGCTACGGTGGTGTACCAGGAAGCAGCGGGCGCACCGGAACTCGTCCTGCTGCATGGGTAGCACCTTGACCGTGAGCTCCTCATCGGCCAGATCGGCGCCGGGCAGCTCGAAGCTCTCGGCCACCTCGGCCTCGTCGACATCCACCGCGCCCGACTGTGAGTCGACGCGCCGGGCCTTGAGCTCTTCCAGGCTGTCCTCGCCGAGGTCGACCTCGTCGCGACGCGGGGCGTCGTAGTCGGTGGCCATCGGTTTTCACTCTCCCATATCGATGTTGTCGCTTCCGGTTGTAACGCCGGACGACGCTGTTTCGGTTCCGTTGGCCGGCCACCACTTGTGTCGGGCACCCGACCCGGGGACCGACGGGCCGAGACCGCTGGGGCGACTCCCCTGCGAGCGCGGAACCTTACCCCCCGTTGGGCGAGGCATGTATACCGCCCTCGCGGCTGAGATGTACGCCCCAGCACGCGAAGTTGTTCCCAATGTGACTCAGGCGACACGAAGATAGGGGTAGTAGTACCCGGTTCGCGGTCGGCGCGCCGGCATGTCGGACTGTTTCCACGCGACGGCCGGACAACCGTTAACCTCAGCGGCGTATTCGACGGCCGGCGGTCCGCGCGACCGCTACCACCCACCTCAGGTCCGGGAGCGCAGATGAGTTTTGCGCGAGTGCGAGCACTCGTCGTGGTTGGTCTGCTGGCAGTGCTGGCCCTGACCTTCGTCATCATCGCGATGGTCCGTGACACCCAGGGCAACGCGGGCACAGCCAAGGGTTGCCCGGCCGGCTGGCCGCTGGCGGACGTCGCGCTGCACGAGCCCAAGGATGTCAAGATCAACGTGCTGAACGCGACGGACGAGCCCGGCCGGGCCGCCGCCGTGGCGGACGATTTCCGCAATCGGAAGTTCCAGGTCATCAAGGTCGGCAACGCCAAGGCGATCCCCAACGTGGCGACGCTGATGTACGGCCCCAAGGGCGTCGGCTCCGCGCACCTGCTCAAGGCGTACTTCCTGGGCAACGCCAAGCCGGTGTACGACGCCAAGCGCACCGACGACACCGTGGACGTGGTGCTGGGCAGTTCCTTCCAGCAGCTGGCCACCACGACCGAGGTCAACCAGTCCCTCGGTGACCTCGGCGCCCCGGAGGCGCCACCGGAGAGCTGCCCCGCTCCGATCAAGTGACTCCGTACCCCGGCGGGCGTCGACACCAGTCACCACCGCCCGCCGGGGCCGACGGAGCCGTTCAGGGACCGCCGGAGGCATCCAGGGCGGCGAGCCGGTCGTGCAGCGGCTCGAAGAGCGCGGGCGGGGCCGCGAGCACCAGGTCCGCACCGGGCGGGCGTCCGGCCAGGCCGGCGACCCGTACACCCGCCTCGGCCGCGACCAGGCCGCCAGCCGCCAGGTCCCAGGCGGCCAGGCCCTTCTCGAAGTACGCGTCCAGCCGCCCCTCGGCGACCAGGCAGAGGTCCAGCGCGGCGGCGCCGAGACGGCGGATGTCCCGCACGTGGGCGATCATTCCGGCCACCACCTGAGCCTGGTGCGCCCGCCGGCCGGCGTCGTAGCCGAAGCCGGTGCCGACCAGCGCCTGCCCCAGGTCGGTCTCGGCCGAACAGCGCAACCGGATCCCGTCGCGCCAGGCCCCGCCACCGATCGTGGCGGTCCACTCCTCGCCGGTGTTCACGTTGCGCACCACGCCGGCGACCACCACCCCGTCCACCTCGGCGGCCAGCGACACCGCGCTGTACGGCAGCCCGTAGAGGTAGTTGACCGTGCCGTCGATCGGATCGATGATCCACCGCACGCCGCCGGGTCGTACCGGCCCGGTGTCGCCCGTGCCGTACTCCTCGCCGAGCACCGCGTCGTCCGGCCGCAGCCGGTGCAGCGCGTCGACCACCTGCCGCTCTACAGCGCGGTCCGCCGCGGTGACCACATCGGTTACCGTGCTCTTGGTGGCCGCCACGGACACACCCTCGGTCCGCATCCGGTACGCGGTGGCCGCGGCGTCCCGCGCCACGTCGAGCGCGATCGCCAAGAGTTCCCGTGGCGGCGGGGCCGAACGGTCCATCCCAGGTCCCCTTCCCGCACGAGCGGGGCGTTCCGGCTCATGCGCGAGTATCATCCTTACAAAGTCCACATCTGCGCCGAATCGGCGGTCCCCACCGCCGGTACGCCGTGCGGCGCAGGATGATCGCCGCAGACGGCGTTACAATTCACCCCTGCCCACGCGCCACGGACCGCCGACCACCGGCCGGCCCGCGACACGGGGGCCCCTCAACCACATCGTCCGGCCTGGTCGCCCCACGCTGCGCCGGACGACCCGGCCGTGCCCGCTCTTCGCCTCCGGAAGGTCATTCGTGACAGAACCCCGCCAGACCGGCGCCGACGTTCGCTCGCTCACCGACACCCTGATCGCCCACGCGCAGAGCGCCGGTGGTCAGCTCACGTCGGCCCAGCTCGCGCGCACCGTCGAGTCCGCCGAGGTGACTCCGGCCCAGGCCAAGAAGATTCTGCGGGCACTCTCCGAGGCGGGAGTGACCGTGGTGGTGGACGGGTCGGCGAGCACCCGCCGCCGCGTCGCCGCGGCCCGCTCCACCACGCCGGCGTCCCGGGCCACCACCGCCAAGACCACCAAGAAGGCCGCCGCGCCAGCCCCGAAGCAGGCCCCCGCCGCCGACGACGCGCCGTCGACGCCGGCCCCGCGCAAGGTGGCCGCGCGCAAGGCCACCGGCGAGGCCGGTGCCGCCACGCCGGCGAAGGCGACCAAGTCGACCCGGGCCACCAAGGCGACGGTCGCCGCGGCCGGTGCCAAGGCCGGCACCAAGGCCAAGGGCGAGGGCGCCGAGGGTGAGATCGACCCCGAGGAGCTGGCCGCCACGATCGAGGACGTGGTGGTCGAGGAGCCGGCCGAGCTGACCCAGGCCGCCGAGGCGGACGCGGCGAGCTCCGCGACCGACAACGACTTCGAGTGGGACGACGAGGAGTCCGAGGCGCTCAAGCAGGCCCGGCGGGACGCCGAGCTGACCGCCTCCGCCGACTCGGTGCGCGCGTACCTCAAGCAGATCGGCAAGGTTCCGCTGCTCAACGCCGAGCAGGAGGTGGAGCTGGCCAAGCGGATCGAGGCCGGGCTCTACGCCGCGGAGCAACTGCGCGCGGCCGACGAGGGCGAAGAGAAGCTCAGCCGGGAGATGTTCCGGGACCTGGGCTGGATCTCCCGTGACGGCGAGCGCGCCAAGAACCACCTGCTGGAGGCGAACCTCCGTCTGGTGGTGTCGCTGGCCAAGCGGTACACGGGACGCGGCATGGCCTTCCTCGACCTGATCCAGGAGGGCAACCTCGGACTGATCCGCGCGGTGGAGAAGTTCGACTACACCAAGGGCTACAAGTTCTCCACGTACGCCACCTGGTGGATCCGGCAGGCGATCACCCGCGCGATGGCCGACCAGGCCCGCACCATCCGCATCCCGGTGCACATGGTCGAGGTCATCAACAAGCTCGGTCGCATCCAGCGCGAGCTGCTCCAGGATCTGGGCCGTGAGCCCACGCCGGAGGAGCTGGCCAAGGAGATGGATATCACACCCGAGAAGGTGCTGGAGATCCAGCAGTACGCCCGGGAGCCCATCTCACTGGACCAGACCATCGGCGACGAGGGCGACAGCCAGCTCGGCGACTTCATCGAAGATTCCGAGGCCGTGGTCGCGGTCGACGCGGTGTCGTTCTCGCTGCTGCAGGACCAGCTCCAGCAGGTCCTGCAGACGCTCTCCGAGCGTGAGGCGGGTGTGGTACGCCTGCGCTTCGGCCTGACCGACGGCCAGCCGCGGACGCTGGACGAGATCGGCCAGGTCTACGGGGTGACCCGGGAGCGGATCCGGCAGATCGAGTCCAAGACGATGTCCAAGCTGCGTCACCCGTCCCGGTCACAGGTTCTCCGGGATTACCTGGACTGAGCAGGTTTCGTCAACCGAACGTGTCGTTTTGACCACCTGGCGTGCAACGCCAGATGGTGATCGTCCGGATGCGCGAATGTGATCGTTGACGTGGCACCCTGGGTGCACGGCACACTGTCCCTGCCATGTGTGACCTCGGTCCCCCGCGGGCACACAGGGAAGTCCAGGCCCGACGAGGATGTTGCACGATAGGTGAGCAACGACCGAGGAGATTGTTCATCGGTGACGACCAGAGGAGGAAGGCGATGACCCCGACCCTCACGCCGCCGCCCGAGACGGTGGCTCCCCCAGCCGCCGATGAACGGTGCGACCGCTGCAATGCTGCCGGTAAGCTCCGGATCACTCTGGCGGGTGGGAGCGAGCTGGTGTTCTGCGGGCATCACGCGAACAAGTACGCGGAGGATCTCGTGAAGATCACCGAGCGGTTCGCAACGGAGCCCGACTTCAGCTGGCGAGGCGCCGATCTGATGGCGAACTGAATCCGTAAACCGACATAGCCGGCCGGAGACACCGAAAGGGTGTCTCCGGCCGGCTTTTCCCTACCATCAGCCCGCGCCCGTGCCGCGCCGTCGCGCCTGTACCGCGCCCCGGATGCGGCGCATCGCGCCCCGCGCGCCACATGCGCCGCACCGCGCCCCGCGCGCCACATGCGCCGCGCCGATACCACGTGATCGTGCTCGATCCTGGATGTAGTGGCCGCGTCCCTGCCGGGATGCCACTACATCCAGGAGCTTGTCTCATCCTGTTTGGGCTGGTGGGGTGGTGTTGACAGGGTGGGGTGCTGGAGTCGCGGTGCTGGTCAGGGTGTGGTGATCTTCGTTGATGATCGACTGCCCTGGCGGATGTTCGATCGTGTCCGGCGTTGCGCGTGGCTCATAGCAGGGCCCTCGGTGAGGGTTGCAGGTCGTGACACACGACAACACGCCCACCGAGGGCCACGCTCTGGTCTACCAGGTCCATCTACCCTTGTCGACGAAATCGCTAGCCTTGATCACCCAAGCGATCCGTCAGTATCGCCGTGGTGTGCGCTCACGCCCAACCGCCCAACCGCTCCCAAGATCCGCACAACTTCCGGGAAAGTGCTGACTCGACGCCACGTGAGGCAGCAACTTCCCTGAACTTGCGCGGATTCTGCCGGCCGGGCAAGCGCCGAGGGCAGGGCAATCCGCAGCGCGGGGCGGATCGGGTGGGGCGGATCGGGTGGGGCGGATCGGGTGGGGCGGATCGGTCTAGAGGGTCTGGACGGTGGCGATGCGTTCCTCTAGCTGCTCGATGGTGGCCTGGGCGCTCGGCGGGCCGCCGCAGAGTCGGCGTAGCTCGGCATGGATCTTGCCGTGCGGCTGGCCGGTGCGGTGGTGTCGGGCGGCCACCAGGGCGTTCAGTTGGCGCCGGAGGGCCACACGGCGCTGGGCGGCACTCATGGGTGCCGGCGGCGCTGCGGTGGGCGCAGCGGCCGGCTGAGCGGCCCGCTCGGCGCTGCGGCGGCGCTGGGCGGCGAGCTGATCGGCCTGCCGCTTGGTGAGCAGGAGGGAGACCTGGTCGGCGGTGAGTAGGCCGGGCAGGCCGAGGTACTCCTCCTCCTCGGGGGTGCCGGCCTGGGCCGCGGTGCCGAAGGACGCACCGTCGAAGATCACCTGGTCCAGTTCGGCGGTGGCCGAGAGCGCGGCGAAGCGCTTCTCCAGCTCGCCGCTGGCCTGGTCGTCGCGCTGGGCCCGTTCGAGCAGATCGTCGTCGAAACCGTCGTCTTCCTTGGGTTTGCCGAGCACGTGGTCCCGCTCGGTCTCCATCTCGCTGGCCAGCCCGAGCAGGTGCGGCACGCTGGGCAGGAAGACCGAGGCAGTCTCCCCGGGCCGACGGGCCCGCACGAACCGGCCGATGGCCTGGGCGAAATAGAGCGGGGTGCTGGCGCTGGTGGCATAGACCCCGACCGCCAGTCGCGGGATGTCCACCCCCTCGGACACCATCCGCACCGCGACCAGCCACCGCTGGTCGGACGCCGCGAACGTCGCGATCCGCGCGGACGCGCCCAGGTCGTCGGAGAGCACCACGGCGGCCTTCTCGCCGGTCACCTGCTCGATCAGCTTGGCGTACGAGCGGGCGGTCTGCTGGTCGGTGGCGATGATCAGACCGCCGGCGTCGGGCATCCCGGCATTTCGCAGCACGGTGAGCCGGGCGTCGGCGGCCCGCAGCACCTGCGGCATCCAGTCCCCGGCCGGGTCCAGCGCGGTACGCCACGCCTGCGCCACCAGGTCCTGGGTCATCGGCTCGCCGAGCCGGGCGGCCAGTTCGTCGCCCGCGTTGGTCCGCCAGCGGGTCTCCCCGGAGTACGCCAGGAAGAGCACCGGGCGGACGACCCCGTCGCGCAGCGCGTCGGCGTAGCCGTACACCGAGTCGGCGCGGGAGCGCAGCAGCCCGTCACCGCCCCGCTCGTAGCTGACGAACGGGATCGGGTTGTCGTCGGAGCGGAACGGCGTACCGGTGAGCATCAGTCGGCGTACGGCGGGGTCGAAGGCGGCCTTCACCCCGTCACCCCAGGACCGGGAGTCACCGGCGTGGTGGATCTCGTCGAGGATGACCAGGGTGCGCCGGGTCATGGTGCGCCGCCGGTGCACCTGCGGGGCCATCCCCACCTGGGCGTAGGTGACCACCGCGCCGTGGAAGTCGGCCGCGGAGTGCAGATCGGCGTTGCGGAAGGCAGCGTCGAGCTGGATGCCGACGCGGGCGGCGGCGTCCGCCCACTGGTTCTTCAGGTGCTCGGTCGGTGCGACCACGGTGACCGCCTCGACGGTGCCGTCACCGAGCAGTTCGGCCGCGATCCGCAGGGCGAAGGTGGTCTTACCGGCACCCGGTGTGGCGACCGCGGTGAAGTCGTCGGTACGCCGGCGCAGGTACTCCACCAGGGCCTTGCGCTGCCAGGCGCGTAGTGCCGGGAACGTCTCGAGCACCGGCGTCCGGGCTGCCACGCGAAGCTCCTCTCCGCCCGCACGATGGCGGATTCCGGTCGAAGGCCACGATTACCGCCGCCCATGAAAACGCCCTCGCGCAGAAGCTGCCGCGAAGGCCGACTCAGCATAACCAGCGCGGGCCGTCCGGCCCAGGCGACGCCACGCTGGTCACATCCGCCACCGCGGTCCGCGCCGGCTCACCACTCCCGGTCGGTACGCGGATCAGCCCCGCCGGTACGCGGTGGGCGCAGCGTCGCCACCGGGGCGGACCAGCGCCGGCGTAGCGCGACCAGGCGCAGTCCGAAGACCAGTACGGCGGCTGCGGTGAGCGGTGCCGGCCCGGTCTGCCCGGTGACGTAGAGCAGTGTCACGGCCACCGATCCGGCCAGCGCGGCCACCGCGTAGATCTCCCGGCGGAGCACCACGGGGATCTCGGCGGTCAGCAGGTCCCGGCCGAGGCCGCCGCCGATCGCGGTCAGCATGCCGATCAAACAGGCCCCGACCGCCGGCACCCGGGCGTCGAGTGCCTTGAGCGTGCCGGTCACGGTGAACAGCCCCAGGCCCGCCGCGTCCAGCACCAGCACCGTGGTGCGCAACCGGGCCAGCTGTGGGTGCAGCCAGAAGACGGCGAGCGCGGTGACCGCGGCGGTGCCGGCGTACCGCCAGTCGGCGAAGGCGAGCGGCGGCACCTCGTCGATGACCAGGTCCCGGAAGATCCCGCCGCCGAGGGCGGCCACGAAGCCGACGAACGCGACACCGAACAGGTCGAGCCGTTTGGCCACCGCCGCCGAGGCACCGGAGGCGGCGAACACCGCCACACCGGTCAGATCGGCGAGGAGCAGGGCGGTGGAGGTGGTCACCGCCGCAGGCTACGTCGCGGGCCGGCGTGCCGGCCCGCGTTCACTCGCGGTACGAGTCGTAGATCTCCTTGCACTTGGGGCAGACCGGCGAGCCCGGCTTGGCCGCCTTGGTGACCGGGAAGGTCTCCCCGCAGAGCGCGACGACGAAGGTGCCCATGACGGCACTCTCGGCGATCTTCTCCTTGCGGACGTAGTGGAACATCTCGGGACCGGTGTCGGCGTCCTTCAACTCCGGACGCTCGAGAACCTCTGTGCTCACGTCTGCACCTCCAGCCGTCAAGTTTGGCAGGTCATCACGGCCGGGTCCACTTGAGGCCGGCGAGGGCCGGACCCCGTACGGTGGGCCATCGTGACCGATTTTCACATCAGCTACGGCACGCACGTTGCCGACGCCCTGCGCGACGGCCGGCCCGTCGTCGCACTGGAGAGCACCATTGTCTCGCACGGTCTTCCCCGGCCAGAGAACCTGCGGGTGGCCCGGGAGATCGAGCAGGCGGTCCGGGACGCCGGTGCCGTACCGGCGACGATCGGCATGATCGGCGGCGAGCTGGTGGTCGGCCTGGACGACGCGCAGCTGACCCGGCTGGCGACCGTCGACGGAGTGACCAAGCTCTCCGTACGCGACCTGGCGGTGGCGGCGGCGACCGGCGCGGACGGCGCCACCACCGTGGCCGCGACCAGCGCGGTGGCCGCCGCGGCCGGGATCGGGGTGTTCGCCACCGGCGGGCTGGGCGGGGTGCACCGGGAGGCCGCGCACACCTTCGACGAGTCGGCGGACCTGATCACCCTGGCCCGGACCCCGATCGCGGTGGTCTGTGCCGGGGTCAAGTCGATCCTCGACGTGGGCGCGACGCTGGAGCGGCTGGAGACCCTCGGTGTCTCGGTGGTCGGTTACCGCACCCGCCGGTTCCCCGGCTTCTACCTGACCGACGGCGGCTTCGACCTGGACTGGTCGGTGGACTCGCCGGAGCAGATCGCCGCCGTGCTCGCCGCCCGCGACGGGCAGGCCGTGCACGCGGGTGGCCTGATCGTGGCCAACCCGCTGCCCGTCGACGAGCAGCTCGACCCGGAGCTGCACGACCGGACCCTCGCCGACGGCCTGGCCCGGCTGGACCGCGACGGAGTGACCGGCAAGGCCGTCACCCCGTACCTGCTGGCGCACTTCCACTCGGCCACCGAGGGCGCGAGCCTGACGGTGAACGTCCGGATCATCCTGCGCAACGCCGACCTGGCCGCGCGGATCGCGGTCGCCGCGGTCGCCCGCACCACCGCCGCACCGGCATGACCCACCCGCCCCGGGTGATCGTCGTCGGGGATGTGCTCACCGACGTGGTCGCGGTGCTGTCCGGGCCACTCGCCGTCGGCTCGGACACCGCGGCGGAGGTCCGTCTCGGCGGAGGCGGACAGGCGGCCAACACCGCCGCGTGGATCGCCGCGCAGGGGGTGGACGTCACGATCGTCGGCGCGGTCGGCGAGGACGAGGCCGGTCGGGACCGCGTCGCCGAACTCGACCGGGCGGGCGTGCACTGCGCGGTCGACCGGGTCGAGGGCGCTCCGACCGGCACGGTGATCGTGCTGGCCACCGACGGCGAACGCACCATGGTCAGCCAGCGGGGCGCGAACCTGCGGCTCAGCGCCGAGCACGTCGAGCGGGCCCTCGCGGCGGTGCCCGACGCTGGGCATCTGCACCTGTCCGCGTACACCCTGTTGGACGCCGGGTCGCGCGGCGCCGGGCTGCGGGCGCTGGCCGCCGCCCGCGAGCGCGGGCTCACCACCAGCGTCGATGCGGCCTCCGCGGCGCCGCTGCGGCGGGTCGGCGCGGCGGCGTTCCTGAGTTGGGTACGCGATGTCGACCTGCTGCTGGTCAACGCCGACGAGGCGACGGTGCTGGCCGGCGGGCTGGACCCGGCGGCGCAGGGGCGGGCGTTGTCAGCGACGGCCCGGCGGGTGGTGGTCAAGCGCGGGGCGGCCGGCGCGGTCTGGGTGGACCGGACGGCCCCGGTCAGCGTGGCCCCGGCCCGGCGGGTGGCGGTGGTGGACGTCACCGGGGCCGGTGACGCCTTCGCCGCGGGTCTGCTCACCGCCTGGCTCGCCGGTGCCACCCCGGCGGCGGCGCTGAACCGCGCCACCGAACTGGGCGCCCTGGCCGTCTCGACCATCGGCGCCCGGCCCCGGCCGTGACCCGTTGGACCCTGGCCCGTACGCGGGTCAGGGTTCGACGTCGATGACCTTGTGCGGACGCTCGTCGGCGGTGAGGCTCATCGGTGGGGTGTCGGCCTGCTGGCGGGGGTGGAACCGGTTGGCCAACCGGTGCTGCTCCTTCGGCGGCCGGTCGTTGGCCAGCAGCACGGCCAGCCACGGGATGAGCACCATGCCCAGGGCGCACAACGGTAGCCAGAGCCACAGCAGCGGTGCGTTCGCGCCGACCAGGATCGCGCCAACGACGATGCAGGCCACCCGGATGCCCATCATCAGGACATAGCGGCGCTGACGGCTGGTGAGCTGATCGTTCTGGCTGCGCGAGGCGTCGGTGATCAGAATCGGCTGGTACGCCTGACGCTTCACCATGAACCTCCTCGAGGGGATTACGCCCCATCCTGTCACCGCGACGCCGTGATCAGCGAAATTCGACGCATCCCGTTACGTGTTACGTACGTGGTACGCTCCGCGACGTGGGCAGCAGGTTCAGCTTCACCGACGAGGCGTTGGCCAACCTGAGGGTCTACGACGTCACGCCCGGGGAAGTCTGGGAGGCGCTGCACAGCGCCCGACGGGTCATCCGCCACCTGGGCGACGACGTGATGGTGGTCTACGCCGCCGCTCGGCGGGGCCGCCGGCTGGCGGTGCTGCTCGCCGAGGCCGATGGCACCGACAACGACTGGGACATCCTCTCCGCCCGCGAGCTGAGCGACGTCGAGTCCAAGCGCTACGACGAGGCCGTGCGGAGATCTCGCCGATGAGGAGGCCGTGACGATGCACCGTAACGACGCGACCAAGCAGTTCCACAGCGGTGACGACCGGCTCGCCGAGCTGATCGACGAGAGCCCGCCGGTGGAGCTGCCCACCCCCGACACCGACGTGCCGATGGTGAGCCGGTCGGTCCGGCTGCCGCTGGAGACCTACGACCGGGTGCGGGCCGCCGCCGACGCCCGGGGCATCGGGGTCACCACACTGATGCGTCAGTGGATCGAGGCGGGCCTGGCCGACCTGGACGACTCCGCGACCGTCTCACTCGCCGACGTCCGGCGCGCACTGGCCTCGCTGGCCCACCCGACCGCCGCCTGAGACGGTCGGCCGGTCAGGCGCCGGCCGCCTTCGCCTTGGCTGCGGCCTTCATCTGCTGCTTGTACTCCCGCACCTGGCGCAGCGAGTCGACGTCGGTGACGTCCGCCACCGACCGGTACGCGCCGGGGTCGCCGTACCCGCCGGCGGCCTGCCGCCAGTCCTGCGGGGTCACCCCGAACCGCTTGCCGAGCAGGGCGACGAAGATCTGCGCCTTCTGCTTGCCGAAACCGGGCAGCTCGGCTACCCGACGCAGCAGCTCCGGCCCGTCGGTGGCGTCGTTCCAGAGCCGGGCGGCGTCACCGTCGTAGCGGTCCACCAGCACCTGGCAGACCTCCTGCACCCGGGCCGCCATCGCCTTCGGGAACCGGTGCAGCGCCGGCGGGGTGGCGAAGAGCGCGAGCAGGGCCTCCGGGTCGTACCCGGCCAGCTCCGCCGCGTCCAGGTCGTGGCCGAGCCGCTGCACCAGCACGTACGGCGAGGAGAACGCCTTCTCCATCGGCACCTGCTGGTCGAGGACCATGCCGAGGAGCAGGGCCAGCGGGCTGCGCTCCAGCAGCCGGTTGGCCTCCGGGTCGATGGGAAGCACGAGCGTCATGGCCACCATCCTGCCTCGGCCGCCGAGCAGGACGAACACCGACGCTCCGGGTCGATCCGGCGGGTGGCGCGTACCCGGGACATCGCGAGGGGCAGGATGGCGACGTGGACGAACACGACATGCTGCTCTCCCCCGCCGGCGTCGACGCACTGCGCACCGCGCTGACCCGGGCCGGGTTCACCAGCAACGGCATCGCGGATCGGCTCGGCGCGCAGACCACCAGCGCGGTCGCACGCAACGACTACCGGGCCGCGCTACGGGCCACCGAGGACCGCGACCCGCTCGGCATCATGATCCGGGTGTTCATCTGCGACCAGACCGAGTCGGAGGCGGCGGTGGCTGCCGCGCTGGCACCGTTGACCGTCGACGAGGCGGTGGCCGGCGGGCTCGTCGAGCGACACGGCGACGGGCTCCGCGCCGGCGTCGACCTCGAACCGTACGGCGACGACTGGTGGGTGCTCGCCGACGTACCGGCCAGCGCCCGACCGGGCCGGCCACTGCACGCCGAGCACGTGCTCGGCATCGGCGGCGCCACCCAGACCCTGATCGGCGCGACCGTCCGCCGTCCGGTCGACACCGCACTGGACCTGGGCACCGGTTCCGGCGTCCAGGCCCTGCACCTGGCCACCCATGCCAGGTCGGTGACCGCCACCGACCTGTCGGAGCGGGCGCTGCGCTTCGCGGCGACCACCGCCGCCCTCAACGGCCAGGACTGGGAGCTGCTGCGCGGCGACATGGTCGCGCCGGTGGCCGGCCGGCGCTTCGATCTGGTGGTGAGCAATCCGCCGTTCGTGGTCGGCCCGGGCACCACCACGCACGTCTACCGCGACTCCGGGCGGGTGGGTGACGCGATCGGCGCCGAGCTGGCCGCCGCCGCACCCGGCCTGCTCACCGAGGGCGGCACGATGCAGTACCTGGCGAACTGGGTGCACATCGCCGGCGAGGAGTGGGACGAGCGGGTGGCCGGCTGGTTCGCCGGCACCGGCCTGGACGCCTGGGTGATCCAGCGCGAGGTGGCCGACCCGATGGCGTACGTCGACCTGTGGCTCACCGACGTCGGCGAGAGCGCCGACCCGCAGCGGATGGCCGCCTGGCTGGACTGGTTCGACGCGCACAAGGTCGAGGCGATCGGCTTCGGCATCGTGTCGCTGCGTCGGGGCGGGCACGCCGATCCGGTGGTCCGCGTGGAGGACCTGCGCCAGCGGGTGCAGCCGCCGCTGGGCGACCAGGTCGCCGCCTGGTTCGACCGCCAGGACTTTCTCCGGGTACGCGACACCGAGGCGCTGCTCGCCGAGCGCTACCGGGCCGCCGAGGGTCTCCAGCTGCGGCAGGAGGCCACCATGGGCGACGAGGGCTGGGCGGTGGACCGGCAGGTCCTCGCGATGCCGCACGGTCTGCGCTGGACCGAGGAGATCGACCCACTGGTACTGGCGCTGGTCGGCGGCGCCGACGGCCGGCTGCCGCTACGCGACCAGCTCGCCCTGCTGGCGGCGGCGCACGACGTCGAGCCCGCCGAGCTGGCCGAGGCGGCCGGGCCCATCGTCGCGCACCTGGTGGAGCGGGGCATCATCGAGCCGGTGACCACCTGATGCGGGTGGCTCGAAAGACCGGCACGCGGGTGCTGCGCTGATGCGGGCGGTGGTGCAGACCGTCGGACGGGCCAGCGTGACGGTGGACGACGAGGTGGTCGGCGCCATCGAGAGCGGCCTGCTGGTGCTGCTCGGGGTGACCCACACCGACACCGCCGAGACCGCCCGGACGATGGCCCGCAAGGTGCACGAGCTGCGCATCCTGGACGACGAGCGGTCCGCCGCGGACGCCGGAGCGCCGATCCTGGTGGTCAGCCAGTTCACCCTCTACGGCGACGCCCGCAAGGGCCGCCGCCCGACCTGGACAGCGGCGGCACCCGCCGAGGTCGCCGAACCCCTGGTCGACGCGGTGGTGGCCGCCCTACGCGACCGCGGCGCCCACGTGGAGACCGGCCGCTTCCGCACCCACATGCTGGTCGAGAGCATCAACATCGGCCCCCGAACCCTCCTCCTAGACCTCTAACCCCCACCCCACCCCTCTCTCAGCCTGTTGATCAAGAGGGGGGAGGGGAAGGGGTTGGGGGTTAGGAGAAGAGGCCGCGGCGGGTTAGGGACTGGCGTAGCCAGTTGTCCAGTTCGGCGGTCCAGTCGGTGCGGTCGGCCGTGGCGTGGTCGACCGTGAACCGGCCGAAGGCGTCCCGGCCCTCGGTGAAGACGCCGCCGCGCTTGTCGACCTCCAATACGACCTGCATCTGCTGCGGGTCGGCGATGAAGGTGACCTCCAACTGGTTGACCGAGCGGGCGTACTGCGGCGCCGGGCTGAACTCGATCTCCTGGTAGAACGGCAGAGTCTGTCGTACGCCATAGATGTGACCACGCTCCACATCGGCGCGGGCGAACCGGAAACCCAGCCGCAGCAGGCCGTCCAGCAGCCGCTCCTGTGCCGGCAGCGGGTGCACCGACACCGCGTCCAGATCGCCCTTGTCGACCGCGCGGGCGATCTCCAACTCGGTCCGCAGCCCCATCGTCATGCCGTGCAGGTGCTGCCCGTACAGCTCGGTGACCGGCGTCTCCCACGGCACGTCGAACCGGAACGGGATGTCGTAGCGCTGCCCCGGCTCCAGCCGGAACGCGCCGGTGATCTGCTGGCGGTGGAACTCCTGGTTGCTGTCGTACTCGCTGTCCCCGCTCTCCACCTCGACCCGGGTGACCAGCCCGAGCGCCACGTGGTCGACGTCGACCTGGTGGTCACCGCCGACCACCTGGATGCGGCCTTCCAACTGGCCGCCGGGGCGGCAGTTCGGGTTCGCCAGCACCGTCTCCACCGACGGGCCGCCGACCCCCATCGCCTGCATGAGCCGTTTGAAGACCACGCCGTCCTCCATCTCCTGACCTCGTCGGCCCGCACTTGCCGACCGTCGGCACGGTAACCGTGGCGGGCAAGGACACACCGGGGCGACACTCCGCACCCGCTTTCCGACCCGATTGCTGTCGGGTGCCCGATCGCCTCACTCCCGTTTCACGCCCCGCCCGCCAAGCTGTGTCTCACACCGGCACCACTGGGCCGGAGACACGGCACAGACGTGGAAACGGGGAGACAGAGATGGTCCTGCAGATGACGGAACACCGGATGCGCCCGGCCACCAGCACCGACACCGACGGGGCCGTCGAAGCCCTCGCCGACCTGGACGCCACCGACGAGCGCGGCATCTCCACCGACCTGGTCCGGGCGTACCTCAACGGGATCGGCCGGACCAAGCTGCTGACCGCGGCGCAAGAGGTCGACCTGGCCCGCCGGATCGAGGCCGGCCTGTTCGCCGACGAGAAGCTGGCGACCTGCACCCCGGTCTCGCCGGAGCTGCGGGCCGATCTGGAGCTGATCATCGCGGAGGGTCGGGCGGCCAAGGACCACCTGCTCGAGGCGAACCTGCGGCTGGTGGTCAGCATCGCCAAGCGCTACACCGGACGTGGGATGGCCTTCCTCGACCTGATCCAGGAGGGCAACCTCGGACTGATCCGCGCGGTGGAGAAGTTCGACTACGCCAAGGGCTACAAGTTCTCCACGTACGCCACCTGGTGGATCCGGCAGGCGATCACCCGCGCGATGGCCGACCAGGCCCGCACCATCCGCATCCCCGTACACATGGTCGAGCAGGTCAACCGGATGGTCCGGGCCCGCCGCGAGCTGGCGGTCACGCTGGGCCGTGAACCCACCGTCGCCGAGGTCGCCGGCGCGCTGAACATCCCCGAGTTCCAGGTCATCGAGCTGATCTCGTACGACCGGGAGCCGGTCAGCCTGGACCAGGCCGTCGGCGACGACGGTGAGAGCGCCCTCGGCGACTTCGTGGCCGCGGTGGACCCGCGCGCCGAGCCGGGTGACGTGGCCGCACACGGCGAGCTGCGCAACGAGGTGCACATCGTGCTGTCCACCCTGTCCCAGCGGGAGCAGGCGGTCATCCGGCTCCGCTTCGGTCTGGACGACGGTCGGCAGCGCACCCTGGACGAGGTGGGCCGGGAGTTCGGCCTGTCCCGGGAGCGGATCCGGCAGATCGAGAAGGTCACGCTGCTGAAGCTGCGCGCGCCGGAGCGGGCCCAGCGGCTGGAGGCTTACGCCTGTTGACGCACTGATTCCCACGAGAGGCCCTGGCGGTTCGCCGGGGCCTCTCGTGCGTTCGCGCTCGGTAGGTCAGAGGCGGCGGGGGCCGGTGTCCGGGCGGGCCGCCGCGCCACCCACCCGTACCGCGGCGTGCAGGACCGAGATGCCGTCCGGGCGGGCGAGCACCGGATTGAGGGTCAGCGAGCGCACCCGGGGCTGCTCGTCGGCGAGCCGGCCGATCCGCAGCAGCAGGTCGGCCAGGGCCGCCCGGTCGACCGGGGCCGCGCCCCGGTGCCCGCGCAGCAGCGGGGCGGCCCGCGGCTCGTCGACCAACTCGGCGGCGTCCCGGTCGGTCAACGGCACCGCCCGCCAGGCCCGGTCACCGAGCAGCTCGGTGGCGACCCCGCCGAGACCGAACCCCACCACCGGCCCGAACGCCGGATCCTCCATCAGCTCCACCACGCAGGCCACTCCCGGCGGGACCATCGGCTGGACCAGCACGTCCGCGCCGAAGACCGCCGCCAGTTCGGCGTACGCCCGGCGGACGGTCGACTCGTCGGGCAGGTCGAGCCGGACCGCTCCGAGGTCCAGGCGGTGGCGCAGCCCCGGGGCGGCGGCCTTCAACGCCACCGGGAAGCCCAGCCGTACCGCCGCGTCCGCCGCCGCGTCGACCGAGTCGACCGACGTCGACGCCACCACGTCGATGCCGTACGCGGCCAGCAGCGGAACCGGGTCGGCGGTGTCGGCGCGCAGCGCGGCCTGCCCGGCGATCCGGTCGATCCGGGGCAGCTCGGATGCCACGCCGGGCGGGCGGCGCAGCCACTCGGCGTACCGGTGCACCCGGGCGAGCGCCCGGACCGCCTCCTCCACGCCGCCGTACGCCGGCACCCCGGCCGGCAGCCGACCGACCAGGAACGTGGCCACGGTCGGCTTGCCCAGCGCGAGCGCGGCCGGCAGCGCGGCGGTGACGTCGGCGTCCACCTCGGTGCGTTGACCGGGCAGCGGTGGGGCGAAGACCACCACCAGCGCGTCCACCCGGTCGTCGGCGGCGGTCTCGGCCAGCGCGGCGGCGAACTCGGCGGCACCGGCGCTCGGCCCGACGTCCCGGGGATATCCGTCGACGACGGTGAGGCCCTGCCCGGCGCAGGCGGTCGCGGCCAGGCCGGTGAGGGCCGAGGAGTTGCCGACCACGCCGACCCGGCCGCCGGCCGGCAGCGGCTGGTTGGCCAGCAGCACCCCCACGTCGAGCAGCTCCGGCACGGTGTCCACCCGGATCACGCCGGACTGGGCGAAGAGCGCGGCAACCGCCACCGTGTCCGGCCCGGTGCTGTCGCCCAACCCGACCGGGCGGGCCGGTGAGGCGAGCGCGACGACCGGTTTGGACCGGCCGATCCGCCGGGCCAGCCGGGCGAACTTGCGCGGGTTGCCGAAGGTCTCCAGGTACAACATGATCACGTCGGTGCCGGGGTCGTCCTGCCAGTACTGAAGCAGATCGTTGCCGGAGACGTCGGCCCGGTTGCCGGCCGAGACGAAGCTGGACAGCCCGAGGCCGCGCCGGTCGGCCTCGGCGAGCAGCGCCACCCCGAACGCGCCGGACTGGCTGAAGATGCCGACCCGACCGGCCGGTGGTAGTGCCGGGGCGAGGGTGGCGTTGAGGCGTACCGCCGGATCGGTGTTGGCCACGCCGAGACAGTTCGGGCCGACGACCCGCATGCCCGCGGCGTGCGCCGCGCGGACCAGGGCCCGCTGCGTCGCCGCGCCCTCGGCGCCGGCCTCGGCGAAGCCCGCCGAGATCACCACCAGGCCGTGCGCCCCGGCGGCGGCCGCGTCGGCGACCACCGCGGTCGCCGCCTCCGGCGGCACCGCCACCACCGCCAGGTCCAGCGGAACCCCGGCGTCAACCCCCGAGGTGTACGCGGGCAGCCCGGCCACCGTCGACGCATTCGGATGCACCGGCACCACCGCGCCGGTGAAGCCGCCGTCGCGCAGGTGCCCCAGCACCGCCGCGCCGATGCCCTGGCCGGACGCGCTGGCACCGTAGACGGCGATGCCCCGGGGAGCGAGCAGGCGGGCGATCGAGCGGGCCTCGGTACGGTGCTCCCGGCCGCGCTGGACCTCCAGGGTGGCCTCGGTGGGGGCGATCGGGAAGCTCAGGTGCACCACGCCGTCGGCGTACTCGCGCTGGACCTGGTAGCCGAAGTCGGCGAAGACCCGCAGCATCGTCCCGTTGGCCGGCAGGACCTCGGCGACGAAGCTCATGATGCCGTTGCGTCGGGCCGCGTCGGCCAGGTGCTCCATCAACACCGAGCCGATGCCCCGGCCCTGGTGGGCGTCCTCCACGACGAAGGCCACCTCCGCCTCCGGCGCCTGTGGGCCAAGTCGCTCGTAGCGGCCGACCGCGACGATCCGGTCGGCGGCCAGCACCACGTACGCCTCCCGGTCGTGGTGGTCGACGGTGACGAACCGGATCAGGTCACGCTCGGGAATGCGCGGGTACGGCGAGAAGTAGCGCAGGTAGCGGGTGCGCTCGGAGAACCGGCCGTGCATGGCCACGATGTCCGGCGCGTCGTCCGGACTGATCGGTCGCAACTGGACGGTGCTGCCGTCGCTGAGCAGCACATCCACCGGCTGGTCCGTGGTCGTCACCGGCGCGGTCTCCGGCCCGGCTCAGTCGCGCGGGTCGTGTGGGTCGAGCCCGAGCAGCGGGAAGACGGTCTTGCGGGTGGCCGCGATCGCCCGGTCCACCGCGTTGGGCTCGCCGGTCGGCTGCCACGGCGTGTACGACGGGTCCGCGTCGTCGGTCATCCGCAGCGGGACCTCCCGACCCGGACGACGGGCGGCGGCCAGTTCCCGCCACGCCGACGGGGTGAGCGTGGCCGGGTCGATCGGGTCGCCGGTGGCCACGGCCAGCAGGTGGCTCCAGGCCCGGGGCACCACCTCGACCAGCGCGTACCCGCCGCCGCCGGTGGCCACCCAACGGCCGTCGCACAGCTCGTCGGCGAGCGCCCGCAGCGCCAGGTAGGTGGCCCGCTGCCCGTCCACCGTCAGGTTCAGGTCGGCCAGCGGGTCCAGTCGGTGCCCGTCGGCACCGCACTGGCTCACCAGCACCTGGGGCCGGAACGCGCGCAGCACCGACGGCACGATCGCGTGGAACGCCCGCTGCCAACCGGTGTCGTCGACGCCCGGCGGCAGCGGCATGTTCACCGCGCTGCCCTGCGCGCCCGGCCCACCGGTCTCGTCCGGGAAACCGGTGCCCGGGAAGAGCGCGAGCGGGGTCTCGTGCAGGCTGACCGTGAGCACCCGTGGGTCGTCCCAGAAGACCTGCTGGACGCCGTCGCCGTGGTGCACGTCGACATCCACGTACGCGATCCGCTCGGCGCCCAGGTCGAGCAGGCGGGCGATGGCCACCGCCGGGTCGTTGTAGACGCAGAAGCCGGAGGCCCGCGCGGGCATGGCGTGATGCAGGCCACCGGCCACGTTCACCGCCCGCCGGGCGTCACCGCGCCAGACCGCCTCGGCGGCGGCCACGGTGGCACCCACGATCAGGGCGCTGGACTCGTGCATCCCGTCGAAGATCGGGTTGTCCGACGTGCCCAGCCCGTACCCGGCGAACAGCGGGTCACGCGGCGCGGCGCGCACCGCGGCCAGGTAGGCCGGGTCGTGCACCCGGGTGAGCAGCGCGTCGTCGGCCGGCTCCGGCTTGACCAGGCGGACGCCCGGACGGTCCAGGATGCCCAGTTCGCGGGCGAGCGCGACGGTCAGCTCCACCCGGACCGGGTCGAGCGGATGGTCGCCCATGTCGTAGGCGAGCAACGACTCGTCCCACACCACCACCGTGTCGTCGGACATCTGCCCATCGTCGCACGAGGACCGTCACCGGCCCACCGCACGCGCTGGTCAGCTGCCGGGTGTCGGCCCGGAGGCCACCGGTCGGGCCGGATCGGCCACCCAGTTGCTCCACGATCCGACGTAGAGCGCCGCGTCCGGCCGGCCGGCGAGGTGCAGCGCGAGCACCGCCTGCGCGGCGGTCACGCCAGAGCCGCAGTACGCCCCGACGGCGCGCGCCCCGGTCACCCCGACCGCGGCGAACCGCTCCCGCAGCACCTCGGCGGCGAGGAAACGGCCGTCCGGGCCGACGTACTCGGGGGCGGGCAGGTTCGCCGCGCCCGGCACGTGCCCGGCGATCGGGTCGATCGGCTCGACCTCGCCCCGGTAGCGGGGCGCGGCCCGCACGTCGAGCAGTACGGCGTCGTCGGCCGCGGCCAGGGCCGCGGCCTGCCCGGCGTCGAGCACCGGGAGGTCACCCGGGCGTACCTCGACATCGCCGAGGGCCGGGGCGGGCGCAGTGGTGGAGACGGCTAGACCGGCGGCGGCCCAGGCCGGGTAGCCCCCGTGCAGCAGGCGAACCGGGTGGTGCCCGGCCCAGCGCAGCGTCCACCAGGCCCGCGAGGCGGCCAGCCCGTCGCCGCCGTCGTACACCACCACGGGGTGACCGGCCCGGACGCCGGCGGCCCGCAGCACGGCCTGCAACGCGCCGGGGTCGGGCAGCGGGTGCCGGCCACCGACACCGGGCGGCCCACAGAGCGCGGTGTCCAGATCCACGAAGACGGCCCCCGGGAGGTGGCCGGCCAGGTAGTCGGAGTGCCCGGGCGGGCCGGTGAGCCGCCAGCGGACGTCGAGCAGGGTGGGCGGATCGGCGCTGTCGAGCTCGGCGGTGAGCCGGTCGACCTCGATCAACAGCTCCTGGGTACCGGACATGGCGACCATCCAACACCATCCGGGTCGTCACCCCGCGGTTCGGCGGCGGTCGCTTGTCGGTTGCCGGGGTAGCATCGTGCACCGGAGGGCCGCTGACGTCATGAAGTCTCACGACCTGGTCGACACGACCGAAATGTACCTACGCACCATCCTCGAACTGGAAGAGGAGGGTGTGCCGCCGCTACGCGCGCGGATCGCCGAACGGCTGCACCAGAGCGGCCCCACGGTGAGCCAGACCGTCGCCCGGATGGAGCGCGACGGGCTGCTCACCGTCGAGGGCGACCGGCACCTGACACTCACCGAGCAGGGCCGCGGCAGCGCCGTGTCCGTGATGCGCAAGCACCGCCTCGCCGAACTGCTGCTGGTCAACGTCATCGGGATGCCCTACGAGGAGGCCCACGAGGAGGCCTGCCGCTGGGAGCACGTGATGAGCGACGCGGTGGAGAAGCGGGTGTACGACCTGTTGAACCGGCCGACCCGGTCCCCGTACGGCAACCCGATCCCGGGTCTGCAGGAGCTGGGCTCACCGGCGGCCGAGGCCACCGAGGCGGGCGAGGGCGAGCGCAATCTGGCGTTCCCCGGCCTCTCCGGGCCGGTCGTGGTGCGCCGGATCTGCGAGAGCGTGCAGAAGGACGCCGACGTGCTGCGCCAACTGCACGCCGCCGGTGTCGACCCGGGTGCCACGGTGACCGTGGCCCAGGAGCGCGACGGCGTGTCGATCGACCGCTCCGGCGACCGGGTCCGACTGCCCCGCGAGGTCGCCTCCCGGGTCTTCGTCGCCGCCAACTGACCACCACGGGCCCCGGGCGTCACAGCGCCCGGGTGTCCACCTTCTTGGCCAGTGCGGCCAGATCGCCGGCCAGCTTGTCGACGGCCGACCGTTCGGTGCCGCGGGCGCTGGTCCAGCTCAACGAGGCCAACCGCCCGTCGGTCGCCAGCCAGCCCACCTCGGCCACCGGCCCGTGCCCGCCCGCCGCGGCGATGGTCCGCCGGTATGCCTGCTGGCCCAGCCCGGTGACCTTCGCCGCCTTGTCCGGCGTCACATCGGAGGCGAAGGTGGCCTTGTCGATCGTGGTCTCGGTCACCGTCAACGCCAGCTCCGGCAGCGTCGCGTGCTCGGCCCGTACGACACAGGTGTGCGTGTCGTCCCGTTCGCTGGCCGCCGCCACGTCGAAGCGCACCTTGAGCTGCTCTTCGATCAGCGTGAAATCCAACAGCCGGCAGGCGCCACCCGAGGAGGCCGCCGCCACGTCCACCGCGATCGGTGCCGGGGGCGGCACCGCCACCGGCTCGGCCTCGGCGGCACAGCCGCTCACCAGCAGCCCCGCCAGCCCGGCGACCACGATCCGCGCGCGCACGTTCCATCCTCCCGCCGACCGACGGTCCAAGGCGCCCGCCGGATGTCCGTCGGACACCGTACGGGGTGTCCGGTCCGGGCGGAAGCCCACGTTCGGTGGGTCCGCCCCGAGCCGGCCCGCGCTCATCCGAACGGCGCGTCGTCGACGTACGGGCAGTGCCGGCACCCGCGTCCACAGCAGGTGCCGCGGCGGGCCAGGAATGCGGCGCTGAGCACGAACAGCCCGGTCGCCGGGTCCAGGTAGCCGGCCTCCCCGGCGGCCAGCGCGGCGGCGTGCACGGCGAGGATCCGGGCCCGGTCGGGATGCTCGGGCGGCAGCCGGGACGGGTGCGGCTCGGTGAGCGGCCGGTCCGCCAACGGTCGTCGCTCTCCGGTCACCCGCAGCAGTCTAGGGACGTCCTCCGGCCGACCCGCGTGGGAGCGGCGCTCAGCCGTGCCGGGCCAGCGCGGCGGCCACCTCGTCCCGCCCGGCGCCGACGGCCAGCAGCAGCCGCAGCAGCACCCGCGCCTTGTACGGGTCGAGCAGCCCGCCGTTGAGCAGACCCCGCCGTTGCAGGTCGGCCTCCGAGCCGACCGCCCCGTACGTGTGCCGCAGCACCGAACCGGCCCCGGACCGGGAGGTGAGCACGACCGGCATCCGGCCGGCGAGGTCCTCGAGTACCGGGGCCAGGGCGGCGGGCACGTGCCCCACCCCGAAGCCGGCGACCACCAGGCCCTGGTGGGTGTCGGCCAGGCCGTGCAGCGGCAGCCCGTCGTCGTCCATCGTCACCACGTACAGGGCCACCCGGGTGGCGTCGAGCCGGTCCGGTTCGACCGGCGGCAGCGGCTCGTGCCGCTGCGGCCGGGTGAGCACCCGTACCTCTCCCTCGATCACCTGCCCGAGGGGGCCGGCGTTGGGGGCGGCGAAGGTGGCGGTGCTGGTGCTGTGCGTCTTACGCAGCCAGCGGGCGGCGTACACCTCGTCGTTCACGGCGACCAGCACGCCCAGGTCGCGGGCCGCCGGCGAGGCCGCGACCCGCAGCGCCGCGAGCAGGTTCGCCGGCCCGTCGGCACCGGCCAGGGTCGGATTGCGCATCGCTCCGGTGAACACCAGCGGGGCGGCGTGCGGCCAGACCAGGTCGGCCAGGAACGCCGTCTCCTCCAGCGTGTCGGTGCCCTGGGTGACCACCACGCCGGTCGCGCCACCGGTCACCGCCTGGGACGCCTGCGCGACCACGTCGAGCAGGTGCCGACCGGTGAGGTTCGCGCTGGGCACCGCGCGGGCGTCCCGCACGTCCACGGGTACGCCCAGCTCGGCGAGACCGGGTACGGCGGCGGTGAGGTCCGCGCCGGTGAGTCGGGTGACCACGCCCGGTCGGCCGGCGTCGAGGCCGCCCATCGCGATCGTGCCACCGAGGGTGATCAGGGCGATGGACACCGGTCCGGCCTCCGTTCCGCCACCCGGTTGCCGGGGGCCCTGGGACGGTACCCGTCCTGCCGACCAGGTGAACGACCCGGTCGGCGCGGCGAAATGCGATGTCCCGGGGGGTCGCGTCCTCGGTAGAGTCCTCGGGCCGCCGGCCGGCGGCGCGACCGCAGAGACGGGCAGCGACCGTGACCCAGCAGGTGACCCAGGCCCCGACACTCGCGGCGGGGCACGGCCCGTCGCTCTGGCGCAGCAGGACCTTCCTCCTGCTCTGGGGCGGTCAGACCGTCAGCGAGCTGGGCACCCGGATCGCCAACGTCGCGGTGCCGCTGCTCGCCGCCGACACGCTGCACGCCACCGTCTTCGAGATCTCCCTGCTGACCGTGCTGGCCTGGCTGCCGTACCTGCTCATCTCACTGCCGGCGGGCGTCGTAGCCGACCGGGTCGACCAGCGGCGGTTGATGATCGCCTGCGACCTGGGTCGGGCCGCGCTCATGCTGTCGCTGCCGGTGGCCGCCCTGGTCGGCACGCTCACCCTCCCCTTCCTGTACGCGGTGGTCGGCGTCGGTGGGGTGCTCACCGTGCTGTTCACCGTGGCGTACAAGAGCCTGCTGCCCCGGCTGGTGCCGGGGGACCTGCTGGTCGACGGCAACGCCAAGCTCACCATCAGCCAGGACGCCGCCGAACTTGTCGGCCCGACGGTCAGCGGCGCGTTGATCGGTCTGGTCGGGGCGGCCCGGACGTTCCTGACGAACGGCTTCGCCTTCCTGGTCAGCGCGCTGACGCTGATCCTGATCCGGGAGGCGCCGGCGCACCGCGAGCGGGCCCCCCGCGTATCGCTGCGGGTGGAGCTGACCGACGGTCTGGGCTTCATCCGGCGGCAACCGATCCTGGTCAGCATCCTGGCGTGCACCACCTGGTCGAACTTCTTCGTCATGGCGTCCGGCTCGATCGAGGTGACCTTCCTGGTCCGCGAACTGCACGCCACCCCGGTGCAGGTGGGGCTCGTCTTCTCGGTCAGCGCCGTCGGTGGCCTGGTGGTGGGGGTGCTTGCCGCGCGGCTGTCGGCCTGGCTCGGCTCCGCTCGGGTGATCTGGGTGGCGATGACCGTGCCCGGTCCGTTCTACCTGCTCCTGCCGCTGGCCCGGCCCGGGTGGGGGCTGCTGCTCTACGGGCTCGGACTGGCCGCGTTCTCGGCCAACGCGGTGCTGTTCAACGTCGGGGCGATGTCGTACCGGCAGCGGATCACCCCGGCGCCGATCCTCGGCCGGGTCAACGCGGCGTTCCTCTGGATCTGTTTCGGCGTGATCCCGCTCGGCGCGCTGGCCGGCGGGACGCTGGGCACCGCGCTCGGACTACGCGACGCGCTCTGGGTCTGTGTGCTGGGCACCTGGGCCGCGTGCCTGTTCGTGGTCTGCTCCCCGCTGCGCCGAATGCGGGACATCCCGTCGGTTTCGTCGTAGGGTCCGACGATGCTCGGGGTCGACCACGTCGATGAGCACGGAGGGACGCCATGCGGAAGATCGTTGTGCACATGAGCCTGTCGCTGGACGGGTTCTTCGAAGGCCCGGGCGGAGACATCGGCTGGCACCAGGTCGACGTCGAGCTGCACGAGCACTTCAACGAGGTGATCGGCGCGATGGGTGGTTTCCTCAACGGGCGGGTCAGCTACCAGTTGATGGCCGATTTCTGGCCGACCGCCGATCAGGACCCGACCGCCAGCGCACCGATGCGCGAGTACGCCGGCATCTGGCGGGACATGCCGAAGATCGTCTACTCCCGCACGCTCGACCACGCCGACTGGAACGCCACCATCGTCCGCGAGGTCGACGTCGAACAGGTCCGCAAGCTCACCGCCGAGCCCGGCGGCGACCTGGCGCTCGGCGGAGCCGACCTGGCCGCCACCTTCGCCCGGCACGACCTGATCGACGAGTACCGCATCTACGTTCATCCGGTGCTGGTCGGCCGTGGCCGCCGGCTCTTCCCCGAGGCCGACGCCCCGACCGGCCTGCGGCTGGTCGAGAGCCGGACGTTCGGCAACGGTGTCGTCCTGCTGCACCACGAGCGGGCCCGCTGACCGATGCTCAGCACCTTCGCGGCACCCGACGGGACCACGCTCGCCTACCGGGCGCTCGGCGGCGGCACCCCGCTGGTCTGCCTGCCCGGCGGCCCGATGCGCGACTCGGCGTACCTCGGCGATCTTGGCGGTCTGGGCGCGCACCGGACGCTGGTCATCCCCGACCAGCGGGGCACCGGCCGGTCGGGCATGCCGACGGACACCTCGTCGTACCGCTGCGATCGGCTGGTCTCCGACGTGGAGGCACTTCGCGAGCACCTGGAGCTGGACCGGCTGGACCTGCTCGGGCACTCCGCCGGCGCGAACGTGGCACTGCAGTACGCGACCCGGCACCCCGAGCGGGTGGGCCGGCTCGCGCTGGTCACGCCGAGCACCCGGGCGGTCGGGCTGGCCGCGACCGCAACGCTGCGCCAGGAGGTCACCCGGGTCCGGGCCGGTGAGCCGTGGTTCCCCGCGGCGGCCGCGGCGCTCGACTCCCTGGTGGCGGGTCGGTCCACGGCGGACACCTGGCGGGATATCGCGCCGTTCTTCTACGGCCGGTGGGACGCGGCGGCTCGGGCGCACCAGGCCGCCGAGACCGGCCAGCGTAACCAGGAGGCGGCGCAGATCTTCGGCGCCGATGGCGCGTTCGATCCGCCGGCCGCCCGCACCGCGCTCGCGGAACACTCCGGGCCGGTGCTCCTGCTCGCCGGCGAGCTCGACCTCGGTGCGCCGCCCGGCCTGGTGGCCCAGCTCGGCGGACTGGTGCCCGGCAGCCAGTTGGTCGTTCAGCCGGGCGCGGGGCACTACCCATGGCTCGACGACGCCGAGGCGTTCCGCACGACGCTCGCGGCGTTCCTCGGCTGACCATCGCGTAACGGCCGCTTGAGTCTCCGGCAGGGGGAGACACCAGGGTGGGGGCATGGACGGCGACACGCGCTACACGATCGGCGAGCTGGCCCGGCGGACCGGGCTGACCGTCAAGGCGATCCGGTTCTACTCCGACCGCGGCATCGCACCGCCCACCGACCGCAGCCCGGCCGGCTACCGCCGCTACGACGCCGAAGCGGTCACCCGCCTGGAACTCGTCCGGACGCTGCGCGAGCTGGGCGTCGACCTGGCCACCATCCGGCGGGTGGTGGAGCACGAGGTGCCGTTGGCGGAGGTGGCCGCCACGCATGCCGAGGCGCTGGCGGTGCAGATCCGGGTGCTGCGGCTGCGGCGGGCGGTGCTCAGCGTGGCGGCGCGGCGTCGATCGGGCGCGGCGGAGGTGGACGACCTGCACCGGCTGGCCCAGCTCAGCGCGGAGCAACGGGAGCACCTGGTCGGCGACTTCCTGGACACCGTCTTCGCCGGCCTACGCGACCAGCCGACGTACCCGGGGATCGTCGTCTCGATGACACCCGAGCTGCCCGACGAGCCCACCGCCGAGCAGGTCGAGGCGTGGCTGGAGCTGGCCGAGCTGTGCCGGGACCCCGGCTTCCGGGCCAGCATGCGACGGTTGGCGCAGCAGCACGCCGCCGACCACGACGTCCCGGGGCTACCCCGCCCGGACGCCGTCGCGGTCGTCCGGGACGAGGTGGCCCCTGCCCTGGCCGCCGGTCTCGATCCGTCCGCTCCCGAGGCGGACCCGGTGGTCGCTGCCGTCACCAGCCGGTACGCCCAGCTCAGCGGCCTGCCCGACGACGCCGCCCTGCGCCGACGGCTGCTGGATCGGCTCACCGTGGCGAACGACCCGCGCCGGGACCGTTATCTCGACCTGCTCTCGGTGCTCAACGGCTGGTCGACCGGCGGCGGGGTGACGCCGGCACTGGACTGGTTCAGCCGAGCCCTGCACGCCCGGACGCCGCAGCCAGCCGGTTGAGCCGGCCCGCTGATTCGGTCGCTGGCTGGCGGGCTTGGTTTCAGGCGAACCAGGTCATCGCCTGGCCGTGGCCCCGGGTCCAGGCCAGCGGTTTGCCGTCCAGCGCCAGCACGTTGTGCAGCGCCCCGCCCGGCGGGTCGGGCAGCGCGTCGTGTCGGAGCACGTCCGGGGCCTCGTTCGCGATCCAGTGCCCGGGCAGCCCGCCGACCAGCCGGACGAACGCGTCCCGGCGCGGCGCGGGCACCTGGTAGAGCACGGAGGTGTGGAACACCACCAGCGTCGCGTCGGCCGGCGCCCGCGCGGCCAGCGCCGGAAGGTCGTCCACCAGGTCGCCCCGGACCAGCAGGGGCGGGTCGGCCGCGGCGATCGAGGCCGCCGCCCGCAGCCGGGCCCGCCGGTGCTCGTGCTCCGGCCAGATCAGCGCGTCCAGCCAGGACACGTCGTCGGGGTTGGTCACGTCGAGCGGGTTGAGGTCCAGGCCAGCCCGCCACACCACCTGAGGTACGCGCGCAGGTGGCACCAACCCGCTGGCTGCGCACTCGATCAGCGGCTCCCCCGAGCCGACGCGCTGATCTCCGTAGCGGTAGGCGTACCGGTCGGGATAGAGGCAGAGCCCGGCCGACGCGCCCACCTCCAGCAGGGCGAGCGGCTGCGGCAGCGCGGCCAGCACCGGCAGCAGGACCGCACAGCGGCCGGCCTCGTTCGTCTGGGTGGCCCGGCGGCGGATCTGCGCCTGGACGGCGGGCCAGTGCGCCAGCGCGTAGTCGTGGAACGCGCGCGGGTCGTCGACCGGGCCACCGAGCCACCGGACCACGCCGAACAGCAGGTTCGGCTGCCGCTTGGCCGGCGGGAGCGTGTCGAGCAGGGCGAGCAGTTCCTCGTCGACGGCGACGGCCTGCGACAGCCGCTCGTACGCGGGTGAGACGCCGTACGCCTCACGGGTGGCGAACTCGACGTACGCCTCGGCCGTCGTCATGCCCTCATGATCGCACCCCGTGGAGTGCCGCCGCGCCCCGAGCTTCGCTCAGCCCTGACCTGCGGCGAGGCCCAGTTCTGCGGCGGCGAGCTCGGACCGTACGACCTCGAGCAGTCGCCCGACCCAGTTCGTCCCGCGCCCTCGACCCGCAGCCGCCCAGTAGGCCGAGTCGGCCGAGGCGTAGACGAGCCGGGCGTCACCGGTGGCTTTCAGCTTGTCACCCGCGAACCCGTTCTGGGTGTACTTGGCTCTGAGCAGCTCCGCCATGACCGCGAGCCGGGCGGCCGGCCACCCCTCGTGCCGCGGAGCGTCCTCGGCGAGCTTCATGGCGTCATAGGCACGCTCGGCTGCGACGATCCGCTCCTGCCAGGTCGGGTCACCGGTCGACAGTGCCCAGTACGCGTGTGTAACGGTCGGATAGCTCCGCCCACGGACCTTGATGGGGGCCGGATAGTTGTTCTGCAGGACCTCGATCCCACGCTCCTCCGGCCACCCTCGGGGATAGACCGCGTACGGAATGGTCACCGGAGCGGCCAGCGAGCCTTCCGGCCCGTCAGCCGGCACCTGAGCTTCCCACCGCGCGATGTCCACGTCGCGCTCCCGGAAGTATTCGATCGCTGCCGCGTGCGTCTCGGCCTTGACGATCCGGCCATCCGGGTCGCCGTGCAGCGGAGCGCCGATGTCGCTGATCAAGGCCCGCAGCGGGAAGTCCTTGCGATCCATGTCGCCGAGGGCGTAGACGCGGAGGTGCTGTGGGATGGCGAGGTAACGCTCGCGAATCAGGAGCCGGTTCGCTTCCGACCTGTCCGCGAGGTAGTCGTCGACCGCCTGCAGGCATCGTCCGACGGAGTCCGGCCGGCCATTGAGCCGGTCGATCTCGTCGGCGGCCTCACCCATCAGCATCTCCGCGTCGACCCACGTCTGCGGCTCCGCGAAGCGCCAGCTCGCGAGGTGGTGCGCCCCCGCCCGAGCCCCCTCAGGCAGATTCGTCGCCAGGCAACCGCAACTCAGCTTCTCGCGGAGTCCGTCCAGGTCGGTGAGCTCGCCACCACCGCAGTCGATGGCACCGTCCGCATAGACCTTCAGGTCGGTGAGGAGGTACGTGTCCATACTGCGGGTGAAGACGGGCCGCCACGTGCCCTCGACCCGTTCACCGTCCACGTTGCGGTACGTCCGCTGTCCCCTCGTCATCGGTGCACACTAGCCAAGAAGAAAGGGCCGGGCAGGGGCAGCGACCGACGGTCAGGACCCGGTCGGGTGGTCGGTGGACCGGCTGACCTCGGCCCACTTCCTGGCCTCTTCGAGCCGCCCTTCCTCGGATTTCACGGCGATCTCCAGGGCGTCACTGCCGAGCAGCAGCCGCAGCGGCGGTTCCTGCGCGTCGACGACGTCGACGATCGCCTTCGCCATGCGAGCCGGGTCGCCGGGCTCGTTGCCGCTGTACGCGGCGAACCGGTCCAACCACTCTCCGACGGTCTGCTGGTAGTCGGCACCGAACTCGCCGGACGCGGTCGCGGCGCCGGCGGCCCAGCCGGTGCGGATGCCACCGGGCTCCACAATGGTCACCTTGATCCCCAGCGGGGCCACCTCGTTCGCCAGGACCACGGAGAAGCCTTCGACGCCGAACTTCGCGGTCTGGTAGGCGCCAAGTCCGGGCGTACCCCCGACACGACCGCCGATGGACGAGATCTGCACGAAGTGCCCCGAGCGCTGCCGACGCAGGACGGGCAGCGCGGCCCTCGTCACGTTGATCACCCCGAACAGGTTCGTCTCGATCTGCGCCCGGAGTTCGTCCTCCGGGAAGTCTTCCAGCGAGTTGCTGGTGGCGTAGCCGGCGTTGTTGACCACCACGTCGATGGAGCCGAAGCGGGCGACCACCGCCTCGACCGCCTCTCGGGCCGATGCTGGCGACGTGACGTCCAGCGCCAGGGTCTGCAGCCGCTCAGAGTGCACGTCGGCCAGGTCGGCGAGGGCGTCCGGTCGGCGCGAGGTCACCGCCACCTGATCGCCCGCCGCCAGTGCCGCCAGCGTCAGTTCCTTCCCGAGGCCCTGGGAACCACCAGTGATCAACCACGTGCGTGCCATGACATATCCCCCATGTCTCGTAACGGAGCGTCTCCAGACTTCCAGTCCGGCAGGCGCCCACTCCCACAAATGTGGAAGATTGGCCAGTAACTGCTACGCAAGCGTAGCACTACAAAAGTGGGTCACAACGCCAGCGACGAGAGTCACAGCCTAAGTGCCACCACTGGTACGATGGGGTCCCATGAGAGCTGACGCGGCACGTAACCTCGCTGCGGTACTGCGCACCGGGGCCCGGCTGCTGGCCGAGGACCCGAGCACCTCGCTGTCAGCGATCGCCAGCGCGGCAGGCGTGGACCGGACCACCGTGCACCGCCGCTTCGCCACCCGCGAGGCCCTGCTCAGCGCCGTGTTCCAGGCGAAACTCGACTCCGCCGAACGGGTCCTCGACGAGGCGCGGCTCACCGAGGCACCGGTGGCGATCGCCCTGCACCGCTACGCCGAAGGGATCATTCCGGTCACTCGGGCCTGGCCGGTCGACACCCGTCGAATGATGCGGGACGACCCCACCGCCGACAGCCGGCGCGCGGAGCAGAGCCGACGACTCGACACCTTCGTGCAGCGTGCACGCGACGAGGGATATCTGCGCGCCGATGTCCCGCTGGCCTGGGCGCGGGCAGTCCTCGACCAACTGGTGGACGGCATCGCCCACCGCTTTCCCGACCTGGACGCCCCACAGGCCGCCGACCTGGTGGTCGACACGTTCCTTCGGGGCGTGGGCGCGGCGCAGTAACGCGTCAAGATCCGCACAGACAGCGCTGCCCCGACCTCCGAAGGAGACCGGGGCAGCGCTGGTGTCGTACGTACTGGTGGAGGACACATATTCGATACGTGTTGTATTCCCTTTCGGGCAGTTGACGCTGTCCGGGCAAGTTCTCCATAGCGTCCACCCGCCGGGTCGGTCTTGCGATTCAGCTACGGCGAACGACCCCGCTTCCTAGGCGCACCCGGGCACGGCCTCCTGCCCCAGACGGTCCTGTCATACCCTCGAGCGACGCTCTCCGACATGCCTGGACCTCGCTCGCGCGTCCGATCCGACTTTGCCCTGCGCCTGCTGCTCGAGAAGATCGTCGAGTACGGCCTTTCCGACCACATCCGCAACCTCGTTGAGGACGCGCAGCGGCACATGGGATACCGCAGTCCCTATCGCGGCGGCAGGACGCTTACCGATCTGCTGCGTCAGGCTCACGCCGGAGCCCGCTCCGAAGACGACCAGGACGCCGCCGAGCGGTTGGAGGACGCCCTCTCGTACGCGACCAACGTGATGCTCGCCCCGGATTTAGAGATCAAGTATGGACTGCTTGGCGGCGCCCGGGGCCGGCACGCGAACGCGTTGACTACCTTCATGTCGATTTCCGCGACATTCGTCGCGGACAAGGTTCGCACGTTCTGCGACGAACACCCGCAGGCAACCCGCGACGAGCTAATGGCATATCTCGACGAGATGAAGCATCTAGTCATCACGGACGTGGCCGGGGCAGCCGGGGTCTTCGAGGTCAGCCGCAGCATGAACGAGCAGGCGACCTGGATGACGGAGGTGCTGCTAGACCGCTTACATACTGGCGATTCGGGCGTCGGTGTCACGCCAACCGCTGAGGCTACGGCAGAAGAAATCGCCGACGTGGTGTTGCTGCGAGCACGGCGCCGGGCGCTTCGGGACCTCGATGCCGTCGTCCTCAACCGGCACAGCAGCGAGCGCGACCTGCAGCGAGCGCTGGAGAAGAATCTCTGGATATTCGGTGGGACGCAGCTGGCGGACAGGCTCGGGCCACGGCGGATCAGTCGAGGCATCGAGTTGGACCTGACGCTGCTCCGGCCGGACGGCACCGTGCACGTGGTCGAGTTGAAGCGGGCCGCCGTTCCGCTGCTCACCCATCAGCGGGGCCGGTGGGTACCGACCAACGAGGTACATCGGGCGGTAGCGCAGGCGATGAACTACCTCGTGGTCCTGGACGAGGACCGGGCACGGCTCGCCGAGCACGGCATCGACGTACGGCGGGCCTCAGCGGCGGTGATTATTGGGCACCCCGAGTTCGAGGAGGAGGCGAGCGAGAACGAGGTGGACGCGGCGCTGCGCGTCTACAACAGCCATCTGTCCCGGGTCGAGGTGATCACCTATCAACAGGTGGTTAATCGGGCCGATCGGGTTTTGCGGTTGGTGGAATGAGTGGCAGGTCCGCGCGGATACTGCCCGGCTTCGGCTCGGACGGCGGTGGCCGGAGTCGTCATCGGGGTTCTTGGTCGCGATCGACGGGGCGCGGCTAGACGACGTTCACCGGCATGTCTGCCCTTCCCCGTACGCCCAGGCAGGTGCCTCCCAACCGAATTCGGATGGGAGGCACCTGTTGTGGAGAATCACTAGGGCGATGTCATCCAGTGATTCCTCTTAGCTACTGGAAACAGGAGACACGCCAACCACCCCGGTTTACTGGCGCAGTGCCAATATCCGGGGTGTGCACTATTCCTGGTCGCTGGCCAGGTCCGGTGAGGCAGCGAGGGAGCAGATGAGTACACGACCGTCCAGGGTGCCGATCGCGAGGCGGTCTGGACTGAGTCGGACGAGGGAGAGCGGGACGACGCGGTGGCCGTTGACCCGTAGCTCCTGCCGAGCCTGCACCGCGCCGTCCTCCGCGCGCAGGAGCACCAGTTCCCCTGAGTTGAACGTGACGTAGATAAAGTCGCCGTCGGCGTCGAGCGCAGTGACCTCGTGGTCGGCCGTGAAAACCCATTGCAGCTCACCGGTCGGGTATGCACGGCGAACCACGAAGGCGTTCCCCGGCAGCAGGCCGGCACCATCGTGGACTGCTCCGGCGTACACGAGCGCCGGTCCGGACCGGTCGTCGAGGTACGCACCGCAGCCGCCGAACAGATGGCCGCCTCGCGACTCGTCCCATTCGAGTGGGAACAGGCGTCGCATCGAGCCCTCGGGTACGTCGACGGCGACCACCCACTTGTCTTGCCAGGGCTTGTCTGCCCGGCCCTGGAGGAACAACAGGTCCGGCGTATACCGGATGTCGAAGAAGTGGTTAAACAGGTCATACCGGCCGAGACTGACGGTTGCTGCAGGCGCACCGTCCGGCGATCGAAGCGTGATCTCCTCGGTCGTCGCCTGGCCGGTGTGCTCGGTGCCGCGCAGCGCCCACCAGCCGTCGGCCCGGGACACCACGATCGCAGGCCAGGCGGGCTCGTGGATCGTCTCGACCGCACCGGTATCCAGATCGACCTGCGCCACGACGCTCGGATCGATCGTCCACCGCCGGTCCTCGAATCGGCGCGCCGTCTGTGTCACCGCCAACGCCGTCCGACCATCTGGCAGCACGTTCGCCTGGCAGCCCGCCCCATCGGTCGGCAGTCGCCACAGCGGTTCCTCCGATGCCGGAGACCAGCATTCAAGGCGGACTCCCTCAAGCGCGGCGATGATCCGACCATCGGGTAGCGAATCCACCGCCCACACCGCACGTCGGGCCACCCACCTCAGTCCACGCTGATGGCAGAGCCGCTCGATGATGGTGGCGGCGAGCGCCAGGTCGGTCCGCGGTCCATCCGGAACCGGCGTCTCCCCATAGGGCATCCGGAGCATGGCGGTGGTTGCGCGATCCCAATCGTCGCGCTGAATCGAACACGCGAGGGACGTCGTCCCAAAGCGCTGCTCGTCTTCGTCGCAGGGAATGGCCAGCACCAGGTCAAGCGTCTGCGGATCGCCCCACGCGACCTGTCGGACCTCACGGGGATAGGCGAGCACTGACACCGTGGTGCCAGTGCTCAAGTTCAGCAGGAGCAGTTCACCCTCGTAGGCCCATCCGCCGTCATACGCGCCGGTGCCGATGGCCACCAATGGCAGCGTCGGGTGGAAGGCGATCGTGTTCGCGGGCCAGCGAGTCGTGAAGTGGGCCATACAGGCCAGGTCGCCGGACCGGTACACCGCCGCCGGATACCAGCCTGAATGTGGTCGGGACCGGCCCGAGACGTCACGTCCGTGCCACTGGGGCCGGATGAGCGCGCCAGCGACCACAATGACTTCGCCGTCAGGGTGAGTGGCGACGACGCGTGGTTGGCCGATCTCACGGAACGGACCAGCGCCCAAGACTCGATCCGTCCGGATCTCGAAGGCGCTCACCGGACAGAGGCGGGTTCGATTCTTTCGATCATGGCTGGAATGATGCCGTCCCTACCCGCGAACGGCAAGGCCGCTCCGGGTCGGCAGCCAAGTCGTCCGACGTGGTGACCATCGGCCGCTACGTCGGCGTCTCCGTTCGAGCCTGGAGATAGTCAGCCCAGTCCCGGCGCGCGAGCTTGGCCCAGCGTTCGGCGGTATTGACGTGCATGCCCAGGAGGTCGGCGAGGACGGCAGCGGGCAGGTCCTCCGCGAGCGCGAAGAGGGCGGCATTGCGGGTTGGTCTGACCCGGATCTTGGCTGCGATCAGCTTCGTGTTGAGGTAGTCGGCGGTGATGTGCCGCCCGGGTGCCCGGCCGGGAAACAGCCAATCCGTTCCCGGGATCGCGCGTCCGACGGCCGAACTCGACCGCGCTGTGCCGGCCAAGCCGATCAGGAGGTCAGCCAGGCGTGGGGGGAGGATGACGGGGCTCTTGTCGATGATCAGGCGGACACCCTTGTCCTGGCGCACCAGGTGGTCAACGGTAAAGCGGGTGATCGCCGAGAGGGTGAGGCCGAAGAGGGAGACCAGCGCCCCGGCTGCGCGGACATCCTGCGGAAGGGCGTGGTCATCGAGACACCGCTTGAGTTGGCGCCATCGGTCGTCCTCATCCAGGATGGAGCCGCCGGCGCCGACTGGTCGCCGCGGGACGGTCAGGCCGGCGCAGAGACCATGGTCGGCTGCCCAGAGCAGGAAGTAGCGGATCTCATACCGATCTGCGGAGCCGGTGCACAGCCATTGATCGACGTCGGTCTGGACGATGGTGTCCAAGGTCTCGCCGCGATCGGCCAGCCAGGCCAGAAACGTCAGGGCGTTACGGATCAGGCTCCGAGCGACGGCGCCTGAACCCGCTGTGAACGGTCTTGTCCTGGCCCGGCGTCGGGCCCGGCGCAGGACGTACCAGTTCGCGAACGGCCGGACCAGGCGAACGTGGTCGCTGGGCCGCCCGACGAGCACGTCATCCAGCCACGGGCCGACCCTTTCCAGGTATTCGTTGCGCTGTTCAAGGACGCCGGTGTGGACCAGCACGTCGCGGATGTAGTAGAGGGTCCGGCTCGGTGGAAGTTCGTCGAGCAGGCTGTGGGTGATCGGTTCTTCCATCCGCGCCAAGCGGGCAAGGAGGCGGGCCGCCTCGCTTCGGCGTAGCCAGCCGATGACGCTGATCGGGTGGTCGACGCCGCCGAGAGCATGCCGTACCGGCATCATCTCAGCGGGGATGTCTCCGTGTTCGCCAGCGAGGAGATCGTCGAGCCGTTGGGCGAGCACGCAGCGCACGCACTCGCCGTCTGCGTACTGACGGCCGCCTTCGCCGCAGCGACGGCAGAAGTAGTCCACTGCCACGCCAGCGCACGGGCCGCAGATCCGTCGACCACGATCGTCGATCGCGATGAGTGGCTGGGCGACCTGACACCGGGCGCAGATCTGCGGGTTGTTCCGAGTCGACTCGTAGCACGTCGTGCAGACCGGGCCGATCGGCCAATCAGCGTTGACCGGACGCGAACGGCCGCACCGGCAGCAGACCCGGCGAGGGCGCGGCAAGCAGCTCTTGCAGGTGGGTTGGCCGGTCCGGGTTCTGGTGCACGGTCGGAGCCGTCCGCAGAGCCGGCAGACCAGCAGCGGCCCTTGATAGCAGCTATCGCAGAGATCCGGACTCTGGTCGTCACCGCGACGCGCAACGGGCCTGTCTCGGCCACAGCGTCCGCACTGCCTCGCTGGAGACCGATAGCAGCGTTCGCATACTGGACCGTCTGGTTCATGCGCCTTGACTCGACCGAGTTGGCCGCACCGGGCGCACCTCCGCTGCGGTCGCTCATGGCAGGTGTCGCACAGGCCAGTACCGTCGGCAAGCCGCCGAACTGGGCGGCGTCGCCGGCCGCATGCGGCGCACTCCTCGACTACCTCGGAATCCCTTTGATAACAGGAGTAGCAGATGACGCCGTCAACGCGGCGTGCGGCAGGACGTCCCACGCGGCCGCAGCGTTCACAGGTGCGACGGGTGGTCCGCGCCGCGCACCGATAGCAGAGCCGTCCGTCTGGCGCGTTGCGTAGGTGCCGCGCCGTCCGACCACAGCTGGCACACGTCGGCGCAGTCACGGCGTAGCCGGCGTCGATCAGATTGTTGATCACGCGTAGGAGACCGATCGGGCAGTCGGAGACCCCGGCCAGCAGGGCGTCCGGTCGCGCATCGAGGTAGGCGCCGATCTGCCGGATGGTCTTGCCGTGTAGGGCATCCGCAGCCACCAGAATCGAGCGCGCCGCCTCTGTATCAAGATCGGCGACGTCCCTGGCGAGCCGGGCAACGACACGTTCCAGCACGGCTGCTGCCGGCTCCGGCTTGCCGCTCATTGATCCGGGCGGCGAATGACCGTGCGCCGGGCCTGCGGCACGGGTGGGGCGCCGGCCTCCGCCGTTTTACGAAGCTGTTCGTTGACCACCTCGACCTCAATGAGGTCGTTAGGAGTGCAGTGCAGAATGTCGCACAGGGCGGCGAGGGTATCCATCGACAACCGCTGCGGCGGCTGGGTGACCAACCGGAAGACCTGTTCGCGAGAGAGGTGGACACCGCGCTCGGCCAACAAAGGCACCAGCTCGGTGGTCTGGAACATGTCGCAATCGGCCATCACTCGGCGCAGATGCCAGACATAACCCATCTTCCTGATCACGGTGAGTCCTCCCACAGATCCGGATCCCGCTTGGCCAGGCTGCGTTGCAGCACTCGGTTGCGGTACTCGTCCGACACCCCCGTGTAGATCGCGGTCGTGGACTCGTACTCATGACCGACCTGATCGCGGACAAACTTCGCCGGATAGTCGAACTCGACCAGGTGCGTGACGTAACTGTGGCGTAGGCAGTGCAGGTCAAGCTCGGAAGGCAGGCCGGCGGCGCCACGGGCGGCCTCGAACGCCGCGTTGATCCTCCGCCGCGCCAATCGACTGCAGCGCTCCGTAACCCACATGGCGGGATGGGCGCCGGGTGAAAAGGCCGGCCGAACTTCACCCAGCCAGTGCTCCAGCACAGGAACGATCCAGTCCATCTCCGGAATGGTCAACACGGTCCGGCGCTTCGGCGGGCTGCCGTTCGAAGACTTCCCGTACCGGACGAACACCGCTCCGTACCGCCCGAATGCCGGTGCCTTCGGGTTGTGCCGGAGGTCAGCCAGATCCAGGCCCCACGCCTCTCGACGACGAAGGCCGAACGCGTAGATCGTCTTCAACAGCGCGGCGTCCCGCAGCGCGGCCAGCGCACCCTTGCGGCCCCGCGAACGGATCGCTCCCACCCGCGCATCGGCGGCGTCGAAGAGTGCCTGCACCTCGTCATAGGTCAAGGGACGGCGGTGCGGCTGCCCCTCGTACTCGGTGACATGCGCGATCGTGTTGGCCTCATGGAAGATCTGCGACGGTGCCTGGCCAAAACGCTGGTGGCAAACCCTCGGCCAGGAGTACCGCGCATCCGTGACGTACTCCATGAACAGCCGCAGCGTGGTCTGATAACCGCGCGCGGTGGACACCACGATCGGCCGCGGCCCGGAGCGCAGATGATCGAAGAACGCCTCGACCTCCGCTGGGCGCCACTGCCACGGGTACTGGTTGGAAAACTCGACAAGCCGGCGCACCAACGCCACCCGCGCCGCGATGGTGTCCGTCTTCAAAAACCGAGAACGCTGCTGCGTCTCCCAGCCCTCCACCATCGCGACGAACACCGCCGCCGCCGGATCAAGATGGACAAGCCCATCAGGCAGCAGCGCCATTGCAGAACCCGGCAAGTGAGCACTACCCCGCACGTTGCACTCAACGCAACATCGTTGAATCAGTTACGCGGGCCTACAGCGGATCCCTTGCTCCATCACGGAAGGGGAGCCGGGACGATACCCGACTCCCCTTCCCTTCCACGACTCTCACACTCGATCAGCAAGTGCCGAATGTTGCGTCAGACGCAATTCGGCCCGGTTTCAGCTGCAGCCGCTGGTGGAGCCGCAGCCCTCGCAGACGTAGCAGCTACCGGCCGGGCGCATCTTCGTACCGCAGGTGAAGCAGAGCGGTGCGTCCGCGGCCTTGCCGATCACGGCCTCCAGCAGTTCGGTGCTGGAACCCACGGACGGAGCCGGCTTGGCGGCGGCCACGTCGGTGAGCTCCTGGGCCGGCTGAGCGACGGCTTCCGGCTTGGCCGGAACCTCGACCGGCGCCGAGGACGCCATCGCGGTCAGCTCCGCACCGGTGACCGCCGCAGCCTCCGCGTCGGCCTCGGCCCGCAGCTGGGCGGCCCGCTCGCTGGCCGTGAAGATGCCCAACTCGGCGCGGCGCTCGTAGGGCAGGAAGTCCAGCGCCAGGCGACGGAAGATGTAGTCCATCACCGAGGCCGCCATCCGCACGTCCGGGTCGTCGGTCATGCCGGCCGGCTCGAAGCGCATGTTGGTGAACTTGCTGACGAACGTCTCCAGCGGCACCCCGTACTGCAGGCCGATGGAGATGGCGACCGAGAAGGCGTCCATCACGCCGGCCAGGGTGGAGCCCTGCTTGGACATCTTGAGGAAGACCTCGCCGAGGCCGTCGTCCGGGTAGGACGACGCGGTGAGGTAGCCCTCGGCACCACCGACGGAGAAGGAGACCGTCTCGGACGGGCGCTTCTTCGGCAGGCGCTTACGCACCGGGCGGTACTCGATGACCTTCTCCACCGCGGCCGGCGCGGCAGACACGGTCTCGACGGCGGCCGGCTCGGTGGCCTTGTTGGACTTGGCCACCGAGAGCGGCTGGCCGACCTTGCAGTTGTCCCGGTAGATCGCCAGCGCCTTGAGGCCGAGCTTCCAGCCCTCGAAGTAGATCTTCTCGACGTCCTCGACGGTGGCCGCCTCCGGCATGTTGACCGTCTTGGAGATGGCGCCGGAGACGAACGGCTGGATGGCCGCCATCATCCGCACGTGGCCCATCGGAGCGATGGTCCGCTCGCCCATCGCACAGTCGAAGACCGCGTAGTGCTCCGGCTTGAGGCCGGGAGCGTCCACCACGTGACCGTGGTCGGAGATGTGCTCGACGATCGCCTCGACCTGCTCCTCGGGGTAACCGAGGCTACGCAGGGCGCGCGGCACGGTCTGGTTGACGATCTGCATCGAGCCGCCGCCGACCAGCTTCTTGAACTTGACCAGCGCCAGGTCCGGCTCCACGCCGGTCGTGTCGCAGTCCATCATGAAGCCGATGGTGCCGGTCGGGGCGAGGACGCTCGCCTGCGCGTTACGCCAGCCGTTCTTGTCGCCGATCTTGTTGCCCTGGGTCCACTGCTTGGTCGCCTCGCGGACGATCGCGGTGGCCACCGGGCTGGTGGGCTTGATCTCGTCGTTGGCCGCCGCGTGCTTGCGCATGACCCGCTTGTGCGGCTCGGCGTTGCGGGCGTAGCCGTCGTACGCGCCGACGACCCCGGCCAGCTCGGCCGAGCGGCGGTAGGCGGTGCCGGTCATCAGCGACGTGATCGCCGCGGCCACCGAGCGGCCCTGCTCCGAGTCGTACGGCAGGCCGGTGGCCATCAGCAGGGCGCCGAGGTTGGCGTAGCCGATGCCGAGCTGCCGGTAGGCACGGGAGGTCTCACCGATCTTCTCGGTCGGGAAGTCGGCGAAGCAGATCGAGATGTCCATCGCGGTGATGACGAACTCGACGGACTTGACGAACTTCTCCACCTCGAAGCCACCGTCGGCGCGGAGGAACTTCATCAGGTTGAGCGAGGCCAGGTTGCACGAGGAGTTGTCCAGGTGCAGGTACTCCGAACACGGGTTCGACGCGGTGATCCGCCCGGTCTCCGGGCAGGTGTGCCAGTCGTTGATCGTGTCGTCGTACTGCAGGCCCGGGTCGGCGCACTCCCAGGCGGCCTGGGAGATGGCACGGAAGAGGTTCTTGGCATCGACGGTCTCGATCGTCGCGCCGTCCAGCCGGCCGCGCAGGTCGAAACCCTTGCCGTTCTCCACCGCCGACATGAACTCGTCCGAGACCCGGACCGAGTTGTTGGCGTTCTGGTACTGCACGCTCACGATGTCGGAGCCGCCGAGGTCCATGTCGAACCCGGCGTCCCGCAGCGCACGGATCTTGTCTTCCTCGCGCGCCTTCGTGACCACGAACTCCTGGATGTCCGGGTGGTCCACGTCGAGGATGACCATCTTGGCCGCGCGCCGCGTGGCGCCGCCGGACTTGATGGTGCCGGCCGAGGCGTCCGCGCCGCGCATGAAGCTGACCGGGCCGGAGGCGTTGCCGCCGGAGGAGAGCAGCTCCCGGGACGAACGGATCCGGGACAGGTTGACGCCGGAGCCGGAGCCGCCCTTGAAGATCAGCCCCTCCTCCTTGTACCAGTCGAGGATCGAGTCCATCGAGTCGTCGACCGCCAGGATGAAGCAGGCGCTGACCTGCTGCGGCGACGGCGTACCGACGTTGAACCAGACCGGCGAGTTGAAGCTGAACACCTGGTGCAGCAGCATCCAGGTCAGCTCGTGCGCGAAGATCTCGGCGTCCGCCGGGCTGGCGAAGTAGCCGTACTCCTCACCGGCGGTCCGGTAGGTGCCGACCACCCGGTCGATCAGCTGCTTGAGCGACCACTCCCGCTCCGCGGTCCCCACCGCGCCCCGGAAGTACTTGGTGGTGACGATGTTGGCGGCGTTGACGCTCCACGACTCCGGGAACTCCACCCCCCGCTGCTCGAAGTTGATCGAGCCATCCCGCCAGTTCGTCATCACGACGTCGCGGCGCTCCCAGCTGACCTCGTCGTACGGGTGGACCCCCTCGGTCGTCCACACCCGCTCGATCTTCAACCCCGCGCCTGCCTTGCTTCGTGAACGGCTAGTTGTCACGCCGTCGCCCCCTCGTCTGCGCGGTCACCCACCGCGCGTCCACCTGTAAGAACACAAAACTCAATTGGTACGGCCGGCGGTCCCCGCCGCCCCGGCCTCCGCCGCGCCCTCGCGGGCACGGGCGGCAGCCCGCAATGTCTCGATCTCCTGCTCGAAGTCGGCGAGCGAGTCGAAGGACCGGTAGACGCTGGCGAACCGCAGGTACGCCACCTCGTCCAGGTCCCGCAGCGGGCCCAGGATCGCCAGCCCCACATCGTGGCTGGGGATCTCGGCCGCGCCCTTGGCCCGCACGGTCTCCTCGACCTTCTGGGCCAGCAGCGCGATCGAGTCCTCATCCACCGGCCGACCCTGGCACGCCTTGCGCACCCCGCCGATGATTTTCGTCCGGCTGAACGGCTCGGTCACCCCGCTGCGCTTGACGACCGCGAGGACCGCCTCCTCGACGGTGGTGAACCGCTTGCCGCACTCCGGGCAGGACCGTCGCCGCCGGATGAGTTGGCCGTCGTCGGCCTCGCGTGAGTCGACCACCCGGGAGTCGGCGTGCCGGCAGTACGGACACCGCATCGCCAAACCTCCTAATCATGATCAACCACGGCCGTACCGGACACTCCTGGGCACGGCTCACCGCGACGGTGCCATCCCCCGATGGCGCCCGCCGTGATCAACGTTACGGGAGTGCGGTCGGTAGTCGGACCCAACCTGTAGGCGACTTACGCCCGTGTCACTACTACATCTAGGGGTCGACCGTATGTCGCCAGCGAACCCGGGTCAAGTTGGTCGGCGTGTCCGGCGCGTCACGGACCCGGGGCCCACAAAACCGGTCGGCGATCGAACGCGTGTGCTATCCGACGTACCATTTATCAGAACATGCGTACGACCGGAGCGGTTTTTCACCCCGACACGCCGGTGAGAGGTCGTACAGATGTTTGAAAATGACCGATCTCACCTATACGGTCAGGAACAACCGGGCGCGTTGGATCTTCACCGCCCCGGGCGCGCACCACCCTCAGCACCGTCGTGGCACCACACGCACGCACCACGAGCCGACGAGGCACCCAGCGCCGACCAGGGAGGACGGACGTGACCGAGGACCGGGCCAGCCGGCCGAAGAGCCAGCAGATCACCGATGCGGGCCCGCCAGCCACCCGACGTCGAGGCGCCGCGCGCAGCCGGGCAGGCGCAGGCCAGCCCGCCGTGCGCCCGGTCACCCCGGTCGTCAGCGCGTTCCCCGACCCGGCGACGGTCGACCTGACCGCCCGTCAGCGTCGGATCCTGGAGTTCATCCGCACCTGGGTGGAGCGGCACGGCTACCCGCCGAGCGTCCGCGAGATCGGCGAGGCGGTCGGCCTGGTGTCGCCGTCCAGCGTCGCCTACCAGCTCAAGGAGCTGGAGAAGAAGGGCTTCCTGCGCCGCGACCCCAACCGCCCCCGCGCGGTGGACGTCCGCGCTCCCAGCGAGGCGATCGACGACGAGCTGACCCGCTCGCAGCGGCCGACACCGGCGTACGTGCCGATGCTCGGCCGGATCGCCGCCGGTGGGCCCATCCTCGCCGAGCAGGCCGTGGAGGACATCTTCCCGCTGCCCCGCGAGCTGGTGGGTGAGGGCGAGGTCTTCATGCTCCAGGTCAAGGGCGACTCGATGCTCGACGCGGCGATCTGCGACGGCGACTGGGTGGTGGTCCGGCAGCAGCCGACCGCCGACTCGGGCGAGATCGTGGCCGCCATGCTCGACGGCGAGGCGACCGTCAAGACCTACCGACGGCGCGACGGGCACGTCTGGCTGATGCCGCAGAACCCGGCCTTCGACCCGATCCCCGGCGACGACGCCACCATCATGGGTCGGGTCGTCGCGGTGCTACGCCGGATCTGACCGGTTGGCGGGTGAGCGCGGACGGCGCTCACCCGCACCCACCTTTCAGGGCACAGACCTGAGGGCCTTCAGTAACGATCGCCTCGGGGGCCGCGACCGCCCCCGGGATACTGCCCGTACGGGTCGGCGGGCGCGTCCTCGTCACGCCGTCGGCCGGGCCGCTGGCCCCGGTAGTCGGGTTCCGGTCCACCGCGTCGGGGCGGCTCCGCACGACCGGAGCCGGGCTGGCCACCGCCGCCGTACACCCCGCCGCCGGGGCGACCGCCACCGCCCGGGGGACGACCTCCGCCACCGCCCGGCCGGCCACCGCCACCCGCCGGGGGACGACCTCCGCCGTAGACACCAGCACCGGCTGCCCCGCCACCGGCCGGGCGGCCGGCACCGTAGCCGTGCTGCTCGTCAGCCGGACGGCCACCACCGTAGACCGCGCCACCCGCCGGAGCCGGAGCACCACGGCCCCCGCCGTAGACCGCCCCACCCGCTGGCGCGCCGCCACCGTAGACACCGCCGGAGCGGTCGCCGGAGGTTGGGAAACCGTCCTCGGCACGGCCACCGCGCGGGTCGACGGGCTCGCCGCCCGGGCCGGACCGGTCGGACGCGTCGGCGGCCGGTGGCCGGCGGCGGGCCCGGACGATGCCGACGATGCCGGCGCCGACCAGTAGCAGGCCGAGGACCCCGATCGCGCCGACCAGGTAGGTGATGTCGTCGAAGCTCAAGCCGTCCATCCAGGATTTCGAGGCAGCCGGCTTTGTGGCGCCGTCTTCCGCCAACGGTGCCGCCGTCGAACTGGACGGCGTGTAGCCGAGGATGTCGACCGGGTCGTCCTCGCTGAACTGGCCGCCGTCGGAGACCGTCAGGAAGCTCTTCCCGTCCGAGGTGTAGCTGATGGCCTCGCCGAACGGGTCGGCGAGGGGCGTGACCCGGGGCTTGCCGGTGGTGAGGGCACCGACGATGTCGCCGCCTGTCACGTCGTACTCGAAGGCGTCCGCGTAGGTGCGCAGGACCACCCGCGCGCCGTCCGGCGAGCGTGCCGCGCCGGTGATCGCGACCCGACCGAACGTGTTCAGCGGGTTCTCGGTCTGCGTCTGCGGCAGCGCGATGTCGCCGACCTTGCGCATCGGCACCGGGTCGGTGTCGCCGTTCTTCATCGCCGCCGACGGCGTGTAGATCTCGGCCTTGCCGCTGGTCACCTTGGTGATGATCAGTGGCTTGCCGTCGTCGCCCATGAGCAGCGCCTCGGCGTCGTGCGGCTTGGTCTCGGGGTACGAGAGCCGGTGCAGCACCGGCTGCTTGGCGCCGGTGAGCGGCATCGACCAGAGTGCGACCCGGCTGCGGCGGTCCTTGGAGGTGACGTTGTCACCGATGTCGGCGATCCAGAGGGTCTTGCCGTCCTTGGACAGGGCCAGGTCCTCGGTGTCGAACGGGCCCTGCCCCGAGTAGCGGACCGGCTCCTTCGAGATCTTGCACTTGCTGTCCAGGAAGAAGACCCGCTTGCGTGCCTCGATCTCGGTGCCGTCGTTGATGACGACGAAGCCACTCTTGGTCGCTACCAGCCCGGAGAGCTCCCGAAGCCGCTCGTCGGTGACCGTGCACTGCTTCTTACCGGGCGTGACGGCGGGCGGCTCGGACGAGGTGGGGGCAGGAGCGGCGGCAGCGACTCCGGCGAGCGCCACGGTTGCCCCGAACAGGCCGAGGGCAACCGTGACCGAGGAAACAACGCGGCGCATTCGGCCAGTGTCGCATGCCACGCGTTTCCGTTGGATGACGCCGTGGCCCCTCAGGGCCGGCTACCGGCCGCCTGACTCTGCCGCTCGACGTCGAACGGCGCCAGCTCAGCGGCGAGCGCCGCACCGACCCGCACGTGCAGCAGAGTGCCCTCGGGCAGGTGCGACGTGCTGAGCACCTCGCCGGTGCGGTGCACCCGGGCCACCAGGTCACCCCGGTCGTACGGCAGCACGGCCCGGACCTCCACGGCGGGCCGCGGCAGCCGGTCCTCGATCGCCTCGCGCAGCCCCTCGACGCCCCACCCTGTGTGCGCCGAAACGAAGATCGCCTCCGGCCAGAGCCGCTTGAGCCGCAGCAGGGTCTCCTCGTCGGCGGCGTCGGACTTGTTGACCACCAGCAGCTCGGGGAGCCGGTCCGCGCCGACCTCGGCGAGCACCTCGTGGACCGCTCGGACCTGCTCCTCCGGATCCGGGTGGGTGCCGTCGACGACGTGCACCACCAGATCCGCCTCGGCGACCTCTTCGAGCGTCGAGCGGAACGCCTCGACGATCTGGTGCGGCAGGTGCCGGACGAAACCGACCGTGTCGGAGAGCGTGTAGAGCCGGCCGTCCGAGGCGGTCGCCTTGCGGGTGGTCGGGTCCAGCGTGGCGAACAGCGCGTTCTCGACCAGCACGCCCGCGCCGGTGAGCCGGTTGAGCAGGCTCGACTTGCCGGCGTTGGTGTAGCCGGCGATGGCCACCGCGGGCACCGCGTTGCGGGAGCGGCGGGCACGCTTGGTCACGCGTACCGTCTTCATGCTCTTGATTTCCCGGCGCAGCCGGGAGATGCGGTGCCGGATGCGCCGCCGATCGGTCTCCAGCTTGGTCTCACCGGGGCCACGAACACCCACGCCGCCGCCGGCGCCGCCGCCGCGACCGGAACCACCGGTCTGCCGCGACAGCGTCTCGCCCCAACCGCGCAGTCGCGGCAGCAGGTATTCGAGCTGGGCCAGCTCGACCTGCGCCTTGCCTTCCTTGCTCTTGGCGTGCTGAGCGAAGATGTCGAGGATCAGCGCCGTCCGGTCGACCACCTTGACCTTGGTGCGCTGCTCCAGGTTGCGCAGCTGGGACGGGGACAACTCACCGTCGCAGATGACCGTGTCGGCGCCGGTGGAGAGCACCACCGCGCCGAGGTCGTCGACCTTGCCGCGGCCGATGTAGGTGGCCGGGTCTGGTCGGGTACGGCGCTGAATGAGCCCTTCGAGCACCTGCGAGCCCGCGGTCTCCGCGAGCGCGGCCAGCTCGGTCAGGGAATTCTCCGCGTCGGTCACCGTGCCCTCGGTCCAGACGCCCACCAGGACGACCCGCTCCAGCCGCAGCTGCCGGTATTCCACCTCGGTGACATCGGTGAGCTCGGTGGAGAGACCGGGTACGCGTCGTAGCGACTGCCGTTCCGACAGCTCCATCTCGCCGGTGGTGACGTCGTCGAACTCGTCCTCGACGGCGACGAAGCTCTCCTGGTCTCGCAAGCGGGTCTCCTGTCCGATTTGATAAGTAGAAAGTAATCCTGACATGACGCAACGCCCAGCGCACCTGCTATATGCCCGCGTCGAAGGTCATCAAAAGCGGGGGCGAATACCGGGCGACCTCGACAACCCGGTAGAAAGGCGGGGCGGCGGCCGACCGGCCGCACAGCCGTGACGGAGGGATCCCGTGGCCACCACCCGACTGCCGAGCGCCGGATTTTCGATCACCATCCGGATCGCCGTGACCGCTGACGCCTCCTCGATCGGCCGGCTCACCACCTCGGTGGGCGAGGCCGGGGCGATCGTCACGGCGCTGGACGTGGTGGACTCGGACCCGACCCACGTGATCGTCGACCTGACCTGCGACACCGCCGACTCCAACCACGCCGACCAGGTGGTCGACGCGTTGACCGCGCTGGACGGCGTGGACGTGCGCAAGGTGTCCGACCGGACGTTCCTGCTGCACCTGGGCGGCAAGATCGAGGTGACCTCGAAGGTCGCGCTGCGCAACCGCGACGAGCTGTCCCGTGCGTACACCCCGGGGGTGGCCCGGGTCTGCATGGCGATCGCCGAGAACCCGGCGGACGCCCGGCGGCTGACCATCAAGCGCAACACCGTCGCGGTGGTCAGCGACGGCTCGGCGGTGCTCGGCCTGGGCAACCTCGGCCCGGCCGCGTCGCTGCCCGTGATGGAGGGCAAGGCGGCGCTGTTCAAGCGCTTCGGTGCGGTGGACGCCTGGCCGGTGGTGCTGGACACCCAGGACACCGACGAGATCGTGGCCATCGTCAAGGCGATCGCGCCGGCGTACGGCGGGATCAACCTGGAGGACATCGCCGCGCCCCGCTGCTTCGAGATCGAGGCCCGGCTGCGGGAGCTGCTGGACATTCCGGTCTTCCACGACGACCAGCACGGCACCGCGATCTGCGTGCTGGCCGCGCTGACCAACGCGCTGCGGGTGGTGGGCAAGCAGCTCGCGGACGTCCGGGTGGTGGTCTCCGGAGCGGGCGCGGCCGGCACCGCGATCATGAAGCTGCTGCTGCGCCAGGGCGTCGGCGACATCATCGCGTACGACCGGCAGGGTGCCCTGCACCGCGGCCTGACCGGGCTCAACTCGGCCTGGCAGTGGCTGGCGGAGAACACCAACAAGGAGAACTACGCCGGCGACCTGCCCGGGGCGATCCGGGGCGCGGACGTGTTCATCGGTGTCAGCGCGCCGAACCTGCTCACCGGCGACGACATCGCCGGCATGGCGAAGGACGCGATCGTCTTCGCGCTGGCGAACCCGGACCCGGAGGTCGACCCCCGGGAGGCGCGCAAGCACGCCGCCGTGGTCGCCACCGGCCGCTCGGACCAGCCGAACCAGATCAACAACGTGCTCGCCTTCCCGGGTGTCTTCCGCGGCATGCTGGACGCGCACGCTGAGGAGTTCACCGAGGAGATGGCGATCGCGGCGGCCCAGGCCATCGCCGACGTGGTCGGCGAGGACAAGATCAACCCGACGGTGATCGTGCCGAGCGTCTTCGACTCCCGGGTCGCACCGGCGGTCGCCGCCGCCGTCCGCGCCGCCGCGCACAACCCCAGCCCGCTGCCGGCCGCCGACCCCGGCCCCGCCGACCTCCCAGAGATCGCCGCCGCCGCCAGCGCCAACCCCTGACGGTCGCATCAGCCGCTCTGCTCTGCGTCAACCACCGCAACAGCCGGTGTCCGTTTACCGGACACCGGCCTGTTGCGTGTGGTGAAGCAGAGCAGAGGGCCCGCACCGACCCCGCACACCCGCGGCTAGCCAGCTCGGTCACAGCCGGCTCGGTCGCAGGCGGCTCGGTCGCAGCCGGCTCGGTCGCAGGCGGCTCAGCGCCGCTTTGACAGCGCGGCGGGGTCGACCGCTCCGGCGGCCACCAGGACGGCGGGGCCGGAGAGCCAGCAGGAGTCCTCGGTCACCGTGACCGTGACCCGGCCACCAGGCACGTCGACGGCGACCGTGCCGGTCTCCCGGGCGATGTCGCGCAGGGCCACGGCGGCCACCGCGCAGGCCCCCGTGCCGCAGGACAGGGTCTCCGCGCTGCCCCGCTCGTACACCCGCATCAGGGTGTGCTCATCGGCGCCGTCGACCGGCTCGCCCGCCACGATGAACTCCACGTTCACGCCGCTCGGGAAGACCGCCGGGTCGAACTCGGGCGCGGTGGTGAGGTCCAGCGCGGACAACTCCACCCCGGCCGGCAGGACACAGACCAGGTGCGGGTTGCCGACGTCCACGGCGGTGCCCGGCAGGGTCAGCCCGCCGAGGACGGCGGTGGAGCCGTCGTACAGCTGGGGGCGGCGCATCTCGACGGACACCGTGTCGCCGTCGACCAGCGCGCGCACCAGCCCGGCCCGGGTGGCCACCGGCAGCGCCGTGCCGACCGGCGTGGCCAGCCCGGTGTCGACCAGGTAGCGGACGAAGACCCGGGCGCCGTTGCCGCACATCTCGGCGAACGAGCCGTCGGCGTTCCAGTAGTCCATGAACCACTCGGCCTCGCCGGCCAGCCCGGCCCCGTCCGGGTGCTTGGCCGCGCGGACCACCCGCAGCACCCCGTCCGCGCCGATGCCCCGCCGCCGGTCGCAGAGCGCCGCGACCAGCTCCGGGGTCAGGTCGAGCTGACCGTCCGGGTCGGGAAGGAGGACGAAGTCGTTGCCGGTGCCGTGGCCCTTGGTGAACTCCACGCCTCCATCATCGCGCAGTGGCGGGCACCAGGCGCAGGGCGGCCTCGATCAGGTCCGGTGCCGCCGAGTCCAGCCAGCGGATCCGCGGGTCGCGCCGGAACCAGGAGCGCTGCCGACGGACGAACCGTCGGGTGGCCCGGACCGTCTCGTCGTGCGCCTGCCCCTCGGTCAGCTCACCGTCGAGCAAGCGCAGCACCTGCTGGTAGCCGAGTGCGCGACTGGCCGTCCGCCCCTCGGGAAGCCCACGCCCGACCAGCTCGCGTACCTCGGTCACCAGGCCGTCGGCCCACATCCGGTCGACCCGCAGCGCGATCCGCTCGTCGAGCAGGCCGGTGTCCAGGTCGACGCCGAGCTGTACGGACGGGTAGTACGGCGTCGGCTCGGGCAGTGCCGCGGTGAACGGGGCGCCGGTGAGTTCGATCACCTCCAGTGCCCGGACGATCCGTCGGCCGTTGCCGGGCAGGATGCCCTCGGCGGCGGTCGGGTCGGCGGCGCGCAGCCGCGCGTGCAGGGGCGCGGGGCCGACCTCGGCCAGCTCCCGTTCCAGCCGCTCGCGCAGCGCCGGGTCGGTGCCCGGGAACTCGAAGCGCTCCAGCACCGCCCGCACGTACAGCCCCGAGCCGCCCACCAGCAGCGGTACCCGGCCTCGGGACAGGATGTCGTCCACCGCCGCGCGGGCCAGCCGCTGGTACTCCGCGACGCTGGCCGGCTCGGTGACGTCCCAGATGTCCAGCAGGTGGTGCGGCACCCCCTCCCGCTCGGCACAGGTCAGCTTGGCGGTGCCGACGTCCATGCCCCGGTAGAGCTGCATCGAGTCGGCGTTGACGACCTCCCCGTCCAGGGCGTGCGCCAGCGCGATGCTCAGTGCCGACTTGCCCGCTGCGGTCGGGCCGACCACCGCGACGACCGTGCCGACCGGATGCGCCCCGTCACCGCTTCGCTCCGGGCTCACGCGGGTGTCCAGGACGCCACGAAGTAGGCGACGCCGTAGGGGGCCGCGTCGTGCAGCAGCTCGCCGCGCCACCCGCCGCCGGTCGTCCGGGCCACGCCGGCCAGCACCTGCCACGGCGCCCGGCCGGCGGCCTTCAGCTCCGCGGACAACGCCGGGTCGAGGTCGAGCAGGGCGTCCAGGTCCGCCCCGGCCAGGGCCGCGGCTACCCGCTGGTCGTACGGGCGTGCGCGCTGGTCGTCGTACCCCGGGGCCTTCTCCCCTCGGCAGGCGGACCCGTCCCCCAGCACGAGCAGCGCCACCCGGGCGTCCGGGGACGAGATCTCCTCGGCGAGCGCGGCCAGCTCGGCCGGGCCGGCGTCGGCGGCCACCTGCACGGCCGTCACCGGCGGACGCACGCCGTGCCGGGTCAGCAGCCACGCGCCGATGGTCAGGCTCAACGGCAGCACCGCGCCCCGGTCCGGCTGGCCGGGGATCAGGGGTACGTCCAGGTCGACGCCCCAGGGCTGCAGGGAGCCGGTCGCCGGTGGCCGGATCGGGCCGGTCGTCGGGCCGGCGCCGAGCAGCACCACGGAGTCCGGTGCGGCGGCCAACAGCCGGTCGACGGCGGTGTCGCAGGCCGCCCGGAGGTCGTCCAGCTCCGGCGCGGCGGCACCGGCCACCTCGGGTACGAGCAGGGGCGGATGGGGGCAGACGGCAGCGGCGACCAGTGGCACACCTTCACCGTAGCGGGAATCCCCGGTGCGTCTCCGCGCTGATCCAGTCATTCGGGCCGTAGGACACCGTATGGTCACGGTCGGCGATAGGCGCTCGACGCGGACGGGGTTGGACCTGTGACAATGCCGGAAGCAACTTAGCTGCGCCGTGGCGGCGACGGGGGTCGGTTCCCTCGACGCCGGGAGAACGAGGATGGGCACATGAGCGACTGGACTGCCTTCGGACGGGTGGACGCGGACGGCACCGTGTACGTCAAGACCACCGAGGGCGAGCGGGTGGTCGGATCCTGGCAGGCGGGAGCACCGGAGGAGGGCCTGGCGCACTTCGCGCGGCGTTTCGCCGACCTGGTGACCGAGGTGGACCTGACCGAAGCGCGGCTCAACTCGGGCGCTGCGGACGCCGGGCACTCGCTGAGCACGATCAAGCGGATCCGCGCCACGCTCCCCGAGGCCCACGTGGTGGGTGACATCGACGCGCTGGCGGCACGACTGGACAAGCTGGCCACCCTCGCCGAGGAGAAGGCCGGCGAGGCGCGGGCTGCCCGGGACGCCGCTCGCGTCGAGGCCCTGGCCCGCAAGACCGCGCTGGTCGAGGAGGCCGAGAAGCTGGCCGCCGAGTCCACCGGCTGGAAGACCGCCGGGGACCGGCTCAAGGAGATCCTCGACGAGTGGAAGACCATCCGCGGCGTCGACAAGAAGACCGACGGCGAGTTGTGGAAGCGGTTCGCCGCTGCCCGGGACGGCTTCACCCGGCGCCGGGGCGCTCACTTCGCCTCCCTGGACGCGCAGCGCAAGCAGGCGCAGACGGCCAAAGAGGACCTGGTCGCCGAGGCCGAGAAGCTCAAGGAGTCCACCGACTGGGCGGCCACGGCCAACCAGCTCAAGGACCTGATGACCCAGTGGAAGGCCGCGCCGCGCGCCTCCAAGGAGGCCGAGCAGAAGCTCTGGGAACGATTCCGGGCCGCGCAGGACGCCTTCTTCAGCCGCCGTAGTGAGGTCTTCTCCGCTCGGGACAACGAGCAGCGCGGCAACCTGGAGCGTAAGCAGGCGCTGCTGGCCGAGGCCGAGGCACTGGACATCGACGCGGACCCGAAGGGCGCTCAGGCCAAGCTGCGCGATATCCAGGCCCAGTGGCACGAGGCCGGCCGGGTGCCCCGCGAGGCCGCCGCCGGGTTGGAGCGCCGGCTGCGCGTCATCGACGACAAGGTCCGCGAGGTAATGGACTCGGCGTGGCGTCGTACCACCAAGGAAGACAACCCGCTGCTCGCCCAGATGCGGGCGCAGGTGGCGGAGGCCGAGGATCGACTGGCCCGGGCTCAGAGCGCCGGAGACGCCCGCCGGATCAAGGAGGCCGAGCAGGCCCTCGCCTCCAAGCGGCAGTTCCTCCAGCTCGCCGAGCAAGCCGGCTGAGCTAAAGCGTGCCGGGAGCCCCCGGTCCCCACACGGGACCGGGGGCTCCTGCATACCCGCACCCCTGTCCCGCCGTGCCCCGTCGCGCCGCCCCGTCGCGCCGTGCCCCGTCGCGCCGCCCCGTCGCGCCGTGCGCCGTCGCGCCGTGCCCCGTCGCGCCGTGCGCCGTCGCGCCGTGCCCCGTCGCGCCCCGCCGATCTAGGGCAAATCACTGCGAGTGGATCTCGCCTCACAACGATTTGCCCTAGATCGACGCGGGCTGGCACGGCCCCCCGCGCCCCGCCCCGCCGCGCCCCGCCGATCTAGGGCAAATCACTGCGAGTGGATCTCACTTCACAACGATTTGCCCTAGATCGACGCGGGCTGGCACGGATCGGCGCGCGCTGGCACGGCCCGGAAGGGGCGGCACGGGCCGGGGGGGGGGGGGGGGGGGGGGGGGGGTTAGTTTGAGGCGGAGCCGGCGGTGG